>JAFTQJ010000037.1 GCA_017462785.1 Oscillospiraceae bacterium | reverse complement strand
CAACGCATCTTTTCGGCAAAATTTCACGCATCCTGCGTTGAAAAGGTTTGACAGGCGACAGCCTGCCTGCACCTTTTCGCCTTGTCTGCATGAAATTTCTGCTCGAAAATCTGCGTATTATTTTAGTGTCAACACTCCCTACAAACGTAATTTTCTCCTTAAAAGAAATGCTTTCCGCCTGACAGCGGAAAGCATTTCGTCTTTCTATCATATATGTATCCCCGAAGCCCTTAATGCCCTGCGGACGGAGGACGCTGCAAAATACGCAGCCAGCACGGAAAGTGCATCTTTCAGCAGATAGGGGAGGGAACAGAGCAGAAAACTCTGCCATAATCCGGAGCCGGATACTGCACTGTACTGCAAGATCCCAAAAAGATGACAGCACAGCAGCCCCGCACCCCCAGCCAGTACCGCCGGAAGCCTGTTCGTTTTTTCAGAAGCCGCCGCACAGAGCAGCACAAGCGGAATGAACCCCCAGAGAAATCCCCCCGTATAGCCGAAAAAGACCGCCGCACCGCCCCGAAAGCCCGTAAACACCGGCATGCCTGCCGCACCTGCCGCAAGATAGACCAGCAGTGCCGGAACGCCCGTTTTCTTTCCGCCAAGCCATGCACAGAGCGTGACCCCAAAGGTCTGGAGCGTCAGCGGCACCTGTGACGGCATGGGCACGGCGATCTGTGCCAGTACCGCCATGACTGCGGTCAGCATGGCAGTCTGTGTCATTGCAGTCAGCTTTTCTTTCCGTCCCATGGGCTTATTTGAGATAGCCTGCGGAGGTGATGACGGAGAGAAAATCCGAACGGTAGCTCTCATAATTCTCCGTACTGCATTTGCAGGTGATGATGTACATGGAATCCGTGTCCGTCAGATACCCCGTCATACAGGTCATGCGGAGGGCATCGTCCCCCTCACCGATCACATAGTTGAATTCCAGCGTCTGCACTGTGACGCTGTTTGCCTCGACCTGTTCATTATGCAGCAGCTCCAGCTCCGTTGTAATGTTCTGGTATTCCGTCAATGCATCAATTGCGTAGTCATAGACAGAGCTGTAGGGTGCTCCCGACCAGTCCTGTGTGACAATGATGCTCGCATCCTCACAGATATAGTATTCCTCATAGAATTCGGAAGAGGTCGTTGTGAACCGTTCCGGAATCTCCAGATACAGCTCCGGCAGGGGCAGTGCGGAGTAAACCACCCGTGTTTCCTGCGGCTCCTTTTCTGCTGTACCATCCAGCTGGCATCCGCAGAAGAGGAATGCTGCTGCAAGCAGGATCGCTGTCATTTTTCTCATATCCATAATCCTTTCATAAAAAAATACGGACGGCAAAGCCGTCCGCATGACCAGACCGATAAGCCGAGTTCTGTCGTGTGCGATAATTTATCTAGGCCATACGTCGCCGTATGGCTCAAGCCGCCGTTACTGTGCCGTCCATCGAGCCAATGTTATGACGGTCAGTACCATTAGACGTTGCATCGGATAGGGTTTACACGGCAGTGCAGTCTCCTGCACTCCGGTGAGCTCTTACCTCACCATTCCACCCTCACCATGCCGGAGCATGGCAGTTTCTTTTCTGTTGCACTAGCCCTAAGGTCGCCCTCGGCTGCCGTTAGCAGCTATCCTGCTCTGTGATGCTCGGACTTTCCTCGTGAACTATCCCGTCCACGCTATCGCATAGTCTGCTCTACATTATTATACAGGATTTCCGGCAGTTTGTCAAGTGGTGGATTTTTGGAGCAGATCAATCAATTTTCAAAACATGGCAGTCTTTGCCGGCGGCGGTGTGCAGTACAGCTCTGCATCCATTCTGTAAGCTCCCTAACAAGTTATATAATTTCAAACACCATCCCCACATGCTTTTTTTGCCATTCTACAATCTTATGTGAAAACTGCATGAAAACCTTGACATTATTTTGACAATCTGCTATAATAAAGTTACCCAATGAGGGAGTAGCAAGCATGGAGCAAATGCCCTGTGCAGCAAGTCAACATCCTGATTCCGCAAAGAATCTGGCTTGCTTTAATATGCGAGACTCATGTGTATCTGAAAAGCTATGCATGGAGTCAGCGAAATGGTTGATTGACCCGAATGTAGCTTTTCTGCTATATTCGGGATTTTTGTTGTTGTCAAAAAATCGAAAACGGAGGTATGCACAATGCTCGAACTCAAAGGCATCAAAAAAGACTACCTCGCCGGCGAAAACACCGTCCATGCCCTCAAAGGCATCGATCTGCGTTTCCGTTCCAGCGAGTTCGTTTCCATCCTTGGACCGTCCGGATGCGGTAAGACCACCATGCTTAACATCATCGGCGGTCTTGATAAGTACTCCGAGGGCGACCTTATTATTAATGGTATCTCTACCAAGAGCTATAAGGATAAGGACTGGGACACCTACCGCAACCATTCCATCGGCTTCGTATTCCAGAGCTATAACCTGATCCCCCATCAGAGCGTGCTCCAGAATGTGGAAATTGCCCTCACCCTCTCCGGCGTGAAGAAATCCGAACGCCGTGAACGTGCAAAGAAGGCACTTGAAGATGTGGGACTCGGCAATCAGCTCCACAAGAAGCCCTCTGAAATGTCCGGCGGTCAGATGCAGCGTGTGGCGATCGCAAGAGCACTCGTCAATAACCCCGACATCATCCTCGCCGATGAACCGACCGGTGCACTCGATACCGAAACCAGCGTACAGGTCATGGAGATCCTCAAGAACATCTCCAAGGATCGCCTCATCATCATGGTAACGCACAATCCGGAGCTTGCAGAGCAGTATTCCTCCAGAATCATCCGCATGCTTGACGGTGAGATCAAGGACGACTCCAAGCCCCTGACCGACGACGAGATCAAGGCGGAAGCAGAGCACGACAAGACCGCACAGGAGGCAGAAAAGAAGAAAAAGAAGCCCTCCATGTCCTTTGCAACGTCTTTCGGTCTGTCCCTGAAAAATCTGTTCACCAAAAAGGGAAGAACCATGCTGACCTCCTTTGCCGGCTCCATCGGCATCATCGGCATTGCACTGGTGCTCTCCATTTCACAGGGCTTTCAGGCATATATCGACCTTGTACAGGAGGAAACCCTGTCCTCCTATCCGCTGACCATCGAATCCGCCACCATCGACATGACCACCCTGATGGAAACCTTTATGGGCGTTGAAGCGGACGATGTGGCACATGAAAATGACGCTGTGTATGAAAAGGCTGCCATTTACAGCATGGTGGAAGCCATGAACAACCTCGAAGCCACCGAAAATGACCTCCGTGCATTCAAGGAATACATCGAAAACCAGCGGAATGACGAGGAAAGCAAGCTCGCACAGGCTCTCAACGGCGTGCAGTACAGCTACAACCTCGACCTGCTGGTGTATACCAAGAATGTGGACGGTGCGATCATCCAGTCCGATACCGCTGCACTTTTGCAGGATCTCATGAGCGAAGCAATGGACATTGACATGGGTGCAATGTTCGAGATGGAAGCTTCCATGATGGGCGGCACCTCCTCCATGGATATGATGGCAGGCGGTCTGTGGCAGGAAATGCTCCCCGGCGAGGACGGCGACCCCATCAACGATCTGCTGGAAAAGCAGTACGATGTCGTATACGGCAGCTGGCCGTCCGATTATGATGAAGTTGTGCTCGTGCTCGATGACAACAATGAGCTGGATGATGTGACACTTTATGCCCTCGGTCTGAATTCCAAGGAAACCATGGATGAGATCATGGATGCAGCAGTGAACAAGACCAAGCTCGACTCCAGAGAGGAATCCAGCTGGAGCTATGAAGAGATCTGTGACATGGAATACCGTGTCATCCTCAATTCCGAATGCTGGAGCTATGATGAGCTGACCGATACCTACACCGACCTGCGTGAAACCGAGTCCGGTCTGAAATTCCTCTATGACAACGGTCTGACACTGAAAGTCAGCGGTATCATCCGCCCGAATGAAGAGGCAAGCACCACCATGCTGACCGGTGCGATCGCCTACACACATGACCTGACCGAATACATCATCGAGGAAGCAAAGGACTCCGAAGCGATCGCTGCACAGCTCGAAGATGAAACCACCGATATTTTCACCGGTCTGCCGTTCCGTGAAGTGACGGGCGAAATGACCGATGAAGAAAAGGAAACTGAATTCCGTAATTATATTGACAATCTCGACAATCAGGAAAAGGCAATGGTCTATGTACAGATGATGTGCATCCCGTCCGCAGAGCAGCTCGAAGCTTCCGTTGCACAGGCAATGCAGGGACAGACCCGTGAAACTATGGAGCAGACCATGATTCAGGCACTGACCCAGCAGATGGGCATGTCCGAGGCAGAGCTGGAAGGCTATATCAAGGACATGGATGACGAGGATCTGGAAGAAGCCTACACCATGATGGTCGAGGAGCAGGTGAAAATGCAGTATGCTGCACAGGTGACTGAGCAGATGGCACAGCTCCCCGCAGAGCAGAAGATCGCCGGTCTGAAACAGCTCATGGACTCCAGCGATACCGCAGCACTTGCCCAGTACCATGATGACATTATGGTATTCTCCGATTCCGACTATGAAACCAACCTCATCAAGCTCGGCTACCTCGACCTTGACGAACCCTCCGCCATCAACCTGTACGCCTCCTCCTTTGAAAATAAGGACGTGATCGAAGAGGTCATTGCAGACTATAATGAGGATGTGGAGGAGCTTTCCAAGATCAAGTATACCGACTATGTGGGTCTGATGATGTCCTCCATTACCACCATCATCAACACCATCACCTATGTACTGATCTCCTTTGTAGCCATCTCCCTGATCGTTTCCTCCATCATGATCGGTGTCATCACCCTGATCTCCGTGCAGGAAAGAACCAAGGAAATCGGTATTCTCCGTGCGATCGGTGCATCCAAGCGTGATGTGTCCAGCATGTTCAATGCAGAAACGCTGATCATCGGCTTCACCTCCGGTCTGCTGGGCGTGGTCGTGACCTACCTCCTGTGCATCCCGATCAATGCAGTGATCCATGCACTGACGGGTATCCTCGCACTGAATGCAGTGCTCCCCATCGGTGCAGCAGTCATCCTTGTGATCATCTCCATGGTGCTCACCCTGATCGCTGGTGTCATCCCCTCCAGAAGTGCCGCCAAGAAGGATCCGGTCGTTGCACTCAGAACTGAATAATTTCACCCCTGACCGCTGTACGATCCTGTGCAGCGGTCTTGTTTTGCCATAAGCACCATTCTCCCGAAAATGACATTTTTCGACAAATCCTTTCCCTGTCCGAGCCTATTTTCATATCCCCAGAATGCGTAAATTCTATCCCAAATGTATATTTCAGTGCAAAAATTATAATCAACATTCTTTCATGTTGTCAGATGTGCACAAAAAAACATCTAGAAAATTAGGTTCATGACCAAAGTTTTATCGTTTTCGTTTTTTTTCTGAAATATCCTTGACTTCTGGAAGAATATGTTATATAATAGGACTTAATCGAAGAATACCCCATTTTATGAATGAAATTTTAACTGAAATCCGGCTTTATACATTCCGATGCCGGATGAATTGCATAGGAGTAGACCGGTGAAAGCAGTCAAAATCATAGTCAGAATGATCAACACCCTCATCGTTGCAGCAGCAGTCCTGCTGGCGGTGCTTCTCGTGGGAATGCGGCTCGTGGGCTTCCAGCTCTTCGCCGTCCTTTCCGGCTCGATGGAGCCTGAATACCCCGTGGGAGCGTTGATCTATGTCAAAGAAACCGACCCTGCCGAACTGAAGGCAGGGGATGTCATTACCTACCATCTGGCAGGGGATACCATTTCCACCCACCGCATCGTGGAGGTCGTTCCGGATGAAAATGATCCGGAGTCGTTCTCCTTCCGCACCAAGGGTGATGCCAATGAGATCGAGGACGCAGGTCTGGTGCACAGCAGTGAGCTGGTCGGCACACCGGCAGCTGTGATCCCGAAGCTTGGCTTTTTTGCATCGTATATTCAAAGTGAGTCCGGCAAGCGTACTGCACTTGCAGTCGGCGGTGCCCTGATCCTCTTCGTGCTCGTGACTGATTCGTTCACGCATGACAAGAAGAAAAAGACACCGGATGCACAGGACAAGCCTGAAATATAAATCTGAAAAGGAGAATTGGAAGGATGAAAACAGGAAGCAAAATTCTGCTCGGGGTTTCCGGTGCGGTCTTACTGGTTGCAGGTTCAGTTGCCGGAACGCTGGCGTTCCTCACCGATGACGATACTGTAACCAACACATTCACCATCGGTAAGGTGGACATCAGCCTGACGGAAACTGCCGTAAAGCCGGATGGTACGCCGGACGAGGGAGCAGAGCGTGTCAAGGAGAATGAATACCGTCTGGTTCCGGGTGTGACCTACACCAAGGATCCCATACTCGCCATTGAGCCGGACAGCGAATCTGCCTATATCCGCATGATCGTAAGGGTGCAGAACTGGGAGGCAGCAAAAGCCGCATTCGGCAGCCTTGAAGAGATCGTGAATCTGGATACCGCAAACTGGACAGCAGTTCAACTTGAAGAGGACGGGCTGGATGGTAATACCAAGATCTATGAGTATCGCTACAAGGAATCCCCGATCGCCAATGCAACCAACGAAGCAATCGAACTTCCGGCACTGTTCACAGAGCTGACCGTTCCGGGAGACCTGACAAGCGAAGAGCTTGGAGCACTCTACACAGGCGATGAGAAAACAGATTTCCGCATCACTGTAGAGGGTCATGCGATCCAGTCTACCGGCTTTGCATCTGCTGACGCAGCATGGACAGCATTTGACAATCAGGAAAACCCCACAGAAGCAACCACCGCAACTGAATAACCAACGATTTCAGCCGGCATGAGCCGGAGAAATAAACCAGTCATTTTTTGGAAGGGAGGAACGGCGAATGCATCAGGAGAAGAGAGAAGAAAAGCGTTACGGAAAGAAGGCTTTGATTCTTGTCAGTGCACTGACGCTGGCTGCAAACGCAGTGATCGGCGGCACAGTGGCATGGCTGATTGCCAAGACTGACGAAGTAACCAATACATTCACCTATGGTGACATCAACATCACCTTGACCGAGACCGACACGAACATTGAGGACAATGAGGGCGAAGGCGACGGCGACAAGGACCCGAACACCAACACCTATGAGATGGTGCCGGGCACAAACATCACAAAGGACCCGCTGATCACAGTGGAAGCGGACAGCGAGGACAGCTGGCTGTTTGTGAAGCTGGACAAGTCCGGCAACTTTGACACGTTCATGAGCTACGCACTGGCAGAGGGCTGGACGGAGCTGACGGGTGAAACCGGCGTTTACTATCGTGAGACCTCTTGGTCGGACAAGGCACAGGAATTCTATGTGCTGCAGAACAACACGGTAACAGTCAAGAAGGACATCACCAAGGAACAGCTGAACGAACTGGACAAGGACGGTGCGAAGAACTACCCGACACTGACAGTTACAGCCTACGCAGTACAGCGTAATGCGTCCCTTGAGGAGATCGACACAGCAGCAGAGGCATGGGCACTCGCAAACCCTGCTCCGGTGGAAGAAACCACAGAAGCAGCAGAATGACGCAGACGGGGAAACCTGTTGCATACGGAAAATCTTTTTTTAAAGGAGAGAAATAATTATGAGCATGAAGAAAAAGGCACTGATGGGTGCAAGTTATGTACTGGTTGCAGCTATGGCAATCGGCGGTACTGTGGCTTATCTGACTGATACGGATAAGGATATCAATGTAATGACTCTGGGTAATGTGCAGATTGAGCAGATTGAGCAGGAGTGGAATGAAGATAAGACTGAACTGGTAGAGTTTACACAGGACAAGCCGCTGCTTCCTTATGTTGGCAGTTTAAGCTGGGATGATAAGGACGATGAGCATGGCGGTGCATATCGTACTTTTGCTATGGAAAATGTAGTTGACAAGTATGTTTCTGTAAAGAATACTGGCAGAAATAATGCATATGTTCGTACCATTATTGCTCTTGAAATGGGTTCTTATAAATATGAAGAGTTCACAATGGTTGGTATTTCCAACAACAGTGCAAATGGTGTGGAATTCCCGAATCTGCATTGGAGTTGGGATGAGGTAGAAACCGTAAATATTGAGGGCAAGAATTACAATGTTATGATTGCTACATATGATGAGGCACTTGCACCGAATGCTACTACGATTCCCAGCATGCTTCAGGTTTACCTCGACAAGACTGCAACTAACGAAACCGTAGAAAACCTCGATGGAAATAACAATGGTAAGTATGATATTCTCGTATTCTCTCAGGCAGTACAGGCTGATGGTTTTGCAGATGCAGATTCTGCCTTTGCTGAAACATTTGGTAAAATTACTGCTGAGAATCATCCTTGGAAGGATGGCATAGCAGATAATACAGATGCGAAGAAACTGAATGCTGCCTTGGAAGCAGCTTCTGCTGTTGCTGATAAAACCAAGCGTGTTGCGACAATGGAAGATGATCTGTATACCACAGGTTCTGTAGATCTGGGCGGTGCTGGTGTAACACTGGATGGTGCAGGTTACACTCTTGCGAAGTCTGGAAAGGTTGATTCTGGTACAAATGCCGGCGTGGAGGGTACTGCCGGTACAATTAAGAATCTGAATGTTGTGGATAACACTGATAAGGATTCTGCTAAGGGATTCAGAGCGATTTATTTTACAAGTGTGACTGGCGATATGGTAATTGATAACTGTACACTGGATGGCACTTATGCTCTCAATGTGAATGCTGGTAATGAAAATTATTCTCTGACTGTTACTAATTCTACGCTCAAGGGTTGGACAAGTTTTGCAAAGGTAAAGGCAGCTACTTTCACAAACTGCACATTTGCAGAGGGCACTTCTAATTACAACCATTTCCGTGCTTATTCGGAAGCTGTTCTGACAAACTGCGAACTGGCAGGTACAACAGTTGATACCTACGATCCGTACAACAAGGTAGTATCTGGTAAAATTAAGTTCGTAAATTGCACATATAACGGCGAGCCGATCACAGCAGATATGCTTACTACTGTTTGTGCAAGCGGTTATGGTGAAGAGATTGATGCACAAATCCTCGATTCTGTAACCGTTGGTAAATAACTGAGTCTATTTTGGTTCTTCCCGCCCCTTGCGGGCGGGAGGAAAGAAATGAAATGAGAAGGGAATTATTTTTATGAATATAAAGAAGACGCTTGTTGCTGTTGCAAGCTATGCACTTGTCGGTGCGGTGGCTGTTGGCGGTACGCTGGCATATCTCTCTGACAGGGGAACTTCAACAAGTGCATATACTTTCGGTGAAATTGAGATCGAGCTGATCGAAACATACAAGCAGGGTGCACAGCTTCTGCCCGGTGTGAACATTCAGAAAGAAGTCAGCATCAAAAACACCGGAGAAAATGATGCGTGGGTTTGGTACACTTACGCTGTTCCGAAGGCAAATCAGGATTATCTTCAGGTAAACATTCCTCAGAATACAGGCTGGACGACTGAAAAGACACCTGCAGAACAGATCATTAATGGTGAAGAATGCAATGTTTATGTAGTTTACCATGAGAAAATGATCCAGTCAGGAGAAGAGACCGGACTTGGTATGAGTTCTGTTACACTTGATTACCGCATTGACTACAACAAGAATGATGGTAAATTCTATCTTGTTGAAAATGGAAAGGTTACTCCCATCAGCAATTTTGATCCTACGGATTACAAGGTATATGTAACTGCCTACGGTATTCAGGATACGGATTCGATTAATGATGTGCAGGGTGCATACAAGACATTCATGGAGCAGTGGACAGGCGACGGAAGCACATTGCCCGATGTCAACTATGCTGGTCCTGTAGTTGTAAATACAGCACAGGAACTGTATGATGCACTGGTAGCAGCAGGTTCTGCCAATGCAGGTGACAGTACGATCTGCATTACGAAGGACATTGATCTGACAAACTTTGACTGGACTCCTGTCAAAGTGGACGGTTATCATGGTGCTGATGTTGTTACAGTTGAGGGATGCGGAAATACCCTCTATGGTCTGGATGCTCCTCTGTTCGCAGGCGGCTTTGCTGGCGGTTCCGGTATTGTAATCAATGAGCTGACGATTGCTGATTCCGATATTGTGAGCACCAATGGGGACGGCTCCGGTGCATTCATTGAAACAGTTGACAGCATGCAGGTAATCACTCTGACAGATTGCCATCTGCTCAACAGCACAGTCACCGGTTCCAGAACCGGCGGTCTGGTCGGCTGGACATCGGGTTACAATGACGTGAATGATGGTCCTGTAAAGACATATGTCACCATTGAGGATTGTTCTGTTATCGGCAATACGATCACAGGCAGCGGTTCAGTCGGCGGTATCAATGGTCATGCCGGTGCGAATGACTGGACATACACAACCATCAAAAACTGTACAGTCGAGAATAATGAAATTATCTCCACAGATGACGGCGATTGGCGTACAGGCGTAGTTGTTGGTACAGCAAATGTAGGTCATGTAGTCATTGAAAATGTTACTGAAAGCGGTAATACACTGACTCAGACCGGCAAGACTGCACCTGAGAATCAGAGCAGTCTGTACGGAAGATTCGTTCCGGGTAAAACGGGTACGCTGGTGATTGACGGCGAAGATGTGATTTTACCTGTTAAGATTACCGGCACCGATGCAACAGAGGTGAATGACGCTTTTAAGGCAGCAGCTACTGCTGAAAAGAAGCAGATCGTCATTGATCTGGATGCTGATGTAACATATGACGTGAATGCATGGGAAGCAAATGCCATGGGCGGTTCTATCACAGAGAAAATTGTGATCAATGCCAATGGTCACAAGATTACTTTCAATCAGCTGAATTCTGACTGGAGCAACATTGTTACCAATGGAGCTGTACTGGAGATCAACGATGCAGCTATTACCAATTCCGGTCACAATGATGGTCCTTGGAACAGACATGACCTTAACTTTGCATGTGATGTTGTAATGAACAATGTGACATCGGATAAGGCAGTGGCGTTCAAGGCTGGTGCTCAGTTGACAAACGTAACGATTAGTGATGCAAATACTTCGGACACTTACGCAATCTGGATTCAGCCTCGTGGTCAGGAGGTAACCCTGAACGGCTGTACGATTGACATGATTGCATGCACGGATGGACGTGGCATTAAGATCGACAACCAGTATCTGGGTTCCGGCGAAGAGGGAAAGGTAACACTCAACGTGTCTGACACAGTGTTCAAAACGGAAGAAAAGTCTGCAATTCTGGTCAATTCCACATTTGGTGCAGATGTAAATCTTTCAAATGTTGACATTACCGGTGTAGCAGCTGATTCAACAAATGAAGTATGGGTTGATTCTGCGGCTGCTGCATATGCAGATCTTGTTACTGTAACAGGCGGCAATAAGATCGACGAACCCTAAAGAGAATCCCGTCCCCCGACCCCCAAAAGTCGGGGCGGCGATCCAAGACCACAGCGTCCTGTGCTCTTGGATCACCGAAAAAAACTCAGAAAGGACGAAGCTACCTTGAAAATTCCACATCACAAAAAATGGCTTGCTTTGCCGCTTTCTTTGCTGATCGCATTGCCGGTGCCGCTGCAGTCCACGATTGCCTACATCGTGACCCAGTCCCAGCTTGCGGTCAATACATTCAAGCCGTTTGACAGCATTGAAGGCGGTCTGATCATCAGCAAAACCATTGAACACCCCTATGGTCTGGGCTATGACATCCCCGACCATATCGCATTCGACTTTGAGGTACAGCTCGGCTCCTACTACGCCGGCTATACCGTCAAGACCTCCGAGGGTGAGGTCACTGCCGACGAAAACGGAAACCTCCTCGTTTCCGTCAAGCCCAATGTCCTTTTCGGCATCGAGGGCATCGACGAAAATATGGCAGTCACCGTCACCGAGCGTTCCATGGGTGCCGGTTTCTCCCCCAAGGGCGAAACTACCCAGCAGGCAGTCATTTCTCCCGACGATTTCGTTACTGTCGATTTTGTCAATGTCTACACCCCCGCACCCGTCAGCCCCGACCTCACCATTCAGGGTGAGAAGCTCCTCGAAGGCAGGGACTGGCAGTCCGGTGATGCGTTCGCTTTCTATTTTGAAAAGCTGAATACTGATTCCGGTGAATGGGAATACCTCGGTTCGCTGAGTACCATGTATGCTCCCGATACCGAAGAATTCAATCGGCTGGATTTTACGGAAATGATGCAGGCACAGACCTATTCGACCGTTGGCACCTACTCCTACCGTATCATTGAGGGTATGGGCAACATGGTGAATCTGACCTATGATGATACCGAGTACCTCTTTGATGTCCTCGTTTCTGACGATGATATGGACGGTGCACTCGAAATTGCGGAGATCCGACTGGACGATCAGCCCCTTGCTCCCGATGAAAATGGTGCGTATGCGGCACAGGTGACCTTCACCAATGTCTATGCGGAGGAAACCACTTCCACCGAAACGACAACTACCGCAGAAACCACCACCACCGTGACGACCACGGAAACCACCGCAACACAGACAACCGTTACAAGTACGGAAACCACCACAACGGATACCACATCCACGACAACCTCCACCGAAACGACAGTGACGACCGAAACCACTGAAACGACGGAAACCACTGAAACGACCGAAACTACCACCGAACCTCCGGTTCACGGCAAGGCAACATGGTCGATCGGCATGGTCGAGGGTGCACCGGGTACATGGGTGGACGTTCCGATCACCATCACAGGGGATACCGGTCTGTACCAGTTCCTGCTGGATGCACCGACCGGCGACCTGCCGTGGGACAGCTTCACGCTTGGTGATGCGTACCCTGGATTCATTGTGAACACAACGGAAAACCTCGAAACACAGCGAATCACCATCAACGGCACAGCCGCAGAGCTTGTGAATGTGGTCGCTGAGGACGGTACCGTTGTCTTGTACTTCCGCTACTTCATTCCGGAGGATGCCGAGAACGGCACAGTTTACAACATCGCATTTGACGGTGATATTACCGCTTACGATGTGAACGGCGTTCCGCTGGATATTGAGGAGCTGAACGGCTGGATCAGAGTTGTCAAGGAAGAGATCACGATCGTCGGTTACGACTTTGAGATCGTCGGCAACTACCAGTTCTACTTCTCGCATGACCCGAGAGAATTCCAGGCAAAGGATCTGGTTTCCTCCCTCACACGTTATGCACTCTACTCCGACGGCACCAAGGGTGATCCTGAGGCTCTGACGGACTTCAGCATTGTGGACTTCAACGGTCTGACACCGGAATCCGTATTCCTTGACACGGACGGTGCATACTATGTAGGATCCATCCCCGCAACCGTGACGGATGACTTCGGCGTTGTCCATGAGTTCGAGGGTGTCGGTACTGCGTATATCGCCGTGAAGGGTGATGTCACCTTGACGGGCGAAGCGGACGCAAGAGATGCCGCAAGAATCCTGATGTATGCCGCAAAGGTCGGTGCAGGTCTGGACGCTTACATCTACTCCGAAACAGACCCGATGATGGAGCTGTTTGCATACTTCCTCGGCGATGTCAACGGCGAATCCGAGGACGGCGGCGTGACCGATTCTCTGGGCAACAACACACACAATATTGCCGATCTGGACGCTAAGGACTCCGCAAAGATCCTCGTCTATGCAGCGATCGAAGGTTCCGGCAAGGAGCCGGATTGGGCGGAGGTTCTCTCCGAACCGCTGCCGTACTACACGGCGGAGATCGCAGCCGCAGAACGTGCAATGGAAGCCGCACAGGAGGGCACAGAAAATCCTGAAAATACCGAAACATAATCATAATGACATCATGACTAAGACATCCCGATCTGTGACACAGGTCGGGATGTTTTCCAATATGGAAAGGGGTATACAAATGAACATTCTCATTACCGGCGGTGCCGGATTCATCGGCATCAACTTTATGCACTACATGAGGCGGATGCATCCGCAGGCTCGCCTGATCTGTTTTGACAAATTGACCTATGCCGCCAATGTTTCCGCACTTGCGGACTTTGCACAGGATCCGCTGTTCCGCTTTGTGAAGGCAGACATCTGCGACCGTGAGGCGGTTTACAGTGTTTTTGCACAGGAACACCCGGATGCAGTTGTGCACTTTGCTGCGGAATCCCATGTGGACAGATCCATCGGGGATCCGGATCTCTTCCTGCAAACCAACGTGCTGGGCACCTCTGTGCTCCTCTCGGCATGCCGTGAATTCGGTGATCCACGATTCCACCATGTTTCTACAGATGAGGTGTACGGCGACCTGCCGCTGGACAGACCGGATCTGCGTTTCACGGAGGAAAGTCCGCTTCGTGCCAGCAGTCCCTACTCTGCTTCCAAGGCGGCATCCGACCTGCTCGTCCTTGCCTGCCGCCGCACCTACGGGCAGAATGTCACCATCTCACGCTGCTCCAACAACTACGGACCCTACCAGTTCCCCGAAAAGCTCATTCCGCTGATGGTCAGCAAAGCCGTTCAGAATGAGCCGCTTCCGGTATACGGAAAGGGGCTGAACGTCCGTGACTGGCTCTATGTCGAGGATCACTGCCGTGCCATTGACCTGATCCTGCAAAACGGCAGGGCAGGGGAGGTCTACAACATCGGCGGCAATCAGGAGATGCGGAACATTGACATTGTACGCCTGATCTGCCGGATACTGGGCAAACCCGAATCCCTTATCGCCCATGTTGCCGACCGGAAGGGGCATGACCTCCGCTATGCGATTGATGCCGCAAAGCTGCAAAACGAGCTTGGCTGGGAGCCGGAAATGCCCTTTGCGGAGGGCATCCAGCGGACAATTGCGTTTTATACTTCCAGAAATTACTAAGCATCAATTAGTGCGGAATCTATTGACAGCGGAGGGAATGCCCGCTATAATAAAAATACCCCATGGTGCCGGCAGCATATTTCCGGAGTGAAAATGGCTTGTCATTTTATAAACGATCGACATTCTACGAGGCGTATAAATCCTTTGCTCAAAATGTACAAATCGTTGATGTATTTCTCGTTAAAATGCTGTATTTTATGTCAATTGCACAAAAAACATTGACATTTTTAAAGGTTCACTGTATAATTATTGTAGAACTCAACTGAAACAGGAAAGTGATGGAAAGACTATGACCGATAAGGAATTACGCAGGCTCAAGAGAACGGAGCTGCTGGAAATTGTATTTTATCTGCAAAAGGAGCTGGAGGATCTCCGGCGTGAGAACGAATCGCTCCGGCAGGGTGCAGGCGGCATCACTGAGGATGCACTTGCCAAGATCACCGCAGCTGTGAAGGAAGCAGTACTGGAGGCTTCCAAGAAGGAAGCGGAGGTACAGCAATGACGGAAGAGAAGAACACAGTGCAGACGGAACGTGCCGTGCGTGATCTTCCGACCACGGAGCAGCTTGATGCAGAGCTGAGGCGGATCCGCTACCGTGCAAAATTCATCCGCACCTTTCGGGATACGGTGAATTCGCTTCTGGTCGTAGCGGCGATCGCAGTCCTGATCTGTATGCTGTTCCTGCCGGTGCTCCGAGTGACCGGCACGAGCATGACACCGACCATGCAGAATGACGAGCTGGTCATCTGCAATAAGACGGGCAATTTTGAATGCGGCGACATTGTTGCATTCCATTATAACAACAAGATCCTCCTCAAGCGAGTGATCGGCGTAGCCGGTGACTGGATCGACATGAGGGAGGACGGCACGGTGTTCGTCAATGGCGAACAGCTGGTGGAACCCTATGTGGATGATCTGGCGTATGGTGAATGCGACCTTGATTTCCCGTATCAGGTTCCGGACAACCGTATTTTTGTAATGGGCGACCATCGTTCCACATCCGTTGACAGCCGTTCAAGCACGGTGGGATGTGTAGCAGATGAATACATCATCGGCAGAGTATTTTTCAGACTCTGGCCGTGGGAGAAAATCGGACTAATATAATGCTTTTTTTATTTTGTAGGAAGGGGGATATACCGTGAAAGACTTTCGACACATGATCAACAACTATTTGCTGGATCATAAGAAACAGAAAAAATATCTTGCAGTCGTTCTTGCACTCTCCATACTTGTCACCTTTGCAGTTCCTCTGAGCCTGATGCAGCCTGCCGAAAGTATGACGATCGACAGAAGTCATTTGGCGGAACAGATGGCGATGGCGGATCCGGCTGGTGCACTTAATCTTCTTCAAGCTGACCAGTGGACGGCTGTCATTAACTATGGTGCAGAAGAACTTTTCTATGGAACGAAAGAAACGGGTAAGGATCCATCCATTACCACTAAATCGGCAACTACCACAGAAGATTCCGTGGATTTGGAAGTGTTTATAGAATATGCTTTTAAACGGGATATCCGTGAGTGGCTGGCAGAAAACAACGAAGATGGTTATGAATACAAAGCCGGCCCTCATTTGTACTGGGATCTTGGAAATGCGGATCTGACAGCTGTTTTTCCTGGCGGATCACCAGAGGGCACTCTTCAAGATGAAGCATATTTCAATTATTCCGGTACAGCGGACTCCGGTACCTATGTAGTCAAAGACGGTGTCGTTTACCTTACTTTGACCGAGGATTATGTCGAAAATTATATCTGCCGTCCGACCGGCGACGGTTCGTTGACAGGTACATTGCAGTTTAAGGCCAGACTGGACAGGGATGAATCCGAATCCGGTGATCAGGAAATAAACATCGCAAATCAGAAGATAACGGTGGAATTTCCGGATAAGAAGCCCACTGTTTCCAAGACTGCCCGTGTAGATGAGTATGAGGGTACAATCGAATGGACACTGACGGTCAACAATTCGTTCAATCTTGACCTGAGCAGCTATACCATGTCCGACCGGATGCTCGCCAATGCAAAGGATGTTACCATTTCCCCTGAATCTGCTGCATCCTTCAATGGTACAACGATTAATTTTACAGAAGAATCTAAATCGGCACAGTTTATTTTTGTGACGTATAAAACGGATATTACAGAAGCACAGCTGAAGGGTTCTGATAGGGAGAATGAAGTCATATTAAAGAATGAACAAGATGGCTCTTCCACTTCTGCAAAGGTCACAGCCAACTTTTACAAGGCTCCGTTTTCAATTGGAAAAACCGGTAAACCGGACTATGAAACCGATACCAGTCCGGAGGGATACGGTAATCAGATTGACTGGACGATCACCATCAACAATGAATATGGTGTTAGTCTTGACGGGTATGTCATCAGTGACGAAATGCTGGAAGACGCAGTGGGAGCGATCGTTGTTTCTCCTGCCGGCAGTATAGGTAATGATACTGGTGAATGGACACTTTCCGGAGTTGGCAATGCAAAGCAGGTTACAATTAAGTACCGTGCACCGGTTGTCGGACAAAAGGATGCAAATGGCACAATTACTGTGAAAAACCCTGCTAAGCTTTATTATCCGTCCGATGTTCCGACGATTGGCAGCGAAACAACAAAACCTGCTGCTGAAACAACTGGTTCTGTTGATTACAAGAGCGAATCGGATATGTATTCTCTCGATAAGACCAGTTCATATGACAGGGATTCTCACAAGATCAATTGGACGATCACAGCCAATTCTTCCAACAATCGTTCGTTGAAGGGATATGAGCTGATTGACGATGCGTTTGCAATTGAGGGCTTGAATATTCAGATCAATCCGAGCCATGTGACATATACGCTTGATGGCAATAAGCTGACAATTACAAGTGATTATTCTGGATGGCTTCAGTTGAAGTATACAACAGAAGCAGATATGTCTGTTCAGGAAAATACAACAGCAACAATGTCCAATACTGTTAGCGATAACAAGGGACATGAAAAAACACATCCTCAGAGTTATGAAGTACGCAATACTCTCCAAAAGTATCTGAGCAGTTCTAATTACGGTTCGGCTGCAACCAGCGGTGCGGTGACAAAGACTCTGAACTGGACAGCGAATATCGTTCGTGACGGTAAGTTTGCAGGAACTGTTTATTCGGATAAAATGAGTGTGGATCGGACGAATGCATCCCATAGCATGACCGATGCACAGCTCAATGCAATTTCACTTTCCGCAAGAGTGACCGAATATGGTCAGTCCACAACACTGGTTCGTGGTACAGCTGATGATTATACGAAGAATGGTGATGTGTACACATTCACAAACGAGAATGTTGATTATGTTGTGATTCCGAACGACACCAAGACAGGCTTTGAAATTGTATTCAGCCCGAAGATGGATGCCGCTGGTTACAACTATGTAAGCATCAATTATGCTACCACTGCAACGATCAACGCAGGTAAGGAATACGGCGAGTACAAGTTCTCAAACGGTTCTGGGTTTGCAGGTGTGGTTGGTCCGAATCCGAGCTATACGTTCAATAAGACCAATCCCGAAGTGTTCAACAAAATGGACGCAAATGTACAGAAGAACTGGAACAGTGACAACAGCACAGTACGCCCTGCAAATGCATATTTCAAGTTGCAGTATCAGACCAATGTTGACAGCGAATGGCGTACAGTCAGGGGTTCAGGAGAGAACTATCTGTTATACGGCAGCGATGGCTATGACGGTGCACCGGATTATCTGATTACGCTTAATAACGAAAATCAGTGGAAGCTCCAGCTGACAGGACTGCCAAAGGAAGTTGCTAAGGCAAATGCAGATGGTACACAGGGCACTATGGTCCAGTACAGTTACAGAATTCTGGAAGTGGACGCAAGCGGCAATCTGCTGGAAAATAATGTGATCCGAACAGCGGACGGCTTCTATTATGCGACTTATAATTGCTCTGGCAATTCCTTGAGTTGTACCAATACGTTCTACGCTGAGAAACAGATGACTCCCCAAAAGCAGTGGGCAAATGAAGGCAGCGGAACTGATTTTGATATTGTTACTGTTCAGCTTCAGTATAGTACTGACTGGACAAACTGGTATCCCGTCAAGATCGGCACCGGCAACAGCTATGTGTTTGATACAAATGAAACCACGGATGGTGCGGTGATTGCAAATCAGGTGCTGACTCCTGATACTAACTGGCAGGCGGCAGCATGGAACGATCTTCCGGCTGCATATCTGGATGCCAATGGAAACATAAGAACCTATAATTACCGTATTCGTGAAATCAGTGCAAGGTACAAAGATACTGAAATTACCACAATTTTTGATGCCAACGGAAATGGTAAGTTTATCGTTGACAATGGCTATTATACCATTGGCTACACAAACAATGACCAGACTGTTAAGAACACATTCTACAAAACTTCTGATTACACAATAACCGGTCAGAAGGTTTGGAACGGTGATGAAAGCGAGCAGTTTATCGACAATCGTCCGGCACAGATCATCGTGCAGCTTCAGCAGAAGCAGGCTGACGGCACATGGCAGGATTATGGTGACGAACGGTATCTGAATTCTGACAACAACTGGCAGTTTGATTTCACAGAGCTGCCCAATCAGGCGGTCGCAGCAGACGGCACGGTCACAAAGTACACCTACAAGTTACTGGAGATCGGTTATGTGAAGGATCGTACAGAGTATCGCTTTACAGGCAATGTTTCGCAGTTCGCAACAACGGAAGAAGGGTATTACACAATCACGGGTTCTGGTAATTCTGAAATCGGCAATGCCGGAACGCTTACAATTACTAATACTTTTAATCCTGCAACTACAGTTGAAATCACACCACAGAAGAAGTGGGTGGACGATGCTGCTTTTGTTGAAAATAATAGACCTCGCAGCGTTATTGTCAAATTGCAGCAAAAACTTGGCGAAGATGGCGAATGGAATGATGTTCATGGTCTAATTGATGCAGAGGGTAATTTTAGCAAATCAGGAGAAAGTGACCCGGTTGTTACGATTGAAATTAAGCCAGATAACAGTCTGGTTACAACAAGCAAGATGTATCAGACTAACCCTTATACGTCAGCGACTAAGCTTGTTGATGTTACAACTTGGGAATATGGCAAAATTGTAGGACTACCTGATAGCAAGGTTACTATTTTGACTAATGGAGAGTGCGACGTTCAACCGTATTACTATCAATTAGTCGAAACAGGTTACACCTCTTTTGATGGAAAACCATGTGAGATTCTTTCCGAAGAAAATATGTTTAAAACAAAAAATGGTGTTTATAACATAACAACAGAATCCCGAAATGGTACTGGTTTACTGTCAGTTAGCAACACATTCAAAGAATCTATCGGTATTACAAAGAAGATTATT
The DNA here is from genome assembly GCA_017462785.1 of Oscillospiraceae bacterium. Taxonomy (GTDB): domain Bacteria; phylum Bacillota; class Clostridia; order Oscillospirales; family Ruminococcaceae; genus UBA3855. Next base: position 41,769 of record JAFTQJ010000037.1, on the reverse strand, counting down.
AATGCTGATGGAGAAGTGGTGACATCCATCGATAAGGAAGACTTTTTGGCAGAAAATTCGCCTTACAAAAAGAAAATCGATGATGAGTATTACTATGTCTTCAATTGGCTGGTTGAATTTGAGTCTATGGATTTTGTAAAGGCATCACCAGTTGTTGATACTCTTGAGGATGGTTTTACTTTAATTGAAAATGAAAAGTATGGTGCCGTCGAGAAAACGCTTAAATGGGGAGGATATGTTGATGAACTTACTCCCATTGATCCTACATTAAATAGTGATGTTGAAACTGGAAAAGAAGGATATTATCTTGGACCGTGCATTATCTGGAATAGCAAAAGGCATAACGAGTTTACCGAGTTGGGATACACTGTAAGTTCGGGTGCCAATACATTACGAGAGGTAACAGAAGAAACACTTTGGAAATGGTCGTATATTTCTGCTACCAAGGAAATGGGCGGCAATCTTACAGATGAAGAAAGAAATGAATCAATTCAGAGTTCTTATTACTATAACGACGAAACAGGTGAAATTTATTTCGGAAGACCCAATCTAACAAGTGCACCACCCCCGCAATATGTGTATAGCACAAAAATTAAGTGTGAAGATCTGGAAGCTAAGCTTGCTTGGGGCAGTTACACAGTAAAAAATAATGCGGAGCGATATGATGCATTGAAAGAGGATGGAAAGTATGTAGGTTCTCCCACTGGTAAAACTGATGAAGCATATCTCAAAATCATCAACAAACAAGGTGCCCCCCTCATCACCAAAGCCTGCACGGAAACCGCACTGTCCGGCGAATTCATATTCAGTCTGGACATTAACCCCGAGGGCAAGAATCTTTCCACTGGCAGCACGATCGACATTACCGACCTGTTTTCAACAGTGAGCTACATTGATCAGCACTATGGAAAATTTGAGGGCAGCAATCTTGTAGATGTTCTGATGAGCAATGTCAAGCTTTACACTGTCGATGCCAACGGAAGCAAGAAGCCTCTGCCGGTCAACCAGTATACACTGACCTTTACATCCGGCAGCGAGCTTTCCACCGGTGCGGCACTCATGGAGCTGACGATTCCCGATGAAACACATATTGTTGTTGAGTACAATTACTCCCTGATCGCAAATGCGAATACGCCTTCGGTTCAGAAGGGCTGTAAGAGTACGACTCGTGTTAACGGCAGATATGTGACAATGACTTCCGGTCTGCCGATTCCCGGCGGCGATCAGATCACCTTTAAGAATGAGGCAAGTCTGAAAACAGAAAGTGCGTCCGCTTCGCATAAGGCAGAGAAGAATGACTACAAATTCTTCGATTCCAGCGGTACGACCGCAACTGATGTACTCCCCTCCATCGTCAAGGTGAGAACCGGTGACTATACCATCAATGATCTGAAGGCAGTGTTCCTGCTGGCGAAGTATGAAAACGGTCAGTGGTTCTATGCAAAGAGCATTGATGAAGAAAACCAGAAGATCACATGGATGGAAACAGGTGCAGATGGTACCAGAATCACAGACGGTGCAATGGAAATTCCTGTTGAAAGGGCATATCCCGTTTCTCTCGAAAAGGATGTTCTTTACAAATTGGTGGAAATTTCCGTTCCCAGCGAATATGAAGGCTCCAATCTGGATCTTGTACCCGATACAGGAAACGACCCCGTCGTGGAAGCAGCACTCGAAAATGATGCGTTCAAGTCGCTGATTACAGCGTACCTGAATAACGGCACGACCACTTACAACAGCAAGGATTACGCAGTATTCCTTGAAAACTTTGAACCTACGAAGTATTTCGTATACAACAGCAATGTCGGACAACTGCCGGAGGGCGTGGAAACACAGGATGTTCTGCGAATTCGACAGGGCGATAACATTGAGATCCCCAACAATGAACTGATCGACATTGGTGTTAACAAGAAATGGGTGAATCCCGTTGATCCAACCGAAGGCTCTGCTATCACCGTGGAACTCTACTGGTCGGAAACTAAGGTATCTTCCGGAATGCCGGCTGATGTACATCTTGCTGATGCAGCAGAGCTTGGTATCATGGACGAGAATTTCTCCGCAGTGCAGACCATTGAAGTTGGTGCAGAATCCAATGCCAAGGTATGGAAGGATCTCCCGAACGGCAGAAATGGCAAGCAGATCTACTACTACATCAAGGAAACCGCTTATACGATCGGTGATGTGACCTATACGCTGGATGAGGATGGTGTTTACAAATCCGAAGCCGGCACCGCAGGCAGCTACCTGCCGACCTATGTCGGAAATGCAGCAAGTGCGGACACGGTGATCGCTGTCAGCAACTCCTACCAGCTTATGCTGAAAAAGACTTGGGTCGATTCGGCAAACCAGCCGATGAAGAGCATTCCGGTCAGCAAGATCCTCGTAGACATCTATGGTCTGAGTGAAGAAGGTCTGGAGATTGGATTTGACGGTCAACTGACTTCTGATCCGCTTTTTGCGGGCGTTGAGCTGACCGCATCGAATCACTGGACATGTGACATTACTAACATGCTTCCGGCTGACGCAGATCTGAGCAAGTTCAAAGGTGGATTCAGAGCCGAGGAAAGCTCGACCAGCTCTCTGGATACCTATGTAATCAGCTGCGTATTCAATCTGAACGGTCAGACAGGTGAAATTACCGTGTCGAACAAGAACACCGTTCCGACAGAAGCGGCAGTTACAGTGAACAAGAGCTGGAGCGACGGCAAGGAAATGCATGTAAACGACTCCATTAAGGTGACATTGTTCCAAACAACCACCAAGCTTCCCGAAGATACATGGTTTAAGGTCCTCAGCTCTCAGTATGGTGCCGGTACTGCACCTGTAATGAAGCCGATGAGCAAGGATGACAAACAACAGTATCAGGACTATGTGCTGAATGCAGAGAATGACTGGACATGTACATGGACGGGTCTGCCGATGCAGAACAGCAGCCAGAAGCAGTATTACTACTATGTTCTGGAAACCGGAAGCACGGTTGCTGAAAGAGCAAGGTACGCCGCAGTTTATGACATTACAGAACAGACCCTTTACAAGACGGTGATCGACATTGAAAACACTCGCAAGGCAGTTGTTGTTCAGAAACAGTGGGTGGATGAATCCAACAATCTGATTCCAGCAGATCAGCTGAAGGAAACAGAGATTACGCTGGATGTGCTGAAGGAAGTTTCGACTGTTCCGGAAACATTTAAGATTCAGGCGTTTGGTGATTCGCTGACAATTGGTTCTGGTTACAATGAAAATAGTGCAACATATGCGTCCGATGCTTATATTGGTACTATGCTCAAGAGTGCTGCATACGGAAGTTTCCCAAGTGTGGCAATTGATAACACCAGCCAAGGCGGTGAAGAGATTGATTGGCTTGTCGGAAAATCAGTAAGTGCAGATGACACGGTTGTGACGATCATTCTTGGAACAAATAATATTCTGCATAAGGTGCCTTATGGAGATGGTGCTGTTTATGATCAATACAATAGTGGAAGCGGGGTAAGCGAAGATCTGAAAGCAAATATTAAGGCACTCGCTTCTGAAGAACTGTTAAAGACGAAACCTATATTTATTGGTAGTATTCCGTATTTGAATTATACAGATGATTTCACAGAGTATTATGGAAATAAAGTGTATAAGGATAATTGGCTAAGCGGATACTCATCAGAGGTAGACACGTCTGACAGAGCGAAAACAGAGGAATATGTAAATGGCTTGATTGACACTTATAACAATTATGTTAAAACCGTTGTCACCGAATTGAATGCTGAGGGTTACATTGCGATTTACGTTGATGTGAACAAGGCTGTAAACAAGAAGACTGGCATTTATGATGGTTGCCATTTTAATATTGAAGGTGTTAAGAGTGTTGCAGCAGTATTTGCAGAAGCAATCAACAAGTACTACCACCCGACAACAAAGGTCGGCACCATCACCCTCACCCCCGAAAACAACTGGATCGGTGCATTCGACATCACGGACAATGACGCAAATGCTAAGTACTATATCGAGGAATCCACTGTTCCGGACGGCTGGCAGGTATCCTACAAGAATAATGATGGTCAGACCATCGGCAGCGGCACGCCAATGACCGCAGTCAATAAGCGTGTGCTCAAGGAAACTTCCCTCGAAGTTCAGAAAACGTGGGTGAATGATGAAGGTCATGAGGACAAGCGAGCAGGCTTCGATGTGGTATTGTTCCGTAGTACGGACAAGGAAAACTGGGAAGAACTGCAGGCAGAAACCGACTACACACTGAATAAGACCGGACTTAGCTCGAACGTCTGGACATATGAGTATACCGGACTGAAAGCTGAGGACATTGCCGGAAATCCCTACTATTACAAGGCAGTGGAAAAGGAAATGAAGGCTTATCAGGTGAAGTACGATAACGAGCTTGTCGAAGCAAACCTTAATGGTAAAACGGATACACTGTTTATCACAAATACCATGCATATCACACTGCGGCTGATCAAACGCTGGAAGAGCGATCAGGGCGAAATGATCGAACCGCCGAGCGACAAGAAGATCAAGGTCAATATCTATCGGCTTGCAATTGACAGCAAGGACAGCATTGCCACAAATCAGGATCTGATTTTCCATGTGACTGATTGTGCGGTTAGTGTTGGTGAAACAGTGAACGTTGATGCAAACAGGACGATTACAAAAGCAAAGATTACTGAGGGCGGCGGAGAACCTTTTACAATTACATCTTCCGGCAGTTACGACGGCGAGTATGCAGTTTACAGACTCAACGAAGATGGTATCCTTAGTGTTAAAGGCGAAAGCTACGGTAAAGCAACAGTTGAAGTGACGGATGACAAGGGCACAGCCCAAACAATCAATGTCAATGTAACCGCACTGAGAATTCAGCTTGACAGCGACGATAAACCCTATGAGCTTGAAGCTGAAGCCGATGGAACATTAGTCGCATACTACAATGGCGTCGAAGTTCCGGCTGAGAATGTGGAATTCAAGATCGCTTCCAGCACGATTGATGCGGAAAAGATTACCCTTAACGGCAATCAGCTGACTGTCAAAGGCATAGGCACTGTGACTGTTCAAACAACGTATGAAGGAATTACAACGAAGCAGGAAATTAATATTGTTCCACCAAGCACATTTGTGATTACAAAATGGGATGGTGAGAAGTTCGTTGAAGTTACTGAAAATCAAACCATCGAAATCACAGAAGAATCTTCAATCAACCTGAGTGTTTACAAACAGTATGGAGAATTTGAATGGAGTTTTACATCTGCGAATGGTGCAACAGTACAAATTACACCCACTGAAGGTAATCAGGTTACTGTGACAGGCGAAAAGATTGGTACTGGAACAATTGTTGTCACAAGAGATAATGAAGTAAAATGTTCTGTAAGTGTAAAAATTGTTGAAAAACCGATTGTAGGTACGATTGTTGATGCGAGCAATGGTGACAGAAAATACCTCTATGAGTATAATTCTTCTGCAGGTATAATTACAATTCATATGACCGGTTCAGGAAGTTGGGATAGTTATCAAATTGGTAATATTAAAAATGATAAGATTCTAAAGGATCTTGTGCCTGTAAAATATGTATTGACAAAGACAGGAGGATATAACGCCGCCATATCTGCACCGGGCAATAATTGGGGTAGCTTTACCTTCAGTGGTGATACTGGAACAGTTGATGTATCATCGAATACCACTTCATTTGCTAATTATTCTAATAATATTTATGTATACGGCGATCTATCATCGAACTTTCAACTCCAGATACATGTAAGACAGACTGAATCCACATCCTCCCTCACCGCCTCCTCCCTTTTCAGCACAAATCCGCTTGCTGCAAGCACGGGCATTGCACCGGCAGCAGTCAATTCCGGTGAGCTGGTAGAGACATTAGAACTGAGTTCCAAGGATGGCACGAACTACTGGGAAACAACAGTTGAACTCCCTGTCTACGATCCGAATGGTAAGGTATACCTGTACTGGGTCGAGGAAGTGTTCGATGAAGCCGCAAGCTACGATACAAGCTATCTGTATGTGGACGGCGATGTCGATTCGAGGTACTGGATCAATGCATTGGAGCCGATCAACGGCGAAGCAGTGATCACCATTGACAACACGAAGAAACCTGACACGGGAGTGACTCTCCCAAGCACCGGCGGCACCGGTACCAGATGGTACTACATCGCAGGCATGATGATGATGCTTGTGGGCGTAGCCGGAACAATCGGACTGAAGCGGCGGCAGAGCAGCCAACGCTAAAGCATAAACGAAACCACAAAAACACAAACCCAATGGAGCCGGAGCGGCACCCCCGCTCCACTCCTACATCTAAACAAAAGGAGAATCGTTATGAAAAAAATGAGAAGATTTGCAGCGATCGCAGCAGCGGCTGCTATGACAGCTTGTATGGCAATGCCGATGACAGCTATGCTTTCAGCAAGTGCGGTGGATTATACCATTACAATTAAGGATACAGATACTGCTAATGTGCACACCTACGAAGCATACCAGATTTTTACGGGTGCACTTGCAGATGGCGTTCTGAGTGGAATTGAATGGGGTTCCGGTGTCGATACAACAGGGCTGGTTGATGCAGTGAAGGCTATTGAACTTGCTACTGCTGTGAAGTATGATGAGGCAGATGAAACCAAGACTTCAGCGAAGCCGTTTGATGCTGCTGGTGTAACTAGTGCAGCTGACATTGCAAAGGTACTCTCTGTTGCAACTGCGGGCACTACTGGTGAACAGGAAATCGCAAAGGCATTTGCTGATGTGGTTGGAAATTATTTGGGCACACCGCTAGCTGATGCAGATAAAACCGACGATAAGATTGTAACTACACAGGCAGGTTATTATCTGATTCAGGATGCAGCAAATTCTGCCGCAATTGCAAAGACCAGATATATTCTTAAGGTTGTTGATAATGTTGATATCACTGAAAAGGCATCCTATCCTAATGTAATCAAAAAGGTTCAGGAAGAAACATTGACAAAGGCTGTAGCTGGAGATGGTGACACTGTTGAAGAAGCAGCTTTTGTAGGTGTAAGCGATGCATATAAGGTCGGCGATGGCTATAATGATGTAGCTGACTACGATATCGGTGATGCTGTTCCGTTCAGACTTTATGGTTCTATGCCTTCCACTCTGACTGATTACGATTATTATTACTACAAGTTTACGGATACTCTGGGTACACAGTTCAATGAACCTACTGATTTGACTGTAAAAATCGTTTCTAAGACAGGTTCAGCCGATGCTGATGGCTATGTTGTTCCTGCAAAGGGCGGAGTGAATAGCGATCTTCTGAACTATACTTACAATTATGATGCTTCAACTGGTTTCACGCTGGAATTCAAGGATGTAAGACATCTCAGAGATAAAAGTGGCAATCTTATTGCTGTTGATAAGGACAGTATTGTAGTTGTTGAATATAATGCAGTACTTAATAAGACTGCGAATGTTGGTTATGAGGGTCAGGTTAACGCCGTGTATCTTGAGTATTCCAAGAATCCGAATGAAGAGTACAAGCCTTGGGGCGATGATGATAACCATAACGGCACAAAGGATGAAGGTGAAAATACTGGTGATGATCAGAATTTTGATACAGAGGATACAACTGAAACCAGTGAACAAAGCAAAACAAAGGAAGATGGCGTAGTTGTATTTACCTACGGTTTTGATATCAATAAGGTGATTGCTGGTTCGGAAACTAAGCTTGCGGGTGCGAAGTTTGCAGTTTACTACAAGAATGGCAATGACAAGGTGTATATCAAGACAGATGAGGACAATATTTATGCTGGTAACTTAACGGCACCTCCTACTGATGAAACAGATGTTGGTAACGCATATGGTGTTTGGCAATCCGCTGAGGAAGGTAATATTGTAATCAAGGGTCTGGATAAGGATAAGCAGTACTTTGTAGAGGAACTTGCAGCCCCTGCAACGTATAATCCGTTGGATAAGGATGTAGCTGTAACGATCGGTTCTACCTTTGACGAAGCTGCAATCTATCAGCAGACATGGACTTATCAGGCAACTGGCAACAAAAATCAGCAAGGAGCTTATACTGCACTTGATGAAATTACCATTCAGCAGGGCGAAGATAATCCTGTTGTTGTAACTGATAATGTAGACAATCCAGATACTCAGGGTGTAACAGAGGATGCGACAGATCTTGGAACAATTAAGATTGAGAACAGCAAGGGCTCCAGCCTCCCCTCCACCGGCGGCATCGGTACAACTCTGTTCTATGTCATCGGCGGTACACTGGCAGCAGGTGCCGGCGTGGGTCTGATCGCTAAGAAGCGTATGAAGAACGAGGATTAATTCCCCTCACAACACACAACTCAACACACAATTTACAGTCAACTAAACTAAGATAACCTGAATCCGGCGGCGGCGTGTCCGCTGCCGCCGGACATTAGGGAGGGCTCCATGAGGAAAAAACAAGGTCTTATCTCTACAATCATTTTAACATGTTTATTTCTGGTGGGTCTCTCCGTGATGCTCTATCCGTCCATCAGTAACTGGTGGAATTCCAAAACCCAGAGCCGTGCCATCGCTTCCTACAGCGAGGCGATCACACAAATCAACGACACCGATTACAGCGATATTCTTGAGCTGGCACATGCTTATAACCGCCGCCTGCTTACCGTCGATTCCCCCCTCGTTCATTATGACAACATCGGCGGCTATCGGGATGCACTCGACATCTCCGGTTCCGGTATCATGGGTTATATCAGCATTCCCCAGATCAGTATTGAGCTTCCTATCTACCACGGCACCGGCGAGGCTGAGCTGAACGTTGCGGTCGGTCATCTTGAGGGAACATCCCTCCCCGTCGGCGGTGCAAGCACTCACTGCGTACTCTCCGCCCACAGAGGACTGCCCTCTGCAAGACTTTTTACAGACCTCGACCAGCTCGTGGTCGGTGATTCCTTCACCATCACCGTGCTTGATGAGGTGCTCACCTATGAGGTCGAGGAGATCCTCATCGTCCTGCCCCATGAGATCGAGAAGCTTGCGGTCATTCCGGACAAGGACTATGTGACGCTGATGACCTGCACCCCCTATGGCATCAATACCCATCGGCTGCTCCTGCGGTCACGCCGCATTGATACAGTCGTAGAACGAACCGTCCGTGTTTCAGCGGATGCTGTACAGATGGATTCTCTCATCGTCGTTCCGATCATCGCCGCACCGCTGGTGCTCATGCTGATCGGCTTCTGGAGCATTACCGGCCGCCGCAAACGCCGGCTGCCCCATTGGAACCCCATCTATAATTTACCTGTGAGAAAGGAAGATGATTGATATGCGTACAAAACTCAGACAGCGGCTCCAGCTTCTGCTCTGTGCATTCGGAATACTGTTATGGATACTCGCAGGTGCATTTCAGTTCTATACGGTGGCTGCGGAAGAGCTTGGCTCCATCACCATGATCTGCCAGACAGAGGAAGGTCTGATCCTTGAGGGGGTCAACTGGAAGCTGTACCGTGTCGGTGAACGAACCGATGAAAATGAGCTGGAATTGAAGGGTGTGTTCCGACGTTATCCTGTATACCTTGGAAATCCGACAGAATCAGTACTGCGTGATGCAGCGGAAACGCTCGACACCTACATCGAGATCGGCAAAATCGAGCCGGATGCAGAGGAACAGGCAGATGCCGGCGGCAGACTGAAATTCAGCTCCCTCACCAATGGTCTGTACCTGCTGATCGGTGATCATGTGAGCGTTGGAACCAACACCTACGGCTTTTCTCCTTTCCTGATCGAGGTACCGGCTCCCGATACCCATGATCTTGACCTGATCGCCTATCCCAAGGGAGCAGCGATGAACATGCCGGAGCTTCCGGTGGAATATACTGTGAGAAAGTTCTGGAAGAATGATGAGGATATGCCCGAAATGCGGTCTGTTTCCATTACTGCAAATATCTATCGTGACGGCGTTCTGTATGAATCCGTTGTGCTGGATGAATCCAATGACTGGACATACAGCTGGACTTCACACACTTTCCATAAATGGAAGGTGGAAGAGGATATGGATGATATTCCCGTGGATTATGCGGTAGTCTACAAATCCAACGGCGTACAGTTTGTCATTGAGAACACCTACCACGAGGATTTCTACTTCTGGGAGGAGGAGAGTCTGCACACCTCCATCGTTGAAACAACTGAAACAACACATACCAATACCACCCCCGTGACTGATACGTCAGCAACGAGTGCTTCCACCAGTGCAACACAGGATACAACAGCATCCGCTTCGCAGACGACCGTCACAGAAACTACCAATACAACTTCCACCACCATCACAGCAGTTTCCTCCACAGGTTCCACAACCGGATCCTCTGCAACGACAGTTACCACAGTTACCACTGCCGCCACAACAAGCAAGCCTGAGAAGCTGCCGCAGACCGGACAGCTCTGGTGGCCGGTTCCGCTTCTTGCGGTTGCGGGACTGTTCTCCATTACAGCGGGTCTGAAGCTTCATTCAAAGGAGTAACAAGATGAAACGAATCCATGCAAAGTGCATGATCGTACTGGGAACAATGCTGCTTGCTGCGGCATTGTTCCTTGTTTTGTACAATCTGCACACTGACCAGCAAAGCGGTGCAGCCTCCGTGGAAATTCTGCGTGAGCTGAAAGGGGAGATCCCCGAATATGTACCGACCGAAACGCTCGCAGAGAGCATCACGCCCACAGAGGATCTGTATGCCCAGTACGAGGAGGAAACCACGGAAACACAGGAGCCGACCGATCCGCCCATTGAGCTGAACGGTTCCCTCTATGCCGGTGTACTGACGATCCCTGCCCTGAATACGGAGCTTCCGGTCATGCAGGAGTGGAGCTATGCCAATCTCCGCCTTGCTCCATGCCGTTATGCCGGCTCCGCAGCTGCCGGAAATCTTGTGATTGCGGCTCATAATTTCAGTTCACATTTCGGGAATATCCAGTCGCTGAACACCGGCGATACCATTCTTTTCACCGATGGCACAGGAAATACGCATTCCTACGAAGTCATCCAGACCGAAATGATCGGCGGCAGTGATGTGCAGGCGATGCATGACGGTGCGGAGGAATGGGATCTGACCCTTTTCACCTGTACGCTCAGCGGCAGAAGCCGTGTGACCGTTCGTGCTGTTGAGGCTGTACAATAAAAATCGACTTGAAAGCAATATCGCACAACACCCAGCGGCTTGTGCCGTATTGCTTTTTGCCGATTTTTGACTAAAAATCCGTCCTATGCATGCCCATACGCCGCAGGCAGCGTATGAGATTGGGAGCGTAGAATTCCCTGTAAAAAAAGCATAATTTCCTGCATCCGCTGTTCTGAGCTGTGTTATGTGATAGAATCAGATTGGTATTCTGGGCAGGAAACTGTCGAAGAATGCCGGAAAAGACAATAGGAGGACGATTTATGAATTACAAAAAGGTGCTGGCCGGTCTGCTTGCAGCGGCGATTGTCAGCAGCAATGCACTGAACTGCAATCTGCTCGCCGATGTGTCCGCAGCAGAAACTGACACCGATGTGGTTATTTCTGATGAACAGGAGGAAGCGGACGATGATGGTGTCATATACGGTGACTTCAACGGTGATGAATCTGTGGATGATACCGATGCGGTGATCTTCCTGAAAAATCTTGCATATGGCATGGAGTATGCAGAACAGTACGACCTGAACAGCGATGGTCAAGTCAATCCCTGTGACTATGCAGTACTGCGGAACCATCTCTGCGGCAATGTGGAATTCATTCCCTGTGAGCCTGCTGATACCGGCTGGGCGGAGCAGTATGCAGGACAGGCAATGCAGTTTTCTGCACAGGATGCGGAAACATTCCCCGGTGATACCTATGCACAGCTGAGTTTTGTTCCGGCTGCGGAATACGCAATGAGCGATGTTTTCTGCTTTACCGTGAAAACGGATCAGGAATCCGCAATGAAGATCGACAGTGTGTTTGTCAGCGGTTCCAGCTGCACGGCTGCATACTATGCCCTTTCCGATACGGAGTGGTTCGTGATCGTGATGAACCTCGACGATCCGGAGGAATGGGATATTGAGCTTATGGATATTACCGTATCCGTTACCAGCACCGATGTGACTGGTGCTGCTGTAAACGGTACGGTTTCAATCAGCGATGCCGGCATCGGCAGCATCTACGGCGAAACGGACGGCGGCTTCCCGATCAGCACGGCAAATGTGACCTTCCCCGCATATGATGCCGGAAATGACGGTCCCACCGAACTTCCGGATGATTCCGGTGAGCCGGACCCCCTCTTTGCCGACCTGAACGGTGACGGCAAGCTGGAGTTTGATGACAGGGATGTACTCCTTGAGTATCTCGCATATAACCGCCCTTACAGAGCCGATTATGACATGAACTCCGACAAGGAGCTTGATGCAGCTGACTATGCACTGCTCATTCAGCATATCATGGGCGAGATCTACTACCTCCCCATCAGTGCTGCGGATGAGAACTGGCAGCTGAACTATGCGGACTATGCGTGCACATTCGGTGCGGATCTCTGCACCGCACTTCCCACATGGAACTATGCCACCTCCTACCTCTACCCGACCAATGGACAGGCAATGGGTGATGTGGCTGCATTCCGTGTTTCCATCCCCGAGGGTACCGGTCTGTGTCTGGAGGAGGTCTATGCGGACGGTGAGAACTGTGCTGCTTCCGTTTATCCTCTTTCCAATACAGAAATGTATGTGATCGTATTCAATCCGGGCAATAACGCCGAAACGGAGATCTCACTGGACAAGCTCCATGTGACTGTGTCCCGAGGTGCGGACATTTACACCGCCGCAAACGGCACTGTCCGGATCAGTGATGCCTACATCGGCAGTCTGTACGGCGAAACCGCAGAAATCACAGAAGCATCCGCTTCCTACCTCTTCCCGTCAGCCGATGAGGGTACGCCCTATTTCGGCGATCTCACCAATGACGGTGATGTATGGGACGATGATCTGGAATCCATGCTCTTTGAGATCGGCTTCTCCGATATGACGGATTTCTCTGCACAGTACGACTTCAATTATAACGGCAAGGTCGATGCAGCGGACTATGCACTGCTTGCAAACTATGTTCACGGCAATGTTCCCTACCTGCCCTACAAGGTTGAGAACAGGGTCTGGGAGCAGGCATATGCAGACTATGACAATGCTCTGACAGGCACTGACTGCACGGGCGAAGCCGACAACATCAATGCACTTGTGGAATTCAAGCCGCTGAACGGCGAGTCCATGCCCGTATGCGACCTGCTGACCTTTGATGTTTCTGTAAGCGAAGGTTCTGGTTTTACCATTGATGACATCTTTGTGGATGGTCTGGGTCTTCAGGTGGAAACGATCATGACCCCTGAGAATACCATGCGTGTCATGATCTATATTCCGGAAGTACCCTGCGGCGGAAACGATATCTACACCCCCGAGTACTACGGCATTCTCAATGGCATTGAAGTGCAGCTCTCCCGTACTATGGGTATTTTCACTGCCGCTGAGGGTGATGTGCTCATCACCAATGCATCCATCTCCACGATTTCCGGTCAGTCCGTACAGCTTGCAGATGCTTTTGCACATGTGACCTTTGCGGCATCCGATTCCGAGCGTCAGTTCGGTGATCTGAATCAGGATGGTATGGTGATGCTCAATGACGGCGATCTGCTCATTGACCATATTGCACGGGGCGAGGTTTACGATGAAACCTATGACATGAACGCAGACGGTGCAGTGGATGTGACCGACTATGCACTCCTGTACAACCATTTCTTCGGTGATGTGGAAACCCTTCCGTCAAACGGTGCGGATGCGGACTGGGCAGCAAATTATGCTGATTTTCAGTGCACTTACAACGCTGACACCTGCAATGCTCACGAAACTGTACGCCATGCAGCTGCCTATTTCTTCCCCGATACAAACGGTGCAATGGGCGATATTATGGCATTCCGTGCATCCGTGCCGGAGGATTCCAATCTGTTCCTTGATGATGTTTATGTACAGGGCGAGGATTGCAGTGCGATCGTATATCCGGTATCCGACAAGGAGCTGTTTGTGATCGTTCACAACACTGACAATGCCGCTTCCTGCGATATGATGATCGACCGTCTGTGTGTGATTGTCGGCAGAAGTGACGGCATTGACACAGCAGCATCCGGTACACTGATGATCACCGAGGCTTATATCGGCAGCATCTACGGTGAAACCGCAGCGATCAACGATTCCCGGACCGAGATCAGCTTTGCCGCAGCGGATGAGGAAAGTGCAGAATTCGGTGATCTGAACTGCGACGGCACAATTGACAGACATGATGCGTATACACTCTCTGCTTATCTTGCAGATCAGAATACAGAGTATGATTTCCAGTACGACATGAACTATGATGGTGCAGTGAATGCGTCCGACTTTGCAATGCTGGCAAATTATGTGGGCGGCACCATTCCCTATCTGCCGTATTCCTGGACTGATGATACATGGGATACAATGCCGGTTGGTTCCCTGATGGCTGTGGATATGGTAGCAGATCAGGAGGATGTTTCTGCAGTGCTGACATTTGCTCCCGTGGAATCCGAAGTAATGCACATCGGTGATGTGATGAGCTTTGATGTAGAAGTGACAGGCGAGTCCGGACTGATTCTCCATTCGGTTACAGCAGCCGGTAAGAATATAGCGATGGATCACAACCGGATCTCTGACAACAAGTGGAATGTGATCATTTACAATCCGGAAGCATGGTTCAATCCGAATGAAATGTTCATCGGTGATGTGTATGCAGCTCTGGAAACGCTCAGTGTCACTGTATGCAGCTATGAGAATATCGCAGCGGATGCCGAGTGCGAAGTGAAGATCACCAATGCGACGATCGGCAACCTCTTCGGTCAGACCCATGCCGTAGCGGACGTTTCCGGCTATGTCGGATTCGGTCAGGGCACGGACAGTGCAGTACTGGGCGATGTGAATGGTGATGCTTCTGCGGACGCAATGGATGCAGCTTGTATTCTGACAGCCGCCGCAGCCGTTGGTTCCGGCAATGCAAGCGGTCTGACCGCAGAGCAGGAAGCCAATGCAGATGTCAATGCAAGCGGTGCTTTTGATGCTGCCGATGCAGCGATCATCCTCCAGTACGCAGCCGCTGTCGGCTCCGGCTATGAGGGTACACTGTCCGACTATCTTGGATGATCCACAGAAAAGCATAACACAAGCAAGCGTTGATACAAAAGGAGAAGAATTATGAAAAGAACAAATACAATTATTGCAGCAGCACTGTTTTCCATGCTCCTCACAGGATGCGGTTCAGTAGCGGAAGAAAGCATGGACAGTGCCGGCAGCAGCATCGAAACACAGGCAGGAACTGAAAAAACGACAGAAGCTGAGAAGCCAGCCGATGCAGAAACCGAGAAACCTACAGAAGCAGAAACGGAGAAGCTGACAGAAGCAGCAACAGAGAAGCCGACAGAAGCAGCAACAGAGAAGCCCACCGAAACGGAAACTGCAAAGGCGACGGAGGAAACGGATGAAGCAGCAGCAGAAACATCTGCGGCAGAATCGAACGAGGTATTTGCACTGAACGGACCGATGGGCAGGTATCAGGGCCCCGAGGAATTCGGTAATGCATCCTTTGCCGCTTCCTTCAGCAAGGAGGATCTTGTAAAGCAGGATGATGGAACGCTCGCACTGACCGTGATGATCTACCGCTATGAGCTTTTCAGCGGTGATGACATCACTGCACTGAAAAAGGGCGATGTGATCTGGTGCCTCGGTCAGGATGTCGTGGTTGACACGGTCGAAACAAGGGAGGACGGTGCAGTCGTGGTCAACGGCGGCATTGAAAACGGCGGACGCTACTTCAAGACCGATGACGGCTCGGTGTACTTTGAGTCAGGTATGAGCGATGTGAAATCCTACTATGAGATCGGCGAAAACACATATACACTCTCTGAAAATTTCGTGCTCACAGACAGCTCCGATCTTGATCACCCGACCACATACACTGCGGAGGAATTCCTCGCACTGGATCATGGTGCTGCCGGATTTATCAATTCCAATACCATTGTGAAAACTGAGAACGATGTGATCACAGCAATTGAAAGGGTATACATTCCCTAAGACATGCCACAATAAAGGAACGCCGCACGATTGATTTGAATTGTGCGGCGTTTCAGTCTGTCGAAAAACCTTGTCAGGTTCAAAGGACGAAGTCCTTTGGCGGGTTGAGGGTACGCAGTACCCTCGCAATATAGCCCCTCCCCCTTTGGGGGAGGGGTTGGGGTGGGGGGAGCTTTGGTGTGCTGACCCAAGAAAAAAGACTTTTTTGACAAGCAGGAACGCCGCACGATTGATTTGAATCGTGCGGCGTTTTCGGCACCTTGTTTTTGAGGTGCCGCCTTTTCTTGACATATCTTCAAAAATGTGGTATCATTTGAGAAAAGGGGGCTTGATCATGAAAATTGCAGTCTGTGATGACAACCAGCTCTGCCGTGATACTGCTTCAGAACTGCTGCAGCATTATGCAGCGGAGCATCCCGATGCAGAGATCACCATTTTTTCCTATGAACACGCCGACGATCTGATGGACGCAGCCAGAAAGACCGGCGGTTTTGATATTTACATCCTCGACATCATCATGCCGGATACAAACGGCGTGAAACTGGGCGTTCTGCTGCGTGAGAACGGTTATGACGGCAAGATCATCTACCTGACATCCAGTGCGGAATATGCCATCGAATCCTTTCAGGCACAGCCGCTTCAGTACATCATCAAGCCGGTCACAAAGGAAAAGCTCTTCCCCGTTCTTGATACTGCTGTCAGTGCCGCAAGCTGCCGGAAAGAAAAAAGCATCATCGTCAAAACCTCGGACGGAAGGATCCGGCTGCCGATCGAAAGCATCATGTATGCAGAGCTGCAAAGAAACAAGATCAGCTATTATCTCGTCAGCGGAAAGTGCGTGCAGAGTACCACTATCCGCATTTCCTTTGCGGATGCGGTGCAGGAACTGAGCTGTGATGACTGCTTTGTGCGGTGCGGTGCAAGTCTGATCGTGAATCTCCTTCACATTGCTGCTGCCAAAACTGATGAACTCCGGTTCCGTGACGGCACCACGCTTTTCCTTTCCGGTAAGCTCCTCACGGACATCCGGAAAAAATGGTATGATTACTGGCTCGATGACGGGGAGGAGAAGTTATGATACTGCTTCGTGATATTTCCATTGCAACGGCAATTGCCTGCCGGCTGATGATGATCCTCTTCCTGTTCGTTCCACGCTATTCCAAGCGGGTCACACTGACCGTTGCCCTTAGTGTTCTGATTCCGATTGCAATTGCCAACCAGATGCTTTTCATGAAAACGGGCACGCAGACTTATATGTCGCTCCTGCCGTTCATCTATCCGCTTCCCACGCATATCGTTCTCTTCTTTCTTGCCAAAAACAGGGACTGCCGGTATATTTTTACAAACTGTATTGTCGATTCTTTTGTGTTTGAGGTCATCAATGTCACCAAAATTCTGGAGGCGTATATACCGGGAGAATATGTTTTCATGTTCGTATCAAGGTGTACCCTTCTGCCGCTGATGACGTATCTTGTCTACCATAGAGTCCGGAAGCCCTATATTTACATTCAGCAGAGAACCACAAGGGGCTGGCTGCTTTTTACAGTGATCGCTGTCATTTTCAATGTCACAATGTCACTGATGATGAGCTATCCGGTGCCGATCGAGGAGCGTCCGGAATGTATGCCGGCACTTATTCTCTTTTTCATCCTGATCCCGCTCGGCTATTTTCATATTCTGAGTACGCTCAATCAGGAGATCCGGATCCACGAGCTGCGTGAGCAGGAAACGCTGATGGCGGTACAGATGAACAGCGTCAAGGACCGCATAGAGGAATATATGGAAGCTGACCGGAGATTCCGGATGGAGCGTCACAACTATCGGCATAAAATGCAGACGATCGCCGGACTGATCGAAAAAGGACGCTACGACGAGCTGCACGAGCTGGCGGAGGATTACAGCGAGGGACTGCAGAACACCACAGTCCGCAAGTACTGCAAAAATGCGGTCATGGATGCGGTGCTCTCCTCCTACATCCATAAAGCCGAGCAAAAGGGCATCACCGTCATAACGGAGCTGGATTTTCCGGACACCTTTTCCGTTCCGGAATCGGAGCTTGCGGTAGTGTTCGCCAATGCAATGGAAAACGCCATCCATGCCTGCGGAACACTGGAACCGCCGCAGCGGAAAATGCGGATCAAAGTCCGGCAGGAACCGGATTTCATGTTCAAGATCAGCAATTATTACAGCGGAAGTGTCACGCTGGATGAAAACGGCATCCCCACGACCAGCAGGGAAGGGCACGGCTACGGTGTGCAGTCCATTGTGGCATTTTGCAGGAATCATGATGCGTACTATCATTTCAGTGCCAAGGAAAAGGTCTTTTCACTGACGGTCGGGATCTGACAAAACATCTATCATGAAAGAGGCGGTGAACTGCATGAAGAAGAAACTCAGAAGGATCATCGGCGTGGTCGGTGCGGAAGTCAACAGTATCGAGCAGCGTAAGATCTTAGAGGGGATCATTGAGGAAGCAATGCAGCATAATGTCGATGTTGCGGTGATTTCCAACCTGTTCAATCCCAATCCGCCGGATCCCACAGGAGAAATACAGATCTATGACCTGATACAGTCGGAGGATTTTGATGCACTGATCCTGCTCTCAGAGTCCATTGTCAGTGATGAGCTGCGTGAAAGGCTGCGGGAAGCCCTGATGCAGAAGGAGATCCCCGTCATCGTGACAGGTTTCTCCACCTTTTGGGAACCCAAGCAGTTCCCGATCATCAGCACCAGTGACATGAACGACATTGAAGCCATCACAGACCATCTGATCGATGAGCATGGCTATACAAAAATTGATATGCTCAGCGGCTACAATTTCCTGCAAATCTCACGGGACAGAGTGCAGGGCTACCGTCGCTCCCTCGAAAAGCATGGGATACCGTATGACGAGAGCCGTGTCAGGTACGGAGATTTCTGGACAACCTCGGGAGCTGCCCTTGCAGAAGCGTATCTGAACGGTGAACGGGAGATGCCGGAGGCGGTCGTCTGTGCAAATGATTACATGGCATTCGGTCTGCTCGATACCTTTGAGGAGCATCGGGTCAATATCCTCGGCAGGCTTGCGGTGGTCGGTTATGAGGCGATTCCGGAACGGCATCTGCACTATCCGCTGCTCACGACCTACCAGAGAAACCGCAGGGCACTCGGAAAGGCATCGGTTGAGATCCTCCTGCGGAAGCTGAATGGTGAACCGGAGCTGCCCTTTGAACCGCCCGCCGGATCCGTCTGCTACGGTCTGAGCTGCGGCTGTTCTCCCTCAAAAACCTTTTATCATGAGGAGCTGAAATTTGCCAGAAGCGAAAAAATGTATGACAGCTGGAACCTGAATTCACGGCTTGAGCAGCAGCTCACCGAATGCACATCCCTCGACGAGTTTATCAGCGTATTGGGCGAACATCAGTATCTGATCCGCTATGTGCAGGACATTACACTCTGCCTGTACGATGACTGGTACCGAAAGAGTGAAAACAACACCAGTGACGTTCTGTACTGCCGGAACGTGCTGCCGTGGATGGATCAGAAACCATTTTACGTTTCAGCACACAGCCTTTCTGCCATTATCAGCAGAAATTCCGAGCCGGGTGTCTATTATTTCAGTCCGCTGTTTTTCCAGACAAGGCTGTTCGGACATGTTGTACTGCGGTACGATCGTCCGGATACCTACGATGCGATCTACCGGAACTGGATCAAAACGGCGGCAAATTCGCTGGAATTCCTGCGGATCAAAAATGACGTGCGGTATCTGACACAGTGTCAGGATCTTGCAGAGGATACTGACACTATGACGGGAATGTACAATACCAATGGTCTGGACAGGGCTTTTCGGACTGTGCAGACGCATTATCCTCCGGAAACAACATTTCCGGCGGTTTATATCCGCATCAGCTGCGAAGAGGAACAGCTGATCTCCAAGGAGGAGATCCGGGAGCATATTACAGTATTGAAAGCAGCGGCGGAAGCGATCCGCAGCTTCAGCATCGGACGTGCCATGTGCGGACGGGTCGGCAGCAATGAATTCATTCTGTTCGGACATCAGACCGGTGCATCCGCCGCACATCTTGCGGATGCACTGCGGAGCATTCTGCTCTCCGATAAAATTTTCCTCTCCTACTACGGCATGGACGCACTCCATGTCATTGAGGGAGAGGTACGGATGACAGCGACCGTTGACGAGATCCTGCGGCAGTTCACCAAGGAAGCGGAATCCCGTTTGAAACAGGCATCACGCCTCCGCCTGCTTTCCCATTATGCCAAGCTCCTTGCGATCAGGAATCTCATATACAGTGATCCGCTGACGGAGCATAGAATTGAGGACTATGCAAAACAGTGCATGGTCAGTGTGAATTATCTGAATGCAAAATACCGTGAATGCTTCGGGATCAGCTTTCATCAGGACTGCATCAACAGCCGCCTGACACTTGCCAAATCACTGCTCTGCTGCACGGAAATGAGGGTTGTCAGCATAGCGGAGGCATGCGGCTATTCTGACAGCAAGTACTTTATGAGAAAGTTTGTAAGTTCCGCAGGCTACACGCCCAATCAATACCGGAAAATGCTGACCTGATACCGGAGCCTGTTCACATGAAAAGCTCGTATGCATCTTTTCGGGAGCAATTAACCCCATCAGTCTGTCGAAAAACCTTATTAGGTTCAAAGGACGAAGTCCTTTGGCGGGTTGAGGGTACGCAGTACCCTCGTAATATAGCCCCTCCCCCTCTGGGGGAGGGGTTGGGGTGGGGGCAATCTTTGGGGTGCTACCCCAGAAAAAAGACTTTTTTGACAAGCTGCTGGGGTTAATTGCTCTCTTTTCGGAGCAATTAACCCCAGATTCTCTCCAAATCTTGACATCGCTTTAGGATTGTGCTATAATAAAGCAAAACAAAACCGGAGGGGAATACTATGAAGAAAATGACTGCACTCATTTCCGTACTCGCACTGCTCACAGGGCTGACCGCATTTCCGGCATCCGCTGAAACTGCTGTTCCTGTGGATGTGGACGAGGCTGTTTATGCATTACTGCTGGATTCCTATGGCTGTGATGACAATGAGGACGGCGTAGTCACGGAAGAGGAATTCCGCAGCGTACTGAGCCTGCGGATGAATCCATGCGGCTTTGATGACCTGAGCTGGATGGCTGGGATGGAGTCGCTCACCTCGCTCATACTGGAGGAGGGCACACTCAGCGATTCTGCCGCACAGTCACTTCTGCAAGTGCCGCAGATCGATTCGATTCAGATGTACAATATAACGCTCAGTTCCATTGACTTTCTGCGTGAGATGGAGCTGAACTACTGCCGGATGCAGGAATGCACGCCGTTTTCCGATTCGGAGCTGCTCTCCATCATGCGTGTGGAGGATGTCACTGTGCAGAAAGGCTTTGCTGCAAAGGGCGGCGTATTTCCGGAGGGATTGTTCAGCACGAACGACCTCATGCTGACGATCGGTGATACCGACATTGCCTGTCTGGATACCTACGGCACAGTGCAGTCACCGTCCTCCAACAGCATTTTCTACGGCAAGGAGGTCGGGGAAACCACATTCACGCTGTCCATTTATGGCAGGGAGGAATTCACAGGCAAGATCACCGTGGAGGACTTCACGCCCGAATCCATCCCGCTGCATGAAACTGCTGCGGAAGCTCCGCAGATCCTCGATGCCATCCACCACGGCGGCGGCATCGGCACGGCACTGCTGAAGGACGGCACCATGTATTCCCTGAATGACGGTGCATTGCAGCTGGAGGCAGAAAATGTGGAGTCCTTCCACTATGCGTACATCTATGATGAAACCGGAAAAAACTCTCACCGTGACATTGTTCTGTATCGGGACGGTTCCATCACGGTCGATGGTAAGCCTTTGCAGTGCGATCAGGAATTTGTCTATGCACAGAACGGGAGCTGCATTGCCGCTAATGGCGACCTCTACGAGATCCGTGAGGAAAACGGTGAATTCTATGCGGACTATCTCTATTCTGGCTTTGGCTCGTATAATTCCAAGGTGGGACAGTGCTTTTTCAGTGATGAGGGCGAGGTCATGTTCAAGGCGTACATGCCGCAGGAGGGCGGCGGCTACCGCTGGGAGGTGTTCCCGATGGGCATTACCGATGTGATTTCCGCACAGGGAGGGTATTTTGTGGACAAGAACCACATCCTCTGGGAGATCACCCGTGAAAAGGATGCAGCACCGGTGGCTGCACAGATTGCGGAAAATGTGGAATGTGTGGGCATTTACAGCTACGAGGAATATCCCATTGCATCCATCCTCTACATCACCACGGACGGCAGAGCAATGCTGCCGAGTACGCACAAGGAAGTAACGCTGTGCGAGATCCAGCCAGAAGAAGAGAAGGTAATGCACTATCTGGATGCGGCGAATTTCTCAGTCTGGTACACCGAGGACGGCAAGATGATGCATGACCCGTCCATCGGGCATGACTACCATCTGTCGCTGGACAATGTGCTGACCATTGACTGCCGTGGTGTCAGGACGGGCATTACCGATGTGGCACAGTTTGTGGACAATGATTATGCAGGATACGGCGAAACCGTGTATGCCTACTTCCTCCGCACGGACGGCAGTCTGTGGTGCTATTCAAGCGAAACAAGCAGCTATTCTGAGATCCCGTTCACTACGCCCGAACCGCTTGCAGGTGATGCGAATGCAGATGGTGCGGTGAATGTCGCTGATGTTGTACTGCTCCAGAAATACCTCCTCGGCAAGACAAAGCTTACGCCCGTACAGGCAGAAAATGCGGAGCTTTGCAAGGACGGCAGACTGGATGGTTTTGATCTGGTCTGGCTGAAGAAAATGCTTCTTGAGCCTTAAAGCATGGAATGAATCGGCTGATGGATCGGTCATCCGACCTGCGGAATCCGCCCCGATCCGTCCGGATATGCCACCTCGGACAGTGATCTAAGGAGTGCTGACACTAAAATAATACGCAGATTTTGCCGAAAAGATGCGTTGTTAGGCTGAGTGTCAACACGACCTAAAATGTACGCCCCTCAAATACAGTCGTATTCACCAAAAAAGCATCCTTTCGCAAATGAAATTTGTATTCATTCCCAATTGCTTTTTTTCTGAAAATCGAATATAATAAGTATTAGCGAAATGCAGTTATTTTTGGAATGAAAGGATACAGAGCAATGGGAGTTAAAGTAGTAAAATTCGGCGGCAGCAGCCTTGCAGATGCAAACCAGATCAAGAAGGCAGCCGCAATTATAAAAGCCGATCCGGACAGAAGATTTGTTGTACCGTCCGCACCGGGCAAGCGTTATGATGCAGACATCAAGGTGACTGACATGCTGTATGCCTGCTATGAAAAGGCAAGCAAGGGTCAGGATTTCTCCGAGGATTTCCAGATGATCAAGGACCGCTACAACGGCATCATTGCCGATCTGGGCGTGGGGGTTTCCCTTGAGGAGCAGTTCTCCCAGATCCAGAAGGCTCTGGCAACTGCCGGCAGAGAGTATGCTGCAAGCCGTGGCGAATTCCTCAACGGTATCATCATTGCAGCTTATCTGGGCTTCACCTTCGTGGATGCAGCAGATGTGATCGTGTTCAGCGATGAGGGTGTGATGATGCGTCATGAAACCGTTGCAAAGCTCCGTGAGCGTCTGAGCGGCGTGGAAAATGCTGTAATTCCGGGTTTCTACGGCAGATCCGTCAGCGGTGTGGTACGCACCTTCTCCAGAGGCGGCTCCGACGTGACCGGTTCCCTGCTGGCAAGAGCAGTCCGTGCTTCCGTTTATGAGAACTGGACGGACGTTTCCGGTATGCTGGTGGCTGACCCGAGAATCGTGGAAAATCCGCTGACCATCAACGAGATCACCTACAAGGAGCTGCGTGAGCTGGCATACATGGGTGCAACCGTTCTGCATGAGGATGCAATTTTCCCTGTAAGAACCGCTGGTATCCCGATCAATATCCGCAACACCAATGCACCTGAGGATGCAGGCACCATGATCGTTCCGGATGATGATGCAAGCGATGATGCAAAGGTACGCACCATTACCGGTATTGCCGGAAAGAAGGGCTTCTCCGTAATCAACATTGAAAAGTCCATGATGAACAGCGAGGTCGGCTTCTGTCTGGATGTCCTGAGTGTGATCGCAGAGCTGGGTATTTCCTTTGAGCACATGCCGTCCGGTATCGACACCATGAGCGTGATCGTGGACAGTGCAAGTCTTGAGGGCAAGGAGGAGCGTCTGATGGAAGAGCTTCGCCGCATTGTGAATCCCGACCACATCTCCATTGAAAAGGACATTGCACTGCTTGCAGTCGTTGGCAGAGGCATGCGTCGTACCCACGGTACCGCTGCAAGAATCTTCGCAGCACTGGCACATGCAAGAATCAATGTCAAGATGATCGACCAGGGCTCCAGTGAGCTGAATGTCATTGTTGGCGTAGCCGAGCATGACCTCCAGCAGGCGATCCGCAGCATCTATGAGGTGTTCATTACCTCCAAGATGGATCTGGCACTGATCAAGAGCGATATTATTTCTTAAATCAACAGGGACGATGCTTTTCGTGAAGCATCGTCCTTTTAGAGCCTGCCGTTATGGGGGACGGCATCGCAATGAAGAGCTGTTTTCCAAAGAAAGCAAAAAATTTTCAAATACCCCTTGCATTTTTTCTGCAAATGGTGTATAATAAAGACACAATTCGACGGACGGAATGCCGCATTGCGGCAGAGTTCAAAGTAAATATGAACACGGGAGCTTGTATCACAGGCTGAGAGGAGGGTGTGACCCTCGACCGTTTACCTGATTTGGATAATGCCAACGTAGGGACGACTGTAAAGCACTGACGCTTGCACGTCGGTGCATTTTTTATGCGTATTCGGAAGCTATCGAAATCGGTAGCTTCCTTTTTTTGTCCGTTGAAAATACTGTATGGAGGAGAATGCAATGTACAAAACACAAATGGAAGCGGCAAGAAAGGGCATCATCACCAAGGAAATGCGGGTGGTGGCAGAAAAGGAATACCGCACAGCGGAGGAGATCAGGGAGCTTGTGGCAAAGGGGAGTGCGGTGATCTGTGCAAACCGGCTCCACACAGCACTCGATCCGAACGGTGTCGGTTCGATGCTCCGCACGAAAATCAATGTCAACCTCGGTGTGTCCCGTGACTGCAAGGACTATGACATTGAAATGCAAAAGGTCATGGCGGCGGTACATATGGGTGCGGAAGCCATCATGGATCTCTCTTCCCACGGCAATACACAGCCGTTCCGCCGGAAGCTCGTGGCAGAATGCCCTGCTATGATCGGTACGGTTCCGGTTTATGACAGCGTGATCCACTACCAGCGTGATCTTGCCTCCCTCACCGCAAAGGATTTCATTGATGTGGTAAGGCTGCATGCGGAGGACGGCGTGGATTTTGTGACGCTCCACTGCGGCATTACCCGTAAGACCATCGAACAGATCCGGCAGCACAAGCGGAAAATGAACATCGTGTCCCGTGGCGGTTCTCTGGTATTTGCATGGATGAGCATGACGGGAAATGAGAACCCGTTCTATGAGTACTATGACGAGATTCTGGAAATCTGCCGTGAATACGATGTGACCGTTTCCCTCGGCGATGCCTGCCGTCCGGGATGCCTTGCCGATGCGAGCGATGTGTGCCAGATCGAGGAGCTGGTGCGGCTGGGTGAGCTTACCAAAAGGGCATGGGAAAAGGATGTACAGGTGATGATCGAAGGACCGGGACACATGCCCCTTGATCAGATCGAAGCGAATATGAAGCTTCAGCAGACCATCTGTATGGGTGCACCGTTCTATGTGCTCGGACCTCTTGTGACGGACATTGCCCCCGGCTATGACCATATCACTTCCGCCATCGGCGGTGCAGCTGCTGCGGCATCGGGTGCGGCATTCCTCTGCTATGTGACCCCTGCGGAACACCTTGCACTCCCGAATGTGGAGGATGTGAAACAGGGCATCATTGCGTCGAAAATCGCCGCACATGCCGCTGATATTGCAAAGCACATTCCCCATGCAAGGGATGTGGATGACCGGATGGCGGACGCACGCAGGACATTTGACTGGGATGCACAGTGGGAATGTGCCATTGACCCCGAAACTGCCCGAAGCATCCGTGACAGCAGAAAGCCGGAGATCGAGGAAAGCTGTTCGATGTGCGGCAAATTCTGTGCAGTCAGGAGCATGAACAAGGCTCTTGAGGGCGAGTATATTGATATTCTGTGAGGTGTGTGATGATAAAGATCAACGGAGAAAGCATTCCGGATGCGGAGAAAAAAACAGTCATGCAGTATCTGACGGATACCGGCTATGACCCCAAGCGTGTTGCAGTCGAGATGAACGGCGATATTCTGCCAAAATCGCAGTATGAGAGCACAGCACTGCAAGACGGTGACAGCATTGAGATCGTAAGCTTTGTGGGGGGCGGCTGATATGACGGAGCAGGAATGGCATGCTGCACTTGCACAGCGGCATGGAAGAGCATTGCAGGAACGCTTCGCTGCGGCATCCGTAGCGGTCTGTGGTTTGGGGGGACTTGGCTCACATGTGGCAATTGCACTTGCAAGGGCAGGCGTGGGGACACTGCATCTCATTGATTTCGACAGGGTGGAGCTGTCCAATCTCCACCGCCAGCAGTATGGGATCTCCCAGCTCGGTATGTACAAGACCGAGGCAATGCAGCAGACGCTTGCAGAGATCGCCCCTTACTGCAATCTCATCATGCATAGGGTAAGACTGACGGAGGGAAATCTGCATCTGATCGCCGGCTGCGGCATTGTCTGTGAGTGCTTTGATGATGCCGAATGCAAGGCGATGCTCGTCAACGGAGCAGCGGAGCATTACCCCGAAATGTATATCATTGCGGCATCGGGAATGTCGGGCTTGTACACAGGCAACACGATCACTGCAAGAAAGCTCGGAAAACGGCTGTATCTTTGCGGTGACGGAACGAGTGACATCAAAGACAGCGGTACACTTTTTGCCCCCCGTGTCATGCTCTGTGCCGCACATCAGGCAAACACAGCCCTGCGGATCATTGCAGGGAAACTGGAAGTATAGAAAGGATTTTGCATATGAAAGATCAGCTCATTTTAGGCGGACGTGAATTCCATTCACGCTTTATTCTCGGATCGGGAAAGTATTCCCTGAACTTGATCGAAGCCGCTGTTCGTGACGCAGGTGCAGAGATTATTACGCTTGCCGTCCGCCGTGCCAATACCGCAGAACAGGAAAATATTCTGGACTACATTCCCGAGGGTGTGACGCTTCTGCCGAACACCTCCGGTGCAAGAACAGCAGAGGAGGCTGTCCGCATTGCAAGGCTTGCAAGAGAGCTTGGCTGCGGTGATTTCGTGAAAATTGAGATCATGCGTGATACCAAATACCTCCTGCCCGATAACAGCGAAACGATCCGAGCAACGGAAGTCCTCGCAAAAGAGGGCTTTATCGTTCTCCCGTACATGTTCCCCGATCTGAATGCAGCCCGTGATCTGGTGAATTGCGGTGCGGCGGCGGTCATGCCCCTTGCGGCTCCGATCGGGTCGAATAAAGGGCTTGCGGCGAAGGAGTTCATCCAGATTCTGGTGGATGAAATTGATCTGCCCGTGATCGTCGATGCCGGCATCGGAAAGCCATCGCAGGCTTGCGAAGCAATGGAAATGGGTGCAGCGGCGATCATGGCGAATACCGCCCTTGCAACCGCAGGCGATCTGCCGCTGATGGCGGCGGCATTCCGGCAGGCAATTGAAGCCGGACGAAAGGCATATCTTTCCGGACTGGGCAGAGTGCTGACCCGTGGTGCAAGTGCATCCGATCCGCTGACAGGTTTTTTGAGGGATTGAGGTGTGTGATGGACAACAGATTTTTTGTGGACGGAAAGCATCTCTCATCCGCCGCCCTTGCAAAGAAGCACAGCCTTGAAACCGATCCGGCAAGCCGCACGGACCACATGGCATATATGGACGGCATGGAGCAAATCAAGTCCGATATTATGGAAAAGGTGCTCTCTGAAATGAACAGCTACGACCCCTCACGCTACACCGCCAGAGATGTAAAAGCGGCACTTGAACATGACACCTGTACCGTTGAGGATCTGAAAGCATTGTTATCTCCGGCAGCGGAGCCGTTTCTGGAGCAGATCGCACAGCGGGCAAGGCTGGAAACACTGAAGCATTTCGGCAATACTGTGTACCTGTTCACACCGCTGTATATTGCCAATTACTGCGAGAATTACTGCGTGTACTGCGGATTCAACTGCTACAACGACATCAGCCGCATGAAGCTGAACATGGAGCAGATCGAACGTGAAATGCGGATCATTTCCGACAGCGGCATGGAAGAGATCCTCATTCTGACTGGGGAAAGCCGCAGTCAGAGCAATATCGCATACATCGGAGAAGCATGTCAATTGGCAAGGAAGTATTTCCGCATGGTCGGGCTGGAGATCTATCCTGTGAATGTTGAGGAATACCAATATCTGCATGAACGCGGTGCGGATTATGTGACTGTATTTCAGGAAACCTACGACAGCCGCCGCTATTCGGAGCTGCATCTGCTCGGGCACAAACGTGTGTACCCGTATCGCTTTGATGCACAGGAACGTGCCCTGATGGGCGGCATGAGGGGCGTTGCCTGTTCTGCATTGCTGGGGCTTTCCGACTTCCGGAAGGATGCACTGGCAAGTGCACTGCATGTGTATTTCCTGCAAAGAAAATACCCCCATGCTGAAATGTCCCTGTCCTGCCCAAGACTTCGCCCCATCATCAATAACAACAAAATCGACCCCCTTGATGTGCATGAAACACAGCTCTGCCAGATCATTTGTGCCTACCGCATCTTCCTGCCCTTTGTGGGAATTACGGTTTCCTCCAGAGAGAGTGCGTCTTTCCGCAATGGCATCGTGAAGATCGCCGCCACAAAGGTTTCCGCAGGCGTATCCACCGGAATCGGCGACCACGAAAGCAAGTACAGCGGCAAAGCATCCGATGGAGCAGAGGGCGACGAGCAGTTTGAGATCAGCGATGCACGTTCCCTCGATGTGATGTACAGGGACATTGCCGGCGAGGGCTTGCAGCCGGTACTGAATGATTATATCTATTTGTGAGGTGCATATGAAAAAGCTTGATACAACGATGTATTTCATCACCGACAGCACGAACTGCACAGAGGAAGCATTCCTCCGCCGTGTCGAAGCGGCATGCAGGGGCGGCGTGACGCTCGTCCAGCTGCGTGAAAAGGAGCGAACCACGAGGGAATACCTTGCACTTGCAGAAAAGGTGCATACGATCACACAGGGCTTTGGTATTCCGCTTATCATTGACGACAGGGTGGATGTGGCACTTGCCGCCGGTGCGGAGGGGGTGCATGTCGGGCAGTCGGATATGCCCGTGCATATTGCCAGAAAGCTGATGGGTGAACGGAAGATCGTCGGTGCAACGGCAAAGACCGTCCCGCAGGCGTTGGAGGCATATGAACAGGGGGCGGACTACCTCGGCGTGGGGGCGATCTTTCCGACCACGACAAAGGTGAAAACCGTCCTGACCTCCGTGGACACGCTCAAAGAGATCGTCAGGGCAGTCCCGATCAGCGTCAACGCCATCGGCGGACTGAACAGGGAGAACATCCACGTTTTGAAAGGCAGCGGCATCGCCGGCATCTGTGCAGTTTCGGCGATCATGAAAGCGGACGACCCATGCAGAGCCGCAGGGGAGCTGAAGGAGGCATTTTTATGCATGATGGGAGAATGAGAACTGCCCTCACGATCGCAGGCAGCGACTCCAGCGGCGGTGCAGGGATTCAGGCGGATCTGAAAACCATGCTTGCAAACGGCGTGTACGGGATGAGTGCCATCACAGCTCTCACCGCACAGAACACCGTGGGCGTGGCGGCAGTTGCGGAGGTTTCTCCTGAATTTCTGGAAAAACAGCTCGATGCCGTTTTCACGGATATTTTCCCCGATGCGGTCAAGATCGGGATGACGGCAAATGCGGAGCTGATCGAAGTGATCGCAGAACGGCTCCGCTTTTACCGGGCGGAAAGGATCGTGGCTGACCCCGTGATGATCGCTACAAGCGGTGCAAGGCTGATCTCCGAACGGGCGGCGGCAGTGCTGAAAGACAAGCTCCTGCCGCTTGCCAAGGTTGTGACACCGAACATCCCCGAAGCGGAGGTTTTATCGGGCATGCAGATCATGACCCGAACGGACATGGAAAAAGCCGCAGGCTGTATCCATGAAGCCTGCGGCTGTGCGGTATTGCTCAAAGGCGGTCACAGCATCCATGATGCCGATGACCTGCTCCTTGAAAAAAGCGGGGTCACATGGTTTGAGGGCATGCGGATCGACAACCCGAACACACACGGCACGGGCTGCACGCTGTCCTCGGCGATTGCTGCGAACCTTGCAAAGGGGCACGATCTGCAAACCGCCGTCCGGCTTGCAAAGGACTATATTTCAGGTGCACTTGCAGCGATGCTGGACTTGGGAAAGGGCAGCGGACCGCTGCATCATGGGTTTGGTCTGGAGCATACCATTCCCCGTTAAGCCGTTCGGCAGCATCAAAAGCCAAACAGCAGAAAACGTATGGGCAATGGTTGATTCTGCAATGTACCGCT
The DNA here is from genome assembly GCA_017462785.1 of Oscillospiraceae bacterium. Classification (GTDB taxonomy): domain Bacteria; phylum Bacillota; class Clostridia; order Oscillospirales; family Ruminococcaceae; genus UBA3855. The sequence continues at coordinate 11,088 of JAFTQJ010000037.1, read as the reverse complement.
TCCGGGGGTGCTGTTTCCATTGGACTGTGACTGTGCAGCAGAGGCTCCGGTATTAAGTCATCCTTTGTTTCATGTAATCCTTTATAAGCAACAGCTTGTTTTCAACTGCATGATCAATTTTATGCTTCAGATCAAGCTTTCTTTCAATTGCTTCTCTTATCAGGTCAATGGCGGAACACACTGCATAAATTCCAGAAACGGATAGGATTAAGAATAATACAAATAATACGGGTGAGATATTCGCATATGCTGCAAAACGCTTCGAAAGCAAATTCCACACAACAACGTTGCAGTGTATGATGTAGACGTTGAAGGCGAGAGGGGAGAGTGTTTTGACGATTTTTGCAGTATGTTCATGCAGGTGCAGATTCGCAAAATACAATACGATAATGATTGAAGAAATAAGAACGGTCGGTGAAGTGTAGTTCAGATATGTATCTTCCGTTGACCATGATGTCTGCGGATAAATAAAATCGTTCAATAAAACAGAAAAATATGTGAGTGCAATGCATCCCCAAAAGACGAGGCACATGAGCGATTTTTTGTTGGACAGCAGGTGAACGAGGCTGCGTTTTTTGATATACGCCCCGATATAATAACAAATCGCTAACCAAATGATGGAGTACCCATTGATATAAAAAAGCGAGTGGTTGGAAACAGTCGGGATCAGAGAAAAGAACAGCAAAACAGCGACCGTGCATTGATCCATTTCTTTTTTGTTAAGTGAGTTGACGAACCTGTTAATGAATGGGATAAAAAAGAACAACCCAAAATAAGCTGTAAAATACCAATAATGAGATGTGAGGACAGGAAAAATTGCTTGATTTATGAGATTGATGCTGACGTTATGAGGGTTGACCAGAATCGATACGCCGGCGATCGTGATTGTATAAAAAAAGACCTTTCTCCATAAAGTGACTATATTTGAGTATCTGAATTTACTGTCAACGCCTACATAGCCTGAAATGATTGCAAAACAGTCCACTGCACCATAGGAGAGCGTTTCAAAAAAGTTGGCAATCAGATAATTGCAGGAGAACGGTTTCACAGTTTCAAGGATACCGCCTTGTCCAAGGACGTGGAGCATGACAACCATGATCATTGACACTATGCGGAGCATATCTATTCCTAAGTTGCGTGATTGAGCCATTGGAATTCCCCCTTTCATGCTGATCCCCCAAGAACCTAACAGACAATTGTTTTTTGGGGGGCGGCTGACTGCGTCATCCGCCGATTTGAACGCTTTGCGTTCAAATCCTGTTTCATGCAATCCCTTAAGCCGCCTCTGGCGGCAAGCCGCACTATTCTGCAAAAAAGAAAGCCTCTCTAAAAAGAGAAGCTTTCAAATGCGTCTAACGGTGCTGACGCTGTGCTGGCAGGGGCGGAAGGAATCGAACCCTCGTCAAAAGTTTTGGAGACTCCTATTCTACCGTTGAACTACGCCCCTATTAACGCCGTACTGCTGACGACTTATATATTATAGCACACCTGTTTTATTTTGTCAAGCCTTTTTTTCATTTTTTTCAAAAAAAATCTTCAAATCCTGATTCAGTATCAAATTCCTCCGAAAACTTGCATTTTTCCCCGAAATGCATTATAATGGTTATACAACCGCATTTGCAGAGGAGGGATCGCATGGCTGGGTTTTCTGAGCTGATCAAAAATTTTGACAGGACCCGTGATTATGTACGGGAATTCTTTATCTACGGTTTCAAGGTCAGAGGGGACTTTGACCGCAAGAGTGCACGTTCCTATGACGACGAGAAACGCCGTGTCGAAAGCTGGCTGGGGGAATATCTCCGCTATGACACCACCAGCCGTGGCAAGCAGGTCGCCATCACGCTCAACAGTTCCCGTATCTCCGAAAATCCCCTCTATCGTGCTCTGGAGTCACGCAGCTTCACGGACAATGACATCCGCCTGCATTTCCTCCTGCTTGACCTCCTTGCAGACGGCACCGCCCATTCCGTCCGCAGCCTGACCGAACAGCTTGCAGCGGACTATAGTGCCGTGTTCGATGAACAGACCGTCCGTGGTAAGCTGCGTGAATATGCCGCCGAGGGCATTCTCCTGCCGGAGCGTGAGGGGAAAATGCTCCTCTACCGCCTCACACCCGAAACGCCCCGATCTCTTTTTGCCGAAATACCGGCACTTGCACAGGCGGTGCAGTTCTTTTCCTGCCTGCCGGAATTCGGTTTTGCCGGTCATACTCTCCTGCGTGCCGCCGGACTGCACAACTCTGCCTTCCTCATGAAGCATCTTTATATCGTGCATACCCTCGAATCGCAGGTGCTCCTCCAGCTCACCGATGCCATTCAAGAACAGCGGATGGTCACGCTCCACTGCTTCGGACGCAGACGCATGGGTCACACATGCACCGTTGTTCCGCTGAAGATCTACGCCTCCGCACAGACGGGACGGCGGTACCTCATCTGCTACCAACCCGATTTCCGGAGGGTGAATTCCTACCGGCTCGACTACATCCGCAGGGCGGAGGATGCCGGAGCCTGTGAAAACTATGCAGAATACGCCGACATGCTCGGGCGGAATGCTGAAAAATGCTTCGGTGTTTCATTCGGACACCGCAAAAAGGGGAATTCGGAGTACACCATGCGTGTGACTGTCCGGATCAACATGGAAGAGGAGCCGTACATTCTCGAACGGCTCGAACGTGAGAAACGCTGCGGACATGTGGAACGGACGGGCGAGGAGCTCTACACCTTTACAGTGACCGTTTTTGACCCGAACGAGATCATGAACTGGGTCAAGACGTACATCGGGCGGATCGTGTCCATATCCGGTTCACCCACAGAGGAAGCAAGATTCCGGCGTGATGTGGAACGGATGCACCGGATGTACAGCAGAAAGGAGGAAGAGGATGGAACTGTTCAGTGAGATCTACGGAGCCTATTTCCGGACAGCGGAACGCATTCTCTCCAAGGGCAGGCTGACCCCCAAGGAGGTACAGCAGCTCATACAGGAGGAGGCGTTCCGGGATTCCATGCTGTTCCTGCCGCAGAAGCTGATGCCGGAAAGCGGCGAAAGCTGGGAGCTTCTCCGGAAAACGGAGGACGGCATGCTCGAACGTGTGACAAAGCATGCACCGCCGGCATTCCTCACACTTTTGCAGAAACGCTGGCTGCGGTCAAAGCTCGATGACCCGAAAATGCGGCTCTTCCTGACGGATGCCGAATTTCAGTCACTTTCGGAACGTTTGCAGGATGTACAGCCGCTGTATCCGGCAGGGGTGTTCCGGTATTTCGACAAATTCACGGACGGCGACCCCTATGAAAGCCCGCAGTACAGGGCTGTGTTCCGGACGGTTCTGAGGGCGATCGGCAGACATGAGGTGCTGGCGGTGGACTATATGACGGGAAAGGGGAAGTCCCTGCGGGGGCATTTTCTGCCGCTGAAACTGGAATATTCCCAGAAGAACGACAAATTCCGGCTGTACTGCATCCGCATGGGAAAGCGTGGTGCAGGCGGCAGCGGCATGCTCAACCTCGGCAGGATCGCCGCCGCCAACCCGACCGGAAAGCGGTACATGGAGGATGGTCTGCTGGAGGGCGTGCTGGAACGCCGCCGGTGCAGTGAGCCGGTGCAGGTGCTTGTCAGCGGCGAACGCAACGGCATTGAGCGTTTTCTGATGGAATTTGCGTCCTTTGAGAAGCGGACGGAGATGGATGAGGAGAGCCGGAGGTGCACAGTATGGCTCTGGTACGACCAGCAGGATGAAACAGAACTCCTGATCCGTTTGCTGGGGTTCGGACCTGTCGTGGAGATCCTCGGACCGCCTGCATTCCGTGCACAGGCAGCGGAGCGAGTGGAACGGCAATATGCTTTGCTGCAATGATGATAAAAAAATCCTGCCGAAGCAGTGAAGCTTTGGCAGGTTTCAATTGGTCGAAAAATCATTCTTTTAAAGCCGAAGGCAAGGACAAAAGTTTTTGATCGACCTTTTTTCAAAAAGGTCGTGGGAGTCCAGAGGGCAAAGCCCTCTGGTCGCTCACCGCAGTGAGCGAAATCTCCTAATGCCGTCGCTTTTTTCAGGGGTGAATCTCTCAAACAGTCCGGTGGACTGTTTGAGAGAGAGGGGGAGTTTTTTTGCAAAAAACTCCCCCTTACTGTTCGCTTATGTATTCTTTCCTTTCTGCGAATGCAGAAACAAAACGACTTTTTTAATAAGTAAAATCCTGCCGAAGCAGTGATGCTTTGGCAGGATTTTTGATTGAATGGGTATCAGTTTTTCACGAATTTCCGCCATGCCTGCACGATCTCGTCAGGCTGGTCAGCATAGAGCTGGTGGGACTTTGCATCCTGCACCTGCCAGCCCTGAGCCTTGGCATAGGCAGTATTTTCTTCCTTCCACGAAGCATGCTTCAGCCGTGCATTCATGCTGCTGATGAAGAGCAGTGCCGGAATGCCGCTGAGATCAGCATCCTTGACCAACTGTGCATTCTTTGTGGACATTTTCTGTTCTTCGATCATTTCGGAATGGCAGACATTCTGAAAGAACAGCCGCTTGTATTCCTCACGCTCCGCATCATTCAGACAGCCGTTTTTCCACACAAGAGCCTGCCCGAACACGAGTGCAGTATAGAGCTTCTGCCGGAATTTCGAGCCTTGCATTTTTTTGAAAACCTGCCCCTGCTTCTGTGCCATGCGTTCTTTTTTATCGGCAGGTATTTCCGCATCCTGCTTGAGAGCAAAGGGCGGCGTAACCATATCGAGTCCGAGAATGCATTCGACCTCGGCGGGGTACTGCGATGCCCAATATACCGCCTCCAGACCGGAATAGGAATGGGGTGCAAGGCAGTAGGGCGGCTGGATGCCGGCTTTTTCGAGGGCTTGGCGGCTTTCGTCCGTCATGTTCTTTACATCACGGGGAGCACCGGTATCGCCCTGACTATAGCCATAGCCAGCCTTTTCCAGAATGACGATGCGAAAATCCTCCGTGAGCTTTTCCCAAAGCGGTTTGTATTCAAGGATGGGGGAAGTGACCATCGCACCGGCAAGGAACACAATGGTTTTTGTGCCGTTTCCGGTGATGAATACATTCATGTCATGTCCGTTCACATGGACAGGTTTCTGATACTGCTGCATCCAGTGACCCCTTTCTGACAGGTTCTTACTTCTCTTCCAGTGCAGTGATGAGATCCACTCTTCTCTGGTGTCTGCCGCCCTCGAATTCAGTATTGAGGAACAGCTCGACCAGCTCCAGAGCCAGACCATGACCGACAACACGCTGCCCCATGCACAGAACATTGCAGTCGTTGTGCAGTCTTGTGTACTTGACGGAGAAGCAGTCGCTTGCACATGCTGCACGGATGCCCTTGATCTTGTTGGCAGCCATGCTCATGCCGATACCGGTACCGCAGAGGAGGATGCCCTTTTCTGCTTCGCCGCTTGTGATTTTCAGGCAGACTTTTTCCGCCATATCCGGATAATCACAGGGAACGCCTTCTTCCGTTCCGCAGTCGAGATAGGGAATGTTCTTTTCATCAAGGTATGCCATTACTGCTTTTTTCAGACCACATGCTGCGTGGTCGCAACCAATTGCTATCATGTTTTCTCAGCCTTTCCTATTGTTTTGATGGGGAGTTCTGCAAGATCTGCTCTCCCCCTTACCCCCTTTTCATGAGAGGGGGTTCAATTATCCGTCTTTTTCTTCTGCACCTGCACCGCCTGCAAATAGGAGGCTGTCAGCTCCTGTGCGGTGATGGGCTTCTTCCATGCCGCACATGTGCAGACACCTGCTGCCGACTGTAAACGGAGCATGGGCGGAGCAATGTGCAGCTTTTCGGTCGGATGGTTGGTGATGTCCGTGTACTGCTTCATGAATTCCTCCGCACCGTCACCGACCAGAATGACCGGTTCATTCATGCGTCCGACAACCTCCATGATCTCGGAAACTGTCTGCAATTCGTCCGGCATCATGCGTTCCACGCCATGCGGTGCATCGTCCATCGAATAGCGGTAGGAGAACCATGCACAATAGAACAGATCAGCCCTTGCATGCATGAGTGCGAGGATCTGCGGTGAACCATAAATGCGGCTTGCCATCGCTTCAAGGGTCGAAACGCCCACGCACGGTGTATTGTGCACCATTGCCATGCCCTGCACTGCAGCAATGCCGATACGCAGTCCGGTGTATGAGCCGGGGCCTACAGCAACGGCATAGCAGTCCACATCCTCGGGCTTCATGCGGCATTCTTCGAGAAGCTCCTTGCACAGCGGCAGGATGACCTGCGAATGGGTGCGGCTGGTATAAATTGTATGCTCACCGAGCAGGATTCCTGCATCCGTGTCCAGAATCGCCGCAGATGCGGTCTTTCCGGAGGTATCAAGTCCCAGTATCCGCAAAGCGTTCATCTCCCTCTATGGTAATTTTTCGTTCCTCATCGCCCAGACGTTCCAGCGTGATGCGGATGGTATTTTCCGGCAGTGCGGAGGTGATGTTCTCCGACCATTCAATGGCAAAGACGCATTCCTCCATCGGATAGTCATAGAAACCCGTGGTTTCCAGCTCCTCCTCGCCCTCAATGCGGTACATGTCAAAATGGCAGAGCATTCTGTCCTCCGTACCGTAGGTATGCACCAGTGCAAAGGTCGGGGAAGTCACCAGATCCGGCAGCCCCATACCGGCTGCAAGCCCTCTGGTAAAGGTGGTTTTTCCTGCACCCAGATCCCCCAGATAGGCGATCACATCGCCGGCTTTCAGCTTTGCACCGATCTTCTGTGCAAGTGCGATCGTTTCTTCGGGGGAGTGGGTGGTATAAACTGTTTTCGTCATCAGAACAGACCGCTGATATTGCCGTCGTTGTCGCAGTCGATCTTGAATGCGGCAGGTGCCTTCGGAAGTCCCGGCATGGTCATGATGTCACCGGTCAGCACAACGACAAAGCCCGCACCTGCGGACAGACGCACGTCACGCACGGTGATGGTGAAGTCCTCCGGACATCCGAGGAGCTTCGGATTGTCGGAGAGGGAGTACTGCGTCTTTGCGATGCATACGGGCAGATTGCCGTAACCCATATCCTCGATCTCCTTCAGAGCCTTTGCCGCTGCCGGCAGGAACTTCACGCCGTTTGCACGGTAGATTTCCTTTGCAATGGTTTCCACCTTCTTGGAGATGGACAGCTCATTCTTGTAGAGCACACGGAAGCCGTCATCATTGTCCTCGGTCATAGCAATGGTTTCACAAACCTTTTCTGCAAGGTCGGTGCCGCCTTCGCCGCCCTTTGCGAAAATTTCGCACATGGAGGTTTCCACGCCGAGCTTCTTGCAGTAGTCAGCCACAAATGCCAGCTCCTCGTCGCTGTCGGTATGGAAACGGTTGATGGCAACGACCACCGGAACATGGTACTTGAACATGTTCTCAATATGGGTACGCAGATTCACGATACCACGCTTGAGTGCATCCACATCGGGTGTCGTCAGATCCGCACGATCCACGCCGCCGTTGTATTTCAGTGCACGGATGGTCGCAACCATGACAACGCAGGAGGGCTTCAGACCGCCGTAACGGCACTTGATGTCAAAGAACTTCTCCGCACCGAGGTCGGAGCCGAAGCCAGCCTCTGTGATGCAGTAATCACCGAGCTTCAGGGCGAGCTTGGTTGCACGGATGGAGTTGCAGCCGTGTGCGATATTGGCGAAAGGACCGCCGTGAATGAGCACGGGTGTATGTTCGAGTGTCTGCACGAGGTTGGGCTTGAGGGCATCCTTGAGCAGTGCTGTCATGGCACCCTGAGCCTGTAAATCCTTTGCATAGACCGGCTCACCCTTGACATTATAGGCAACGAGAATATTGCCCAGACGCTTCTTGAGGTCTGCAAGGTCGGTCGCAAGGCAGAGGATCGCCATGACTTCGGAAGCCACCGTGATCTGGAAGCCGTCCTCACGGGGAACGCCGTTGAGTCTGCCGCCCATGCCGACAACGACATTGCGGAGTGCACGGTCGTTCATATCCATGCATCTCTTGAACATGATGCGTCTTGTGTCGATCTGAAGCTCATTGCCCTGCTGGAGGTGATTGTCCAGAATCGCACAGAGGAGATTATTGGCAGCGGTCATGGCGTGAATATCGCCGGTAAAGTGGAGGTTGATGTCCTCCATCGGGACTACCTGAGAGTAGCCGCCGCCGGCAGCACCGCCCTTGATGCCGAATACCGGACCCAAAGACGGCTCACGCAGAGCGAGCACAGCCTTCTTGCCGATCTTCGCCATTGCCTGACCAAGACCCACGCTCACCGTGGTCTTGCCCTCACCGGCAGGGGTGGGGTTGATGGCAGTCACGAGAATGAGCTTGCCGTCGGGACGGCAGGCAGTTTTTGCATAGAGTTTTTCTGTCACCTTTGCCTTGTAGTGTCCATAGGGTTCGAGGTCCTCGGGTTCAATGCCAAGACCTGCGGCAATTTCAGTGATGGGCTTCATCTGGGCAGCCTGAGCAATTTCGATATCGGATAACATGTTGCATACCTCCGGTTTGAATTTTTTGTCACGTTTCCGGACTGTTTGGAATCGTCCGCCGTTATTTCAAGTATAGCATATTTTGCGTCTGAATGCAAGTGCTTTTCAGATTCTTCCGCTGCATTGCTCCCCTCTTTCCGATTCGGAAATGCCGGACACGGGCTTCCGGATCCGGCTGTGCATTCCGCTTTCCTGCATTGATTCCCCTGAAAATCCCTGAATAAAGGTCATTTTCATTCCAAAAATGTCGGAAAACGTTGACAAAAGAGGAAATGTGTGGTATAATACAATTAGCAAAGAAGCTTTTTAACACATCAGTCGCCTGCTAAAGCAGTTCATTCCCGCAAAAATGGCGGCATACTGAAAAAAATGCCGGAGCTGTGTCGGAATGAAATGTACACAAGGAGGAGTATAGAATGAAACATAATACCAACAGATCCATGAAACGTGCACTCGGCACTGCACTTGCTGCCTGCTGTATGGCAGTTACTGCAATTGATCCCGCAGCTCTGCTGACCGCAGAAGCAGCGTACAGCACCGGCACCTACACTGTATCCGGTCAGAGTGCCAATATCCGCCAGACCCCCGGAGAAGAGGTGGTCGGCTATGCATCAGGCGGTGCATCCTTCAATGTTACTGCGATCGACGGAAGCTGGGGCTATTCTTCCAGCATTCCTGCCACAAGCGGCAAGAACCTGACGGGCTGGGTATACCTTGGCAACTGCACAATGGCTGGCACAGCTCCTGCACCTGCCGCAGCATCCTATTCCGTTGGCAGCAAGGTAGAAGTTACCAACACCGACAAGGTGAATTTCCGTACCGGTGCAGGTACCAACCATCTGCTGATCGGCACCATTCCGCAGGGTACAGTTCTGGAGGTTTCCGAAGTTTCCGGCGGTTGGATCCGTGTTGCCTATAACGGTCAGAACGGCTGGATCAGCACTGATTACTGCAAGAATTATTCCGGCACCGTTTCCGACACCACCGGCTCCAATAAGGTGGCAGCTGTCGGTGATAAGGTGGAGATCACCAACACCGATGCAGTGAACTTCCGTTCCGGTGCCGGCACTGGCTATTCCAAGCTCGGCACGATCCCCCGTGGCACTGTGCTGAAGGTCGAAGAGGTTTCCGGCAGCTGGTTCCGTGTGACATACAACGGCAAAAACGGCTGGTTCAGCTCCGGCTACTGCAAGAAGTATGTGGAGAACATCGTGGAAAATCCCACCACCAATAAGGTTGCTTCCGTTGGTGATAAGGTAGAGATCGCCAATGCCGATGCTGTGAATTTCAGAACCGGTGCAGGTACAAGCTATGCTAAGCTCGGCACCATTCCCCGTGGCACCGTGGTGACAGTGGAAGAGATTTCCGGCAATTGGTTCCGTGTAAATTATAATGGCAAGGACGGCTGGTTCAGCTCCGGTTACTGCAAGAAGTATGTGGAGAGCAATGTTGAACCGAGCACTCCCTCCACTCCGGCAGACGGCACCAAGATCAAGGTAACGGCAGCAGTTGCAGTTTACCTGCGTACAGGTGCAGGTGCATCCTATAATCTGATCGGTTCCGTTCCGGGCGGTGCGATCCTGACTGTGATCGAATCCAAGGACGGCTGGTACAGAGTCAACTATGACGGAAAGACCGGCTGGATCACCTCCCGTTATACTGAGAAGTACACCGAAACGACCCCCAGCACTCCCAGCACACCCAGCACTCCGGTAACACCCTCCCAGCCGACCGCAATTGCAGCAGGTGACACTGTGAAGATCACCGCAGCGGTTGCAGTGAACCTGAGAACCGGTGCATCCACTTCCTTCCAGTCCATCGGTACCATTCCGAGGGATGCGGTTGTAACTGTCAAGGAAGTATCCGGCGGCTGGTGCAGAACGGAGTATAAGGGCAAATCCGGCTGGTTCGTTTCCCAGTACTGCGTGAAGCAGACACAGAACACACCGGTCGTTCCGGACGTTCCGGCGGTGGACGAGCCTGAACAGGAAGTGTCCACATCCTATAAGGCTGGCGACAGCGTAAAGACCATCTGCAAGGTTTACCTGAGAAGCGGCACAAGCAAGGATTTCGAGGCAATTGATGTCATTGCAAAGGCAGCTGTTCTGAAGGTCGAGGAAGTATCCGGCGAATGGATCAGAGTCAGCTGGAACGGCAAGACGGGCTGGATGTGCTCTCTCTACTGCGTGAAGAATACAGTGGATCAGTCTGAAACTGTGACTGTCAGCGGTAAGCTCACTGTGAATGCAGCTGTATCCGTAAACCTCCGCAAGGAGCCGAACACCTCCTGTGCGGTCATCGGCTACATCAAGGGCGGCACCGTTCTCGAATACACGGACAAGTCCAACGGCTGGTACAAGGTGATCTACAACGGCAAGACCGGCTGGATCTCCGGCACCTATGCAAAGCTGATATAATTTCATATCAATCAAAGGAACCCCCTGTATCACAGGGGGTTCCAGCTTGTCGAAAAATTCATTTTGTTTCTGCATTCGCAGAAAGGAAAGACAGAATGAGCGAACAGTAAGGGGGAGTTTTTTGCAAAAAACTCCCCCTCTCTTTCAAACAGTCCACCGGACTGTTTGAAAGATTCACCCCTGAAAAAAGCGACGGCAT
>JAFTQJ010000036.1 GCA_017462785.1 Oscillospiraceae bacterium | reverse complement strand
TCTGTTGTATCAGTTGTGGACTCATCTGTATCAACAGTTGTCTCTGTTGTATCAGTTGTGGACTCATCTGTATCAACAGTTGTCTCTGTTGTATCAGTTGTGGACTCATCTGTATCAACAGTTGTGTCTGTTGTATCCTCTGTTTCCTCAGTGGAATCTGTTGTGTCAGTTGTATCAGTTGTGTCCTCAGTGGAATCTGTTGTGTCAGTTGTATCAGTTGTTTCTGTAGTTTCAGTTGTTGTGGTGGTTGTTTCCTCAACCGGTACTACATCATAAGTAATTGCTCTCTTGATGTCCAGAGTAGCATCACCGGACATGAATGCTGCACTTGCATTGACAGAAGCATCAATTACCTTTACAGTCTCAAAGTTTACGATTGCAACCTCCGGACCTTCCAGCTCTACGAAGTAGTTGAACAGTGCCTCATACTCAGCATCTGTGATGTCATCATCAGCCATTGCAGCTGTAACGCCTGTTACGTTGCCGGAGTCAACTGCACCGTATACTACTACGCCGTACATGCCGCTAACAACCTCTGCAACACTTGCAGGTGTCAGATCCAGCTTGTACTCTGTCATGCTTGCGTTGATCTGTGCCAGAGCCTCAGCAAATACAGCAGAAACAGTGTTGTTTGTCAGTGCTGCTTCGATGGAATCCGGAACCTTGTTAACCAGTGCATTACCAGCATATTCTTCCTTTACAGCAGCCAGAACTGCATCATAGCTGTCAGCTGTGTAGGACTTTGTCTTGGAAATTGTCATTGCCTTAGCCAGCTTTGCCTCAGCAGCGTCCAGCTTAGCCTCGTAGCCCTCGAACAGAGCAGCAACCTCAGCAACAGCAGCAGCGTCAGCAGCAACAGCAGCCTCAGCAGCAGCCTTTACCTCAGCCAGCTTCTTTCTTGCATAGCTGATTGCTGTGTCAGCAGAAATGCTCTGATCATCCATTGTTGCGACTGCCTCGAAGGAAACCTCAGTGCCGGAAGCCAGACCAGCTGTATCAGCCAGAACCATGATCTCGCCAGTGATCGGAGCAACGTCCAGATCTACTGCAGTACCGATCTTGTTTGTGAGGAACTCTTCAACTACAGCTGCATAGTCATAGTCAATACCGATGGTTACCAGTACATCTCTTGTGCTAACCTCAGCCTTTGCAGAACCGCCGTTTACCAGAGCATCCTTCAGAGCCTCTGCATACCAAGCATCGCCGCCGATTGCATTTGCCAGAGCAGCTGTATCCAGCTCAATGGTGGAGTTCTCAGAGTTAGCAACGGATGCCAGTGCACCGAATACTACCTGATTCCAAGTGGACTCCTGAACATAAGCACGGCTTGTACCTGTGTCCTCAGCCAGAACCGGTACGTTCTTTGCGGTATCAGCTTCAACAGCCATGAGCTTGTCAGCAGTCAGAGTGATTGCACCAGCAGCTGCAGCGTCATCAGCAGCGAAGCCAGTTGTGCAAATCAGAGTTTGTGTCAGAGCAACCGGAACTGCAATTGCAGCAGCCATCGCTCTTTTCAGAAATGACTTCTTCATGTTCAAATACCTCTCTCTTCTTTGTTTTGTTTTCTTTTACGCCGGAACATCAGCCGCACTACCTACAAACTGCCTTGCATTGCAGCTGGCGTTCTTTTGTATCCCTCAACGCCCAGCACCTTTCGGACGCTAAAACGTTTTATACCATATATTTTATCACATCTTTTTCGGATTGTCAATACAACCAGCCGTTTTTTCTTTAAAATATTGCATGAACATTCTTTCGTTTTTTATAGCATTTGCACAAACAGGACAGTTTTTATTCTCATTTCAGCCCATGTCTTGCTAATTTTGCACAATTTCAACATTTTTCCACTTTTTCTGGTTCTTGAAAAGAAGGACGTATTTTCCGCATATTCCCCTCTTACACCAGCAAACGGACAGAATCTGAATTCTGTCCGTCCGCTGTGATTTGTAAGGAGAGTTTGTAGAAAATGACTAAATGAATTATTCCGTCGGAACGATTTCCTGAAGTGTGAGGGAAACCTCGATCTTTTCGCCGGAACGTACAATGGTCAGGTTGATGGTATCGCCTGCATTGTACTCGTCCTTGATCTCGTTCAGCTCGTCGGTGCTGGTCACTTCCTGACCCTGAATGCCGGTGATGATGTCGCCCTGACGCAGACCTGCCTTTTCAGCGGCACTGCCGGGAGTGACGGAGTAGACATACACGCCCTGCGGCATATTGAAACGCTGTGCCATTTCTGCATCCACGTCAGTGGAAGTAATGCCGATCTGGGGTCTGCCCACAACATAACCATAATTAATGAGGTCGTCAATGATCTCGCTTGCATCGGAGATCGGGATCGCAAATGCAAGACCTTCAATGGAAGCACCGGAGGTATAGCCGGAAGAGATCTTTGCGGAGTTGATGCCGATGACCTGACCGTAGCAGTTGAGGAGGGGACCGCCGGAGTTGCCCTGATTAATGGCAGTATCGGTCTGGATAAGGGTCATGTCCTTCTCACTGATGGTGACTTCACGGTTGAGGGCGGAAATGATGCCGCAGCTTGTAGTGCCGAACAGCTCAAAGCCGAGGGGGTTGCCGATGGCAACGACCAGCTCACCCACACGAAGGGTATCACTGCTGCCGAACTCTGCCGGAACCAGTCCGTTCGCTTCGATTTTCAGCACGGCGAGGTCGGTTTCGAGATCGTAGCCGACGATCTGGGCTTCATATTCAGTGGAATCCTCATCGCCCATGACAACACTGACGGAGACTGCCTTGCCGCAGCCATTGGAGCTGTCGTAGATACAATGGGCGTTGGTAATAATGTAGCCCTGTTCGTTCATCACGATGCCGGTACCGGTTCCGGGAATCTGCTGGGTGCCGCCGTTGTACTGATAGAAGCCCCAGTTGAAGGTTTCGGTATATTCAAAGATGGCACTGACACCAACAACGGAAGGATATGCTTTTTCGACAATATCCGGAATGCTGAGGGCATCCGAGGGAGCCGCCATGCTCATCCAGCTTGCCCCTGCATTACTGGAAGCATTGGTTTCCTTCTGGGGGGTGCTGTTGGTTTCTGCGATGCTGTCGGTCTTGGAATCAGAAGCGGCATTGTCCGCTGTCCAGTCCTTTTCCCTTGTGCCGAACATCTTGTACAGCTCGATGGAGCCGACGGAGACAACGGCAATGGCAGCGAGAGCAGCTGCGATTTTGAGGAAGATCTTACCGCCGCCGCCTTTTTTCGGGGGTTCATTGGGGTCGGAGTAGTAATTGACATAGCTGGATGTGCCGCTGGTACCGGAATCATTCTGATAAAAGGAATTATAATTGTCGGAATTATTTCTGTTTTCATTCTGATCGAACATCATGATCATCCTTTCTATTCTATTGCAATGCACTTGTGAGGTGCAGGCTTGTTTTGTTTACAATATTAATTATACTCCCGAATGTGATAGCTGTATGATAGGTGATGGAAAAAAGGGCTGTTGGTTTGTGTGAAGCAGCACAGGATCGTCTAGTCCCCTATTTTTTCCAGTTTGCACACAAATTAATTTTTCTTTATCAGAGCTTACCTAAACTGCCCCACCCCCTGCCCCCTCCCGACGGGAGGGGGGATTTTGTGGCGGTGCTGCACACCGCCGCCGCCAAAGACTGCCGCCTTTTGAAACCGATTTCCATGTCCGATTTGAAAATTTTCTTGCCAAACGAAAAAAAATCTGATATAATATAAATAGGTATTCCCGAACGGGATACGATTTTGCATATTCGGAGGTGGCATCATGAGTACGGACCCGTATGGGCGAGCGAGAAAAACCTGACGGCATCCGTATGCCGTCAGCAAAGAAAGGCGGCATAGCATGATACATTTTTATCAGACACAGGATAACTGTGTGCGTGAGCTGGCGGCTCCGGCTCCGGGCTGCTGGATCTCGGTAGTGGATCCGACAGCACAGGAGATCCAGCAGCTCATTGAAACCTATGGTCTGGACAGCGGCTTTGTACGCTCCTCCCTCGACGAAGAGGAATCCTCCCGTATTGAGCGTGAGGACGACCAGACATTGATCATTGTGGACACAGCGATGTCCGAGATCCAGACGGAGGAAACCATCCTCTTTTTTACACTTCCCCTTGGCATCATCATCACGGAACAGCATGTGTTTACCATTACACTCAAGGAAAACCGTGTGCTGCATGATATGGCAAACGGGGTCATCCGTGGCGTGCAGACAAAGATGAAAACACGCTTTGTCATGCAGCTTCTGCTCCGCATCACGGCAATTTACCTGATGTACCTCAAACAGATCGACAAAACCTCGTATGTGATGGAGCAGAAGTTAAGCGGTGCAATGAAAAACAAAGAGCTGATCCAGATGCTGGAGCTGGAGAAATCCCTTGTGTACTTCTCGACCTCCCTCAAGGCGAACGAAGTCACCATTGAAAAGCTCCTGCGTGGACGAACGATCAAGCTCTATGAGGAGGATCAGGATCTGCTGGAGGATGTACTGATCGAGGTGCGGCAGGCGATCGAGATGAGCAACATCTATTCGGGCATCCTGTCGAGTATGGTGGAGGCGTTTGCTTCGGTGATCTCGAACAACATGAGCTTTGTCATGTGGCGTCTGACGGTCGTGACCATCATCATGGCGATCCCGACCATGATCTTCAGCTTCTATGGCATGAACACGGTGGATCTGCCCCTCCCCTTCACATGGTTCCCGATGGCGTTGTCCGTCGTGCTGACGGTGGTCGTGGCGGTGCTGATGCTCAAGCACAAGAAATTCTGATGAAGATTCCCTGAAAGTTCCATGAAATGCGAACATTCCCATCCAAAAAAACGTCCCCTATACTTGACATAGGGGATGGTTTGTTATACAATTAATATACACAGCATTCCGGCTGTGTGAAAATGATAGGAGGTAACTGAAATGAGAACAAAAATGCAGAAGTATACTTCAGCAATGATGGCGGCAGTCATGGCTCTTTCCATGGGCAGCATGCAGGCATCTGCTGCGGATGATGTACAGAACATTGTCGTCATTGGTGACAGTGTTGCCGCAGGCAATGCCCTGACGGATGCGGAGCAGTCCTATGTGGAGCTGGTGGGTGAATACACCGGTGCAAAGGTGCAGAATTTTGCAGCTGCCGGCAATACAACACAGGACGTGCTGGACTGTCTGGATCATGCACAGGTACAGGCGGCACTGGCTGAGGCGGATGTGATTCTGGTGAGCGTGGGCATGCATGACATCATGGATCCGTTCATGGCAAAGGCGAATGAATTCATGGTACAGTTCGGATTCCAGAGATTTTCCGATGTATTCTTTGCATCCCTTGCGGACTACAATCTGGATGAGCTGGATCTGATGATCTACAACGGACAGCTGACCTCGGCGGTGGAATCGAATATGGAACCGGCAGCGGCGAACATGCTGGAGATCGGTGAGCAGCTTGCGGCGTATCCGAATGCACAGGTCATCCTCTCGAATGCCTACAACCCGATCGACACGATCGAGAATCTGGACGAGCTTTCTTCCAAGAGAAAGGATGCATACACAACGGTATGCACGACCGTTTCCAACACGCTGAATGCGTCCGTGAATCAGGCGATCGCAGAAACGGCGGCGGCAAACGGCTATGAGGTCGTGGATGTACATGCAGCATTCAAGGGATTTGCGTACAAATATGTCAACCTGTCCGACCTTGACATGAACGCAACAGCGGCAGGTCACGCATTGATCGCACAGAAAATCAACGCACTGCTGGGCGGAACGATGACGGGTGATGTGAATATGGATGGTGCGATTGACGCAACGGATGCAGCGGCGGTGCTGATCCATGCGGCAAACACCGGTTCCGGCGGTTCCGGTACGCTCAGTGATGCGGCAGAAACGGCGGCGGACGTAAACAAGGACGGAACAGCGGACTCCGCAGATGCGGCAAAGATCCTGATCTATGCGGCGGAGCTGGGTGCTGACGGCAATCCTTCATGGGATTAAGAAAGGACTGAACGATGACAGAAAGAAAACATCCTGTTCTGTATCTGGCGATCCCCTGCTACAATGAGGAGGAGGCACTGCCGGTCACGGCGGAAAAGCTGCTGGAAAAATTCGGGCAGCTGACGGAACGGGGCAGTATTTCGGAGAAGAGCAGGATCGTTTTCATTGATGACGGCTCAAAGGACGGAACATGGCAGGTGATCGCAAAGCTGCATGAACAGGATCCGGTTTTCCGTGGCATCCGGCTTTCACGCAACTGCGGACACCAGCGTGCACTGCTGGCAGGTCTGATGACGCTGCGGAATGAATGTGATGCAGTGATCTCGATGGATGCGGATTTACAGGATGACATCAATGCCATTGACGGGATGGTGGAGCAGTACTGTGACGGCTGCGAGATCGTCTATGGTGTGCGGAAGGACAGGGCAACGGATACGGCATTCAAGCGGAGCACGGCACAGGGATATTATAAGGTGATGCGTGCAATGGGTGTGGACATGGTGTACAACCATGCGGACTATCGCCTGATGAGCCGCCGTGCATTGGAGGAGCTTTCGGGATATGAGGAAGTGAATCTCTTTCTGCGTGGCATGGTGCCGATGCTGGGATTCCGGACGGGAGAGGTTTACTATTCCCGTGCGGCGAGGATGCAGGGGGAATCCAAATACCCCTTGCGGAAGATGCTGGCATTTGCGTTTGAGGGCATCACTTCGCTTTCGGTCAAGCCCATCCGGATGATTACCTTTCTGGGATTTTTCATTTTTCTGGTAACGCTTGGCATGCTGCTCTATGTACTGATCCGGCATTTTCTGGGCTATACGGTGGTCGGCTGGACATTCCTTGCGGTGTCCGTGTGGGGCATCGGCGGTTTGCAGCTGCTGGGAATCGGCATTGTGGGCGAGTACATCGGGAAGATCTATCTGGAAACGAAACACAGACCGAGGTATCATATTGAGAAGTATCTGAAATGATCGACAAAAAAATTGTCCGCCTCACGGCGGACACAGTCTGTCGAAAAACCACTCTTTTGAAGCCGAAGGCAGGGACAAAAGTTTTTGATCAACCTTTTTTCAAAAAGGTCGTGGGGTCAAGGGGCGAAGCCCCTGGTCGCTCACCGCAGTGAGCGAAATCTCCTAATGCCGTCGCTTTTTTCAGGGGTGAATCTTTCAAACAGTCCGGTGGACTGTTTGAAAGAGAGGGGGAGTTTTTTGCAAAAAACTCCCCCTTACTGTTCGCTCATTCTGTCT
>JAFTQJ010000035.1 GCA_017462785.1 Oscillospiraceae bacterium | reverse complement strand
AGGGGCTTCGCCCCTTGACCCCACGACCTTTTTGAAAAAAGGTCGATCAAAAACTTTTGTCCTTGCCTTCGGCTTCAAAAGAGTGGTTTTTCAACAGACTCCGACCTCCGCTTCGTGCGGAGGTCTTTTTTTTTCGGCAAAAAGCCGAATTTGCAGATTTCTCTTGCATTTTTTCCGTTTTTCCTGTATACTATATAATATAGTTAGCCTGTGCAACATTTTGTCACAAAATGTCGGTACCGATGCACTAATTAATAAAGTAGATGTATACACTGCCTTGCAGTACATATACTACAAGTATTCAGAAACGGAGGAAGTCCAATGAAATTGCTGAGTATTGCAGTTCCCTGCTACAATTCCGCTGCCTATATGGAGCACTGCCTTGATACCCTGCTGACCGGCGGCGAGGAGGTCGAGATCCTCATCGTCAATGACGGTTCGGTCAAGGACAATACCGCCGAGATCGCCGACCGCTATCAGGCACAGTATCCCACCATCGTCCGTGCCATCCACAAGGAAAACGGCGGTCACGGCTCCGGTGTCAACAGAGGTCTGGAGGAGGCAAGCGGTCTTTATTATAAGGTCGTCGATTCCGATGACTGGGTGAATACCGAGGTCTACCAGAAGATCCTCGCAAAGCTGCGTGAGTTCTCACAGATGGAACAGCCCGTGGACATGCTCCTCTCCAACTACACCTATGAGCATGTGGAGGACGGCACCAGCCATACTGTGAAGTATACCGGAAAAATGCCGGAAAATCAGGTCTTTGGCTGGGAAGAGCTGGGACGCTTCCGCCCCGACCAGAACATCCTCATGCACTCGGTCATCTACCGCACGCAGATGCTCCGTGAAAGCGGCATCAAGCTTCCCCACCACTGCTTCTATGTGGATAATATCTTTGTCTACCAGCCCCTGCCCTTCGTGAAAACCATGTACTACCTCAATGAGAATTTCTATTGCTACTTCATCGGCAGAGCCGACCAGTCCGTCAATGAGGAGGTTTTCATCCGGCAGGTCGATCAGCAGCTCCGTGTGACCTATCATATGCTCAATGCCTGCAACCCCATGCAGCTGCAAGGCTCCAAGCGGCTCCGGAATTATATGCTGCACTACCTCTCCATGATGATCCTCATCTGCTCGGTGTTCCTGACCCTCAGCAAGACCGAGGAGAATGAGCAGAAACGCCGCAAGCTCTGGCGGGATATTTATGAGATGGATGAAAAGCTCTACAAGCAGCTCCGCTACCGTACCCTCTGCGGCGTGTCCGATATGCCCGTGATCCGCAAGCGTCAGGTGCTCGGCAACGGCTACCGGCTCGCAAGAAAGATTTTCAAGTTCAACTAAATCTTGGAACTGTCCGCCGTGGAAGGACAGCTATCCGCATCAGGAAATAACCGGCATAACAGCCATAATTCGCCATATTTCGCTATTTTTGCAGGGTGCGTCAAGGCGGCTTAATACGCATTTTGCATAAATTGCTGTGCCCGTGGGAGAATAATATAGAAAAAAAACAGAATCTCGGTTAACTGCGGCAAACAATGTTGACAAAGACGGGCGAATGTTGTATCATGTTCTTAGAGCAGAACACAAACAGACAGCCGGCAGAAAGACATGGAAACCGCTGAATTGAAAGGAAGATGCAATATGTCAATGAACTTTGAACCCGAATGGGACGGATTTGAACCCGGAAGATGGAGCACCACTTCCGTCAACGTCCGTGACTTCATTCAGAAAAATTACACCCCCTACGACGGCGATGAGAGCTTCCTCGAAGGTCCGACAGAGGCAACCGCACAGCTCTGGGAGCAGGTCATGGATCTGACCCGTCAGGAGCGTGAAGCGGGCGGTGTGCTGGATATGGACACCAAGATCATTTCCACCATCACATCCCACGGCCCCGGTTATCTGAACAAGGATCTGGAAAAGATCGTTGGTTTTCAGACGGACAAGCCCTTCAAGCGTTCCCTCCAGCCCTTCGGCGGCATCCGTATGGCACAGACCTCCTGTGCAGCTTACGGCTACGAAGTGGACAAGGAAGTTGTTGACATTTTTACAAAATACAGAAAGACACACAATCAGGGCGTTTTTGATGCCTACACCCCCGAGATGCGGCTTGCAAGAAAGTCTGCGATCCTGACGGGTCTGCCGGATGCCTACGGCAGAGGCAGAATCATCGGCGACTACCGCAGGGTGGCTCTGTACGGTGTTGACCGTCTGATCGAGGACAAGAAGCACCAGCAGGATACCCATTTTGTACGCATGACCTCCAAGAACATCCGTCTGCGTGAGGAGCTTTCCGAGCAGATCCGTGCACTGGGCGAGCTGAAAGAGCTGGGCACGATCTACGGCTTCGACATCTCCCGTCCGGCAAAGAACGCACAGGAGGCGATCCAGTGGCTGTACCTCGGCTATCTGGCAGCGGTCAAGGAGCAGAACGGTGCGGCAATGAGCCTCGGCAGAACGTCCACCTTCCTCGACATCTATATCCAGCGTGATCTGGAGAGAGGCGTGATCACGGAGCGTGAAGCACAGGAAATGATCGACCACTTCATCATGAAGCTGCGTCTGGTCAAGTTTGCCCGTACACCGGAATACAATGCCCTCTTCTCCGGCGACCCGACATGGGTAACGGAATCCATCGGCGGTGTATCCGTGGACGGTCAGCATCTGGTAACGAAGAATTCCTTCCGCTATCTGAATACGCTGAACAATCTGGGTACTGCACCCGAGCCGAATATGACGGTGCTCTGGTCCACCAAGCTCCCGTCCAATTTCAAGAAGTTCTGTGCGAAGATGTCCATCAAGTCCTCTTCCATCCAGTATGAGAACGATGACCTGATGCGTGTCACCCACGGTGATGATTATGCCATTGCCTGCTGTGTATCCTCCATGCGGATCGGCAAGGAGATGCAGTTCTTCGGAGCAAGAGCAAACCTTGCAAAATGCCTGCTCTATGCGATCAACGGCGGCGTGGATGAGGTCATGAAGGTGCAGGTAGGTCCCAAGTACAGACCGGTCGAGGGTGATTATCTGGATTATGAGGATGTCATGGACAAGTACGACCAGATGATGGAATGGCTTGCAGGACTGTATGTGAACACACTGAACGTCATTCACTATATGCACGACAAGTACAGCTATGAGCGTTTGCAGATGGCACTGCATGACCGTGATGTCAAGAGATATTTTGCGACCGGTATTGCAGGTCTGTCCGTTGTAGCGGATTCCCTGAGTGCCATCAAGTACGCAAAGGTCAAGTGCATCCGTGACGAAAACGGCATTGTCGTGGATTATGAGGTGGAGGGAGATTTCCCGAAATACGGCAACGACGATGACCGTGTGGACAGCATTGCAGTGGATATTGTCCGCATCTTCATGGATAAGATCCGCAAGCACCACACCTATCGTGACGGTGTGCCCACCATGTCCATCCTGACCATCACATCCAATGTGGTCTACGGCAAGAAAACCGGCAACACCCCCGACGGCAGAAAGCAGGGCGTTCCGCTGGCACCGGGAGCAAACCCGATGCACGGCAGGGATACCAATGGTGCGGTTGCATCTCTGGCATCCGTGGCAAAGCTTCCGTTCCGTCATGCACAGGACGGCATTTCCAACACCTTCTCCATCATTCCGGACGCACTGGGCAAGAATACAGTGATGTTCTCCGGCGAGCTGGATCTGGATGCACTGAAGGCGGAGGCGGACAGTGAAGCCGCAGAATGATCCTGTGCTGGACGCACAGGCGGAGGAGCTGGCTGCACTGCTGGACGCTCTGGTAGCGGGCGGCAGCGGTCACATCAACCTTGAAGTGGGCGAACAGACCAAGGTGCAGACCATCAACAGCACCGAATGCTCCGGCAAACTCGGGGCATGTGCAGTACCGACATTTTTCGATGACGAAGAAGAGCAATCCGACAAACAGGAAGATGATGAGGACTGGTAACAGTCCGTACACACTGAACAGGAGGTTTTTATTATGGCAAATGACGCACAGATTGACAACCTCGTTGAACTGCTCGATGGCTATGTAGCAAAGGGCGGTCACCATCTGAATGTCAATGTATTCACAAGAGAAACTCTGCTTGATGCACAGAAGCATCCGGAGAAGTATCCGCAGCTGACAGTCCGTGTTTCCGGCTATGCGGTGAACTTCATCAAGCTGACCAAGGAACAGCAGGATGATGTCATCTCCAGAACTTTCCACGGACAGATCTGACGAAAATAGGCTGCTGCACCTCTGTGCAGCAGCCTAAAATATTAATACTATTTAAAAGGCGACAGCCTTTAGCTGGTGGAGGGTACGCAGTACCCTCCACCTATAAGCCCCTCCCCTTGGGGATGGGTTGGGGTGGGGCAGATACAGAGTGCTATTCTAAGAAAAGCATCAGTATTATACTCACTATTATATCCGATAAGGAGGAAAATATGGAGGGATATATTCATTCTATAGAAAGCTTCGGCACGGTCGATGGACCCGGCATCCGGTTCGTGATCTTTTTTCAGGGCTGTCCCATGCGGTGCCTGTACTGCCATAATCCCGATAGCTGGAAGCCGCAGCAGGGACAGAAAATGAGTACGGAGGAGCTGCTGGCAAAATACGAACGGAACAAGGAATTCACCAAAAACGGCGGTATTACGGCAACAGGCGGTGAGCCGATGATGCAGATGGCATTCCTCACGGAGCTGTTTGCAAAGGCGAAGGAACGTGGCATCCATACCTGTCTGGATACCTCCGGTATCTGCTTCACACCGGAACACACGCAGGAGGCAAAGCAGCTCGCAGCCGTGACGGATCTTGTGATGCTCGACATCAAGCATATCGATGATGACAAGCACCGTGCCCTTACCGGTCACAGCAACCGGAATATTCTCGCATTTGCGGAATTTCTTGCATCCCATGATGTGCCCCTCTGGATCCGGCATGTCATTGTGCCGGATTGGACGGATGATGCCGAGGAACAGCAAAGGCTTGGCTATTTCATCGGCGGTCTGAAAACACTCAAGGCACTCGATGTGCTGCCCTATCACGATATGGGCAAGGTAAAATATGAAGCCCTCGGCATGGAGTACCCCCTTGCGGATACTCCGCCGCTTCCGAAGGAGGAGGCTGCACGGGCAAGAGAAGAGATCATGAAGGGCATCCGGAAAAGACTCAAAAGCAAATGAAAAATGCACCGCTTCTGCGGTGCATTTTGAGAATTAAAGCTTACTTGTTTACAGCTTCCTTCAGATTCTTGCCAGCCTTGAATGCAGGAGCCTTGCAAGCCGGAACGTCTGTCATTTCCTTGGTACGGGGATTCATGCAGGTCTTTGCACTACGCTCACGAACCTCGAATACACCAAAGCCGGTCAGGGATACCTTATCACCAGCAACCAGTGTTTCCTTAATGGTGTCCAGAACAGCGTTTACAGCCAGATCTGCGTCCTTCTTAGAGCAGTCGAGCTTCTCAGCAACTGCCTGAATCAGTTCAGCTTTTTTCATCGTTACATCCTCCAGTTAGGTTTAATATATTTGTATTATATACGATTCATAGAGATTTGTCAAGTTTTTTCTCAAAAATCTACGTTTGTACAGATTTTTACGTTCAATACGCCCAAAATTTAGATAATATCATAGATTTTGCCGAAAAATGACGGATTTCAAGGGGAAAGCTTCATTTATGCATCGTGGTTTTCCAGCTTTGCAGAACGCATCAGTGCAAGCACCTGCTCCGTTTCCTGCGGATCGGCAGAACGGATCTCAGCACGATTCTCCGCATATCTCACGGAAACTACAGGGGTACAGAGCTTCTGCATGCCGTGATTTGCGTAAAATCCAACGGTGCCGCCGGCATCGGGACTGTCCGCTGCACCCATCTCATATGCACCATCTGCCTTGATATAATATAAATAAGGTGCCGGACGGCTTGAACGCAGCCGGCGGTACAGCTCAAAGCTGTCGGGGGCATTGGTCACGGAGGTCATCCCACCGGACGGCTGCACCTCGATCGGCGGTTCGTCATCCCTGTACTGCGGCTTGAGCCGTACCCCCTCGATCTTTGAGGCGATCTCTGCCGCACGGATCTCCGCTGCCTGATACTGTGCGGCAATGTCGGTTCCCGTGTAGAGGTTCACCATGATGATGAGCGTGCTGTGCATGTGGTCGTAGGCTGCCATCTCCGTAAACATCCTGCACTGCCCGTCCTGCATCCGCAGAAAGCCGCCGGACAGCTCCGGCTTTTCAGGGAAAAACGGCGAAACAGCCGGAAGATCCGCAAGCTCCTGAACCGGTGCTCCGAACGGGGAATTCCAGCCGATATAGGACCATCTCTGCCACGGTGCCTGCGGTGTGCTGATGCTTTCAAGCAGAAAGGCATGCTCCTCTCCCTGCGACATGGCGGCAAAGACCTGAAGCGGCGACCAGTGGTCGGCAGGAATTTCCCAGAAAACAGGGATCATGCGGTAGTTTTCAGATAATCTGCGTACTTCCTCCAGTGTTGGAAACAGCATAGTCTGTTCCTCCTTCTTGTTTTTGGATATTATAGCATGTTTTCTGTGGGAATGTCAAGTTTTTCACCTGCGGATGGGAGTGCAGAAAAAAATCAAAAAGATTTTCGCAAACTACTTGCCATTACTGCGAAAAAATGGTATAATAACTGTATACAACAAAAAATAGGAAAGGAATGCACCTCCTGCACCATTGGCAGAGAGGGATGCTCTGGATTTTATAATGGCTACTACTGCTGCAAGACAACCCGTGGAAAGAAATTGGGAGAAATGGGTCAAGCTCGGTGTCTCCCTGCTCAGTCCCCTTTACAGCGTGATCATTCTCTGGTTTTCCTACCACTCCATCTTCTATGAGATGACCGTGCTCAACCCCAAGTCCATCTGCGTGATCCTGTCCGCTGTTTCCGTGATCGCACTGGTGATCATGCTCTATACAAGAAAACAGGTGCTGACGATCCTGTCAAGCCTTGTCATGCTTCCGGCTCTCCTGCCGGCGGTGATGATGTATTTCGGCGAATGGCATGTGCTCATTCCGATGCTGGTCGTGTCCCTCATCGTCTTTTTCTTCTCGGGACTCGGTGAAACGGCGAAAACGGTATTCGGTACGATCTTCGTACTGCTCTACCTGCTCGGCTCGCTCGTCTATTTCCTGTTCACGACCCTGTTTGCCCCCTCCACAGTTTCCACGACTGTTGAAACCGGCGTTTCCCCAAGCGGTGCCTACCGCTATGAGGTGGTCAACACAGTGGACAGCTCGGACGGCAGCACGGCGGTCATCATTGAATCCAACA
Source organism: Oscillospiraceae bacterium (assembly GCA_017462785.1). Classification (GTDB taxonomy): domain Bacteria; phylum Bacillota; class Clostridia; order Oscillospirales; family Ruminococcaceae; genus UBA3855. Next base: position 15,318 of record JAFTQJ010000035.1, on the reverse strand, counting down.
CACTGGACAAGAATTATGACATGCTCCTGTTCCAGATCCGTGGTCTGACACGCACGGTGGTGCAGGCAAGACCCCTCCAGCAGACAACTGTGATCGACTGGCAGACGGAGAAGCGTTCCGACATCACAGCACAGATCTCCTCCATCTCCAAGGATGTGACCGCAACACTGAGCGATGCCCAGATGGAGCTGCTCGGACTGCCGGCTTATGAAGTGACCTACGGCAGCGGTCAGACTGTGACCATGTCACCGGCGGAGTACCATGCCTACACGGTACAGCTGAGTGCTGCGGACATGGCTGCACTGGAAACGGACAAGGACACCTATGCACTCGATTCCCTGAGTGAGAGAGCACTGAAAACCCTCGGCATCACGGTCAATGATCTGAGAACCATTCCTCTTTCCCAGCTCACGGATGCGGATCTTGCAGCCCTCGGCATTCCGGAGGAGGGTGACGTGATGTACTGCAACGGCAAGGTGGTATTCCGTTATTATATCGCCATTCTCGAAGAATACTTCGATCTTTCCAAGCAGGAGATCGGATTCGTTTAAGGCATCAGCCGGAAACTGTTCCGTGAGCGATCGTGCAATCGCATGCGGTCAGGCGGTTTCTGGTTATCAAATATATTTTTCAGGAGGTTCGTTATGAGCGAATTTTTCAAGAACATCGGCAAGATCCCCTATGAGGGCAAGGAGTCAACCAATCCGCTGGCATTCAAGTACTACAATCCCGATGAGGTGATCGCCGGCAAGACCATGAAGGAGCACCTGAAGTTTGCTCTGTCCTGGTGGCACACCATGGGCGGCGACGGTACGGACATGTTCGGCTGCGGCACAACTGACAAGAGCTGGGGCGAAACAGACCCGATGGCAAAGGCAAAGGCTAAGGTGGATTGTGCATTCGAGATCATGGACAAGCTGTCCATCGACTATTTCTGCTGGCATGACCGTGACCTCTCTCCGGAGTTCGGCTCTCTGGCTGAAACCAACGAGAAGTTTGACGAGATCGTAGCTTATGTGGAAGAGAAGATGAAGGCTGATCCTTCCAAGAAGCTCCTCTGGGGTACTGCAAAGTGCTTCGATCATCCGAGATACATGCACGGTGCAGGTACATCCCCGTCCGCAGACGTATTTGCATATGCGGCTGCACAGATCAAGAAGGCTCTGGAGGCAACTGTAAAGCTCGGCGGTCAGGGCTATGTATTCTGGGGCGGCAGAGAGGGCTATGAGACCCTGCTGAATACCGACATGGGTCTGGAGCTTGACAATATGGCTCGCCTGATGCGTCTGGCTGTGGACTACGGCAGAAGCATCGGCTTCACCGGTGATTTCTATGTTGAGCCGAAGCCCAAGGAACCCACCAAGCACCAGTATGATTTCGACTCTGCAACCGTCATCGGCTTCCTGAACAAGTACGGTCTGGCTGATGATTTCAAGCTGAATATCGAGGCAAACCACGCAACACTGGCACAGCACACCTTCCAGCATGAGCTGAGAGTGGCAAGAGTGAACAACATGTTCGGTTCCATCGATGCAAATCAGGGCGACACACTGCTGGGCTGGGATACCGACCAGTTCCCGACCAATGTATATGATGCAGCACTGTGCATGTATGAAGTGCTGAAGGCTGGCGGCTTCACCAACGGCGGTCTGAACTTCGACGCAAAGACCAGAAGAGGCTCCTACACCATGGAGGACATCTTCCTCGCATACATCGCTGGTATGGATACCTTTGCACTGGGTCTGCGGATTGCGGACAAGATGATCACTGACGGCAGAATGGACAAGTTCGTTGCTGACCGTTATGCAAGCTGGACCACCGGCATCGGTGCGGACATCATCAGCGGCAAGGCAACTCTGGCAGATCTGGAGGCTTATGCACTGTCCAAGGGTGAGGTAACCGATTCCCTGAGCAGCGGCGGTCAGGAGAAGCTGGAAAGCATCATGAACAACATCATGTTCAGCCTGTAAGAAGCATTGGGATAAAAAATGGGCGGCGGGGGTATCTCCGCCGCTTTTTGTGTCCATACTTTCATCAGAGAGGTGATGAATATGATCCGACCCATGACACACCGGCAGCAGCTTCTGCTTGCCTCTGGATGCGGTCTGCTCTTCCTGCTTGCCATGCTCCTTGTCTGGATGTTCATGCTCCAGAAGGAACCGGAGGAGCCGAAGGCACTTCCGGCGGAAACGACCGCTGTCAGTTCTGAAACGTCCACGGAGAGCATATACAGTACAGAAACAACCACGCAGACGGAAACCAGCACAGTGGAAACCACGGCAGCGACCACAGTGCTGACAACTGTGACATCCACAACGGTCACAACGACCACGACCGCTGCCACGACCACGACCACGACCACACAGACGGAGGTGATTCCGGTGGAATCCATCACGCTGACATTCTATGAGGTACAGCTTACGATCGGTGAAACAGCAATGCCCATTGTGACGATGCATCCGGAGAATGCATCGGACAAATCGGAGATCTGGTCAACCTCGGACAACAATATTGCATCCATCAGCGGCTGGGGAAAGATCACAGCGAAAGCGGAGGGTGAATGCATCATACGGGTGACTTCTGCCGGAAATCCGGAGGTTTATGCAGAGGTGCATGTCATTGTCACTGCACCGCCCCCGACCGAACCGCCCACGGAGCCGCCGACCGAACCGCCCACGGAGGCACCCGTTGAGGAGCCGCCCGTGACGGAAGCACCGGCAGTACAGCCGACCTATATCAACGGGATTCTGGTGGTGAACAAAACCTATGCACTGCCGGCGGACTACAATCCGGGACTTGACCCGACATGCAAGGCACAGTTTGATATACTGGTGCAGGCGGCGGCAGCGGAGGGGCTGAACATCTACCTTTCGTCCGGCTTCCGTTCCTACGATCATCAGGCGAGGATCTACAACAATTATCTCAACTGGTACGGGCAGGAAAAAACGGATACGCTCTCGGCAAGGGCTGGGCATTCCGAGCATCAGACGGGGCTTGCGATCGACGTGAACACGATCACGGATTCGTTCGGCAGTACGCCCGAGGCGGCATGGCTTGCGGAGCATGCCCATGAATTCGGCTTTATTATCCGCTATCCCAAGGGCAAAGAGCACATCACGGGCTACAAGTATGAGCCATGGCACCTCCGCTACCTTGGATTGGAGACTGCGGCTGCGGTGTACAGCAGCGGATTGACGCTGGAAGAGTATCTGGGGATCACGTCTTGTTATGCTGAATAGAAAGATGCTGCTGCACATTTCACATGTGCAGCAGCCGTTTTTTATTCCGTTGTTTTTTCGGGTTCTTCCGTCACTGTATATTTCGTTTTCGGCAGGTCTGCCGGCTGTTCGTCCGCAGCGGTCAGCGTGGGGACTGCGGTCGTGGATGCTGCGGCATCCTCCGGCAGATCGGTGATGCACAATGCGATCAGGTAACTGCCGCCGAAATCCGATGCTGCATAGGTTTTGCCCATGATGCGGATGGATTCGTAGACCGTGGCGGTTTCCCAGTTCACGGTGCTGCCGCCGCTGGTGATGGAAAATCCGGCGGATGCGTAGTCAAGGGAGTCGATCGCATACAGCAGATAGAGCCGCTGGCTGCCGTCCTCCTCCGTCACGAGGATCCGGACTGCCTGCCCCTCCTCCTGCTCCAGCACGGTCACGCCGGATACGGCAGCTTCCTGTGCAGTGATGGTCAGGGAACCGGAGGCATGCGTATAATTGAATGCATCCTCGGGGGAAAATGTCCATTCCAGCAGGTTTTCGCCTGCGGTGAGAATCGTGTCCGGCTCGCTCCAGTGGATCGTTCCGGCGGTGCTGTCGGGGGAAAGCGTCAGTTCTGGCAGAGCGTCCCCCTCGGTATAAACTGCATCCGGTGTCTGTGGTGCAACAAACGGTGAAGCCTGTGCGATGGTGACATCCAGCAGCAGCTCCGCCGCAGAGTAATTGCCGCTTGCAGGTGCCTGCACCAGAAGCTGATAGCTGCCGGCATTGACGGGAGCCTTTGCAAGCGGTGCACCGGATGCATCCAGCCATGTAAAGGTCAGCTGTGCAGCATCGTTTGATGTGGAGAAATCCGCTGCATCGGGGATGATCGCTTCGCCCGTATAGGTGTATGACTGTGCAAATCCGGTATTTCCGATCACGCCCGTCTGCATGCCGCAGATCTCACAAACGCTGTCCGAAAAGCTGTGGACGCAGACCTCCTGACAGCTCGTGCAGATGCCGGATTCCCAGATGTGGGGGCATTCCTCCGGCAGCAGGGCAATGAAGGTATCTGCAATGACCGCATGACCGGCTGCGTTCGGGTGGAAATCGAGGTTCATGGGGGAAACGGTCGCAGTACAGAGGTTTTCTTCGGATGCTTCAAATGCGGTGCAGACATCGGCTGTGAGATAATCCAGCACCTGTGCCTGTTCCATGATCGCCGCATTGAGCTTGACTACGCCGGCACGGATGCCGGTATCCACGATGGAAAGCTCACTGCCTGCAAAGCAGCCGTAGGGGTGGTACTGTGTTTCCACAATGACCGTTCCGTCGGTGTTCAGACTGCGGATGTGCTCCATCACAGCCGTCAGGTTTTCCACATAGAGTGCAAGCTCTGCATCAAATTCGGCACTGTCCGCAAAGCCACGCAATGCGGTATTTGCCGCCATTGTCACCAGCACATAGGATGCAACATGGGAGGTGCCCGTCAGCACCGGAACGACATCTTCAGCAGTGATGGGTGCAAGCCCGTAGAGCGTATTATAGGTATCGGCGATGTGCTCATAGAGCAGATGCATCAGGTCATTTCCGCCGCAGGTGATGGTGATCAGCTCCGCATCCGTGATGAGGGCATCGTATTCGCCCGTGCTGATCTGTGCATAGATGCCGGCAGCCGTGTTGCCGTCCTTTCCGAGGTTGGTCAGGGCATAGCCGCCGTGGGCAGCCACCTGCCAGACAAATCCCTCTGTTTCGGGTGCAGCAAGTCCGTATCCGGCGGAAATACTGTCACCGAGAGCAAGGTATTCCTGCTGTGCAGCCTCAGCATGCAGACCGTCCGGCAGTACCGCCGCAGCGGAAGCCGTTATCACAGCCGCACAAAAAGCCGCCGCAAAGCGTCCGATGATGTTCTTCATTGCAAGACCTCCTTCTTTGATGGATGAAAAGGCGGGAGCCTTTGTCCGTACTTCGCAAGTACGCCTTCCTAGTTTCATTGTACCAAATTGTTCCGAAAAAGTCAACAGCACCATTCGCCAACATGTAATTTGTGAACTTTTGATGAATATTTCAAATTATTCATAACAACGACTTGCAATTTTAGATAATTTGTGGTAAAATATAAGTACATTTAAGCTTACGGAGAAGCGAAAGTAAGGAGTTGAGAAACCATGATGCGTCCATTGACAGAAACCTCAAACAGAAAAGCACGTTCCTATGATCAGAATCTGCTGATCACCTATGACTGCGAAACCGGCGAATTTACCTATCCGTCACAGAATGAATTCCGCCCCATCGGGAAGTTCCTGCATGAAGAAGGCTACGCATCGGAACCGACCGCCGAGCATCTGAACGGAAAAATCAAGGAGCTTGCCGCTTCCGACACACCGCAGGTGTTCTTTACAGAATACTACCTGCGGAATATTGAGCTTGGATGCAGGTGGTACCGTGTCGGCTTCATCCTGCCGCAGCCGCACGGCATTCTCAGCATTACCTTCACCGATATTCATGAAGAGATCGAAAGCAAGATGGATCTGGAGCACCGTGCGGAATATGACTATCTGACGGGACTCCCGAATCACCGCACATTTTGCAGGCGTGCTGAGGAGATCCTGCAAAGGAATCCCGAAACAGCGGCAATGGGCGGCTATGCCATGATCTATTTTGATGTGATCCGCTTCAAGGCGATCAATGACATGTTCGGTATGGACGAGGGCGACAAGCTCCTGCGGCACATTGCCGACAGCATCCTCCGGCTGCTCGGTCCCTCGGATGCTGCATGCCGCATCGGTTCAGACCGCTTTGTGGTGCTCATCAATATTACTGCCGGTGCACCGGAGGGGTGGATCTCCGAGCTGCTCTCCATGGTGGACGGCTATGGGCTTTCCATCCAGATCGCCATTAATGCCGGCATTTATGTCACATGCAGTGACTACCTCAAGCCAAGCAAGATGATCGACCGTGCCATCCTCGCACAGACCACCATCAAGGGCAGCTATACGATCCGCCACCATTACTACAACGAATCCCTCCGTCATGATATGCTCAGTGAACATGAGATCGTCAGCGTTATGGAGAATTCCCTCGCTGAATCCCATTTCGTCGTACACTTCCAGCCGCAGTACAACCACTCGACCGGAATGCATGTCGGTGCGGAGGCTCTTGTACGCTGGAACCATCCCGAACGGGGACTGATCTCTCCGGCACTGTTCATCCCGATCTTTGAAAAGAACGACTTCATCACGAAGCTCGATTACTATGTGTTCCGGAACGTCTGCCAGTTTTTGAAAAAATGCATGGACAAGAACCTGCCCATGATCCCCATCTCGGTCAACTTCTCAAAGCTCGACATCTTTGAGCCGGATTTTGTGGAGTCGATCGAGGCAATGCGTAAGGAATACGGCATTCCGGTCAGGTTCCTGCGTCTGGAGATCACGGAAACTGCCATTGCCGGCGATACCGAACGCACGAACGAGGTCATCCAGAAGCTCCACGATCATGGATATATCGTGGAAATGGACGATTTCGGCAGCGGCTATTCCTCCCTTAATGTCCTCAAGGACATCAAGCTTGACATTATCAAGATGGATATGAAATTCCTCGAAAAGGAAGTGGAAGGCAACCGTGGCGGTACGATCCTCAGTTCCGTTGTCCGCATGGCGAAATGGCTCAATCTCCCCGTGATCGCCGAGGGCGTGGAAACGGTGGAGCAGGCGGATTTCCTGCGGAGCATCGGCTGCGACTGCATTCAGGGCTACCTCTACTCCCGTCCTCTGACAGAGGAGAATTACGAGGCTCTCCTGAGCAAAAACTGTGTGGGTGCAGAGATCCCGAGAATGGATCTGATCGAAACGCTCAACGCCCATGATTTCTGGGATCCGGCTTCTCTGGAAACCCTCATTTTCAGCAATTATGTCGGCGGTGCGGCGATTTTTGAGTTTTACCACGGCAAGGTGGAGATTCTGCGTGTCAACCAGAAGTATTTGCAGGAGATCTGCATGAACCTTACTGAAAAGCAGCTGATCGAGTCCGATCCGCTTGCTGTATTCGATGCGGAAAATCTGCGGATCTATCGTGAAATGCTGGAACGTGCCATTGCCACCGAAGAGGAGCAGGAATGCGAAACATGGCGGACGCTTTCATCGGACTGCTGCGGTTCTGAGCGGATCTGCATCCGTTCCAATGTCCGCATGATCGGCAGAAGTGACGGCAGCGTCCTGTTCTATGCCATGATCCGCAACATCACGAACGAAAAGAACCACTATGATACGCTGCGTGACAGCGAGCACCGCTTCAAGATCGCAAGTGAGCAGGTCAATATCTACTACTGGGAGTACACAGTTGCGACCAAGGAAATGCGTCCGTGCTTCCGCTGCATGCGTGACCTCGACCTTCCTCCCCTGCTGACGAATTACCCTGAGCCGATGTTTGAGCGTGGCATCTTCCCGATGGAGGTCTACGAGATGTACAACGACTGGCACAGACAGATCGAAAAGGGTGCCACAAACCTCGAAGCAGTCATTCCGCTGACAGCAGCCCGTGTCCCCTACCGCATCCGTTATACCACTGAATTCGACGAAAACGGCAATCCCGTGAAGGCGTATGGTTCGGCGGCACTTGTTGTATAAAAAGAGAGAGCCTCTGCACATTCAGTGCAGAGGCTCAAATTGTTTGCCCTGATAGGAATCCATTTCTTTCTGCATTTTGTCAATGCCGCCGAGCGTGCGGATCTTGTCCATGCTCCAGAGGGGGGCAAGCAGTTTGGCTTTCTCACCGTCACCGGTCACTCGCTCAATGACCGTTTCCGGCGGAAAACAGGCAAGCTGCCGGACAACGGTTTCGATGTACGCTTCCTGCGTCATGGGGGTGATCGCTCCGGCGGCATAACGCTCCGCAAATGCCGTACCTCGGAGGATGTGCAGGAGCTGGAGCTTCACCGCCTGCGGACGGAGTCTGCCCAGCACCCGTGCAGTTTCCACCATATCCTCCATGCTCTCATGGGGCAGACCGTTGATGATATGCAGGCAGGTGCGGATGCCGAGGGCTTGCAGTTTTTCGTAGCTTTGCAGAAATTCCGCATAGGTATAGCCCCTGTTGAAATCTGCCGCCGTCCGGTCGTGCACGGTCTGGATGCCAAGCTCCACAGTCAGATATGTCCGGCGGTGCAGCTCTGCAAGATAGGAAAGCACCTCATCCGGCAGGCAGTCGGGGCGTGTGCCGATGGAAAGACCGCAGATGTCCGGATGTGCCAGAGCTTCTTCATACAGCTCACGCAGACGGCTCACTGGTGCATAGGTATTGGTATGCACCTGAAAATAGGCAATTGCCCTTGCTTCGGGATTCCGGCGGTGAATGCGTTCCATCTCCAGCCGGAGCTGTTCGGAAAGCGGTGCAGGATGGGCAAAGGCTCCGCTGCCGCCGTCACAGAATGCACAGCCGCCCAGACCCTTGGTGCCGTCCAGATTCGGGCAGGTAAAGCCGCCGTCCAGAATGGCTTTGTAGACCCTGCCGCCGAATTTCTGCTTGTTGTGGTAGTGGAGGGTGTGGTAGCGTTTGTTGTCATTGGAAAATGGGAATGGATTCATTGTGTCACCTCATTGTCAGAATCGGGAGAACGTCAATGTTCCGCCGCCAGCACAAGCCATGCGGAAAGATTCAGGCGTTTGTAGAAGTCCTCCTCACAAAGATCGATGTGATTCAGGATGATCCGGTATACCGGATAATCGGAATTGCATTGGATCTGGTCGAATGTACCGTCCGGATAGGAGGCGAGGACGGCGGCGGCATCGGCGGACATGTCGTAGTAGAGCATTTCCGTGTCCAGCTCTTCCAGCTCTCCGGCAAGGCACATTTCTGCATTGTACCGTGTCATCCATGCATCCGGACGGGAGAAGCAGAGCAGACCGAACATCACCGTGAATACTGCAAAGCCGATTTTGCACACGGGGAGCGTAAAGCGGAACTGACGGATGATGATGAGCACAAAGCCGATGATGAGCAGGAGCATGAACCATGTGGTGTAGACACGCAGCTGGGTCATGCCGTAATTGGCGATGTACAGGAACATTTTCGCCAGTGCCGTACCTGCAAGGATGAGGGAGGAAACGGCGAGGAAGAGCGTGTAGATCTTCAGCATGGCGGGCTTGACGGCACCGCAGAGCTTTGCAAAGAAGCTCATGACACCGATGACGGCAAAATTGATGCAGCAGACCCAGCAAAGCTCAAAAAAGCCCTTTCTTGCGTATTCCGCATAGGTGAAGCCCTCTGCAAGCTCCCCCATAAAGCCGCCCAGAAAATACTGGAACTGGGACACAAAGAACATCACATAGAGGATGCAGATGGGGGTGACTGCGGCATAGACCATGGGATTCGGCAGGAACCGCAAGCCGAGGATGCGGCGTTCACATTCTGCCGTTTCCAGCGGTTCAAGTCTTTTTCCGGTGGCGTTCGTATAGAGCATGCTGAACAGCCATGAACCAGCCAGCACACCGAATGCAAGATGAGGAATGAGTACCATCAGCTCCGCATCCGGCTCGAAGAAAAGATTCTGGATCATGCGGTTCATGTTCTCATCCGCACTGCACAGGAGTGCGGCGACCACGATGGTCATGGGAACGGCAATGAGCAGACCGCCGAGAACATAGAGCAGATTTCTGCCGCCGGAGCTGCCCTTTACTGCGGAAACTGCCGCCGCAGAGCATCTGCCGAAGTTGGCAAACGGTGCGGTAAAGAGGGCTTTTCCCAGAGAGTAGGGCAAAAACCGGAACACGTTCTTGTCCGTATGGCAGACCGTATAGATCAGCAGACTGCCGGCGATCAGGAGAAAAACGGTGTTCAGCGATTTGAGCAGGCTGTTTGCGGTGATGGTGTAGACCAGCGAAAACAGATAGCAGACCGCCGCAAGAAGCTTGTGCTCACGGCGGAATGTCCTGCCGCTTTTTCGCAGATAGAGGATGCAAAGCGTGAAGATCAGGCAGAACAGTACCGTTGTCAGCAGTCCTGTGACATGGTACAGGCACAGGCGGATGAACAGAAAACCAGCCAGCATCGCCAGAAATGCAAGGATCCTTTCTTTCTGCTCAAAGGCATTGGCAGGCTTTTCCTCCGGAGCATTCGTTTCCGGCGGATCCGCTGCATCCGGTGCAGCGTAAATATCTTGGTAGGATTCAGTCATGGAAATCTCCTTTCAGTCGCAGTACAAGCATGGTGAGCAGCGTTCCGAGGGCGTAGCAGAGGATATCCGCCCAGTCCGCCCTTGTGCCGAGGATGACGGCAGGGAGGGACCCCTCCGCAAAGCCCAGTATTTCGGAAAAACGGAGGAGCTGCAAAAGCTCCGTGAAACACCCGAGGGCGAACAGCCAGAGGGGAAGCGTTCGGGGGAGGCAGTTCGTAAATATGCGGATCAGGCAGAAGAGCAGCGGCAGTACAAGTACATCTCCGGCATAGCTCCGGATCCAGCCGGAGGCGAATCTGCCGATGAGGATCTCCACGAGGAGGAGTGCCAGAAATGCCGCAAAATAGGGAGCCGCACGCTTCAGATGCCGTTTCATCCGGCATCCTCCGCCTCTACAATGACGGTCACTTTCGCTTCTCTGGATTCGGACATTTCGCCCCTTGCCCAGACCGTCACCTCCAGCGTTCCCTCACTGTCACCGACATACAGGGATTGGCTGTCATTTGTGACATGGGCATTCACGGGGGTGGTGTCATCAGCGTCAAACCACATACTCATGGAAATCGCCTTTTCTGTTTCGATATCCGCAAGCTCCGTGATATGCAGTGTGCTGCCGGAAACCGCATGAACAGGACCATTCACAGTCACATCCGGAACCGCATTCACATAGGTGAACAGCTCCCAGATCAAAGACGCAGCAACGGCAAACAGGAGCACGCCCAGAACAGCCGCAGTCACTTGCAATCCTTTTTTCACGGTCATGTTTCTTCCTCCTCTTCTCTGAATTCCAGTATATCGCCGGGCTGGCACTGTAGGATCTCGCAGATCTTTTCGAGCGTGGAAAAGCGGATGGCTTTGGCTTTTCCAGTCTTGAGGATGGAGAGATTGGCAGGTGTGATGTCGATCTTCTTCGCAAGCTCACCGGAGGAGATCTTCCGCTTCGCCATCATCACATCTAAGTTTACAATAATCGGCATGGGAAACCTCCTTAAATGGTGTAGTCGTTTTCTTCTTTCAGCTCTACGGCTTTCTCAAAGACATTTTTCAGCACACGCAGGATCAGTCCGAAAAACGCCGCCGCCAGTGCCACGACAAAGCTCAGGGAACGCCAGATGCCGAATACGCCGAACGGGATCGCCGCCAGCAGACAGCACCATGAAATCACACGCAGATGCTTGCAGTTTGCAGCGGTGAATACCTCGTCTTTCCGGATGTTCTGCAAAAGCCGTCCGAGTGCCCACAGGCAGACCATGCCGCAGACTGCCGCCAGATACAGGCAGATGGAAAGCGGCAGAGCGACACGTCCTCCCAGAAGCCCGATCCCCTCGCCGTACACGGCATCATACCATTCAGTGATGACCGGCACACAGAGCATCAGGAGCGGGATGAACACGAACAGCACACGCACGAGAATGATCGAGAGCTGTAAGGATTTGGTTTTGTTCCACATAGTTGTTACCTCCGTCTTGGGTTTGATGTTGTTCCCATTATAGCACATGGAATATCATTTGTCAAGTACTTTTTATTGAATTTCGATAATTATTTTCTTTTAGGCGAAAATGAGTAATTTCAGAGGGAGATCTGCTTTTCCGCTGGCGGATGGCAGATGATTTTGAGGTACAACCGGAAATTTCCACAAACCCCTTGCCAAAATGGGGAAAATATAGTATAATAGAATCAGCTGACCGGCACAGCTCATTGCCGGAGGAAAATGCAGAATGGAGTGTAATTCTATGGCTTATGTAATTGGTGTGGATCTTGGTACCAGCGGCACCAAGACCGTATTGTTCGATGAAATGGGTAAGGTCATCGCTTCCCATACTATCGAATATCCCATGTATCAGCCGAAAAACGGCTACGCAGAACAGGATCCGGCGGACTGGCGTGAGGCGGCATTTGCAACCATCAGGGCAGTCATGGACAAAAGCGGCGTATCCGCTGACGAAGTGAAGGGCATCGGACTTTCCGGTCAGATGCACGGTCTTGTCATGCTGGACAAGGACTGCAATGTGATCCGCAATTCCATCATCTGGTGCGACCAGAGAACCGCAAAGGAATGCGATGAAATCACCGAAAGAGTCGGTAAGGAACGCCTGATCGAGATCACAGCAAATCCCGCACTGACGGGCTTTACGGCATCCAAGATCCTGTGGGTGCGGAACAATGAACCTGAAAATTATGAGAAATGCCGCCATATTCTCCTGCCCAAGGACTATGTGCGTTTCTGCCTGACGGGTGAATTTGCGACCGAGGTTTCCGATGCCTCCGGCATGCAGCTCCTCGACATCCCGAAGCGTCAGTGGTCGGATGAGGTGCTGGAGAAGCTTGAGATCGACAAGTCCATGCTGGCAAAGGTCTATGAGAGTCCGGAAGTGACCGGAGGACTGACCGCAGAAGCGGCTGCGAGATGCGGTCTGAAAGCCGGCACGATCGTGGTCGGCGGTGCCGGTGACAATGCGGCGGCGGCAGTCGGAACGGGCGTGGTGCAGGATGGCAGAGCATTCACGACCATCGGCACAAGCGGCGTTGTTTTTGCCCATACATCGGAGATCACGATTGACAAGGGCGGCAGAGTGCACACCTTCTGCTGTGCAGTGCCGGACTGCTGGCACGTCATGGGTGTAACGCAGGGTGCAGGTCTTTCCCTCAAGTGGTTCCGTGACAATTTCTGCAATGCAGAAAAGGAAACGGCAAAGGCGATGGGCGTTGACCCGTACTATCTGATGGACAAGGCGGCTCTGGAATCCCCGATCGGTGCCAACAAGCTGCTGTACCTCCCCTATCTGATGGGTGAGCGTACACCGCATCTTGACCCGAATGCAAGAGGTGTGTTCTTCGGTCTGTCTGCGATCCATGAAAAGCGTGACATGCTGCGTGCGGTGATGGAGGGCGTGACCTATTCCCTGCGTGACTGCGTGGAGGTATGCCGTGAAATGGGCGTTTCCGTGAGTGATATGATGGCATGCGGCGGCGGCGGTTCCTCCCCTGTATGGCGGCAGATGCTCGCTGACCTGTATGACTGTCCGGTCAAGACGGTGGATTCCAAGGAGGGTCCGGCACTGGGCGTTGGCATTCTGGCGGCAGTGGGTGCCGGCATGTACAAGAGCGTTCCGGAGGCTTGTGATGCGATCATCCACCCAGCGAACGTGCAGGAGCCTGTTGCGGAGAACGTACCGGAATACGAGAAATATTACCAGCTCTATCGTGAGATCTATCCGGCATTGAAGGAACAGTTCCAGAAACTGTCTGTATTATAATTGCGGAACCTCCGGCAGGATTTGTTCAATATAGCCTGTCGGAGAACCGTTCTCTTAAAGCCGAAGGCAGGGACAAAAGTTTTTGATCGACCTTTTTTCAAAAAGGTCGTGGGGTCAAGGGGCAAAGCCCCTTGTCGCTCACCGCAGTGAGCGAAATCTCCTAATGCCGTCGCTTTTTTCAGGGGTGAATCTCTCAAACAGTCCGGTGGACTGTTTGAGAGAGAGGGGGAGTTTTTTGCAAAAAACTCCCCCTTACTTTTCGTTTTCTCTATCTTTCCTTTCTGCGAATGCAGAAACAAGCACTCCAGCAAACTGCAATCATTTTTCAGGAGGTACCGCAACCATGATCGAGGAGATTCTGTGCTGTTTCATATTTTCGCTGGCGGCTGCACTCTGTGCAGTGATTGCCTTTGTTGGCAGGACACTGAAACGGGAGGAAACCGTCCGTTTTGATGAAAAAGGACGTACCTGCATCGGTCAAGTGCTCTCATGTGAACGAAAATGGGTAAAACGAAAAACTGTAAAAGGCTTACCATATACGATTGTTGTCTATGATCTGCGTATCCGCTGTGTGCATCCGTTTTCAGGAAAACAAAGGGAATTCCATCTTGAAACGATGAACAGAAAAGCCGCAAAGTATATTGACTGCAAGGAAGCGGAGCTTTGCTTTGTCCCCTCCAAACGGCGGCGTAAACAACCGTATCTGAGGGAAGATATGCAGGAAATGCACACAGAAGCGATCATCCTGACAATCGTCTGCATTGCCTTGGTTCTCCTGTCGCTCGGATTGCTCACCGGCGGCATCATCTGCATCATTCAGGCTTGATACTAATCCCCAAAAAAGACTTTTTTGACAAGCTGAAAGAACCGCCCGTACTGTGACGGGCGGCTAAAGAACCTGTATCACTGAAAATTCTCCGTAATCTGGAGCACTTCTTTCAGGATGGAAAGGGAATCGGCGGAGTCAAGCATGCCGTTTTCGTTGATGTCACCGGCAAGCGTTGCATAGCTGTTCAGCGGTGTGCCTGCCATCAGGTTTTTGTTGATGGCAAGACAGTCAGTGATGGTGAGAAGATCATCCACGGTCACATCGCCCTTTACATAGGGCAGATCCTTAAGAAGATCGAAGCTGCACCACACGCTCTCGACCGACACTTCCTCATAAAAATCGATATGTGCAAAGACCTGCTGCATACGAATAACCTTTTCAAACTCTTCTCCAAACAAATCAACGCCGTTTCCGAGATATTCCCATGTAAACGGTTCCTGTCCGGGCGATCTAGGAGCGATCGGCTGGGGATAGGTGCAAAAAGCAGTGACGGACCAGTCATCATTGAGCGTGAAAAGGTCACCTTTCTTCAATTCTATATCGCCGAACTGTTCCTGAACGGTTTCAGCAAAGACGAAATAGATTGCTTCCTCACTCCATTCATTGACTCCGCACACGATATAGCCGTACACTTCTGTCGGGTTTGCATCAATATATGCCTCGCCCAATACCATGAAATCCGGCTTCACCGACATGGGTGAGCTAAGTTTGAAACCAGCATAAAAAGGAGTACTCGTATATGTGAAAGTATCCGTCTTATACTTGATCGCAAGCTCCACTTCCACCTCTGCCGCATTTGCAGGAATCGCTGTAATGGAAGAAGTCAGACAAAGGGCGGCTGTCAAAAGGGCTTTGATT
>JAFTQJ010000034.1 GCA_017462785.1 Oscillospiraceae bacterium | reverse complement strand
GTAGTCGGGATTGTCGGATCGCTCGTACGCACTGTAGCCCAGATGCTCATCCATTTCGGACTCCAGCATCTCCTGGATCGTGCCGCCGAGCAGGTCTTTCAAAGCGTCCTCGATGTCCTTTGCACTGCGGATGTCGTACTCTTCCAGCAGCATCCCGATGATGTTCTTCTTGTGCTCGCTCATTGGTTCTCTTTTTCGTCTTCCCATTAAAAATCAGCCTCCTGTGTTATTTTTATTATACCACAGTTGACTGATTTTTTACAGAGTTTTTTTCGGAGGCTCTTTCAGGCAGTAATGCACCGGACGGCGGTCACGCCTTGCCGAACACCGCAGTTACATGCATGCAGCCGTCGGCAATCTCTGCAAAGATCTCGCCGTTCATCTTCCGCATCAGCTGGCGGCAGATGTACAGTCCCAGACCACTCCCCTTCTCATGCTCTGCGTTGGTTCCACGCCAGAAGCTTTCAAACATGTGCGGCAGGTCTGCATCGTTGAATGTGCATCCGCTGTTCTGCACGGTCACGAGGATGCATCCATCCTCCTCGGCAAAGCGGATCCCGATGGATCTGCCGTCACCGTATTTCACAGCATTTTCCATCATGTTCTGGATGACCTCCACGCTCCTGTCAAGATCTCCGGTCAGCAGGCAATTGCTGTATTCTGCAACGGTAAAATCCGTTTTGATGAGTGCAAGCTTTTCGGTGTAGTACTGCCGGATCTGTGTCACCAGCTCCGAGAGGTAGAATTCGCTCATGTTCACATCCAGACTCAGGAAATCCTCCCGTGATGCGGCGATGATCTGCGAAACATAGCTCTCGATCTCGTCCGCCTTGGTGTTGATGCTTTCAGCGATCTCCGCCTGTTTTTCAGAACTTTTGTACAGCCCCTTGGAGAGTGCCTTGGCATAGAGCTTGATCGCTGAAAGGGGCGTTTTGATGTCATGGGAAAGCGAAAGGAGGAGCATTTTCCGTTCTCTTTGCAGATCCAGCTCACGCTCCTTCTGCTGCTCCATATTCTCACGCAGAAGATCCACACCCCAGAGAAACCGCCCGAAGAAGCGGTTTTTCATTTCCTTGACTGGTGAACTGAGATTGCCTCTGGAAAGCTCATAGGGAACGTTTGAGAGTTTCTCAAACGGTCTGAGAATGTTCAGACGGATGTAGAGCAGGACGGCAAGCATGACCGCCGCCATCACTGCAAGCAGGGCATTGACGAGCAGGAGGTTTCTGTTTTTGTCACTGTTTTCTTCCGTCCTGTAATCAAAGCGGTACAGCTCGCCGCCGATCTCACGGATGACGTAGTCGCTTTCGGCGGTGTAGAAGTCCTCACCATAGGGAACGACCGCCGTCACATAGCTGCACTGTGAAAGGTCGGGGGTGCCGCCGTTTTCCATGGCATGCACAAGACGGCTGATCTCCACCCTGTACGCCCTGCCGCTTGTTCCCTCTTGGGTGAGGAGCAGAAAATTGGCGGCGGCAAATACGAGGATGATCACCGCAGTGACCGCCGCTGCAATTCTGTTAAACGCCTTCATACTTGTAACCCACTCCCCACACAGTCAGGATCCTCTGCGGATGCTTGGGATCATCCTCGATCTTCTGGCGGAGCCACTTGATATGCACTGTCAGCGTCTGCTGCTCCGAAAAGCTGTCGCTCCCCCAGATCTGGCTGAACAGGTACTCTTTCCGCAGAGCCTTACCCTTGTTTTCGATCAGGAGCGTGAGCAGGTCGAATTCCTTTGCGGTCAGCTCCAGCGGCACATCGTTTTTGTATGCTGTCCGGCTGACCCTGTTGAGCTTCAGGCAGCCGTCCGTGATTTCATCGACCGCATACCGCCGCTTGAAAATTCCGCTGATCTTTGCGAGCATAATGTCAATGTCGTAGGGCTTTTCGATGTAGTCATCCGCACCGAGCAAAAGTCCGCTGAGCTTATCCTCTTTTCCCGTCTTTGCACTTACGATCAGGATGGGGGTGTTGCTGTCCTCCCGTATTTTCCGGCAGACTGCAAAACCGTCCATGCCGGGGAGCATAATATCCAGCACAATGAGCCTTGCACCGTACTTCTCGTACAGCTGCAAGGCTTTTTCTCCCGTATCAGCGACCGAAACCGTGTAATTCTCCGCACGGAGAAAGTCACACAGCAGGTCCGCAAGTTCCTTGTGATCTTCCACGATCAGAATATCCGTCATATGATTGCCTCCCAAAAGCCAAAGCCCTCTATCCGCAAGGGCTTTGGCTGTCTATCCGCACTTACCAGCCCATTTCGAGGAGCCAGTTGTTCAGTGCACGTTCACGCTCACGCAGCTGTGAGGTACTTCCGTACTGACCCAGATTGTACTCACCCTTGATGTTGCCGTCACCGATGAAAAGCACCCTTGTGCATCTTGCCGCTACCTTGACATCATGGGTCACGAGCATCATGGTCGTACCGTCCGCATTGAGCTTTCCAAGCTCCTCCATCACCTCATCGGAGGAGGTGCGGTTGAGTGCACCGGTCGGCTCATCGGCAAAGATCATCTTCGGGCGGTTGATCATGCTGCGGCAGATGCAGGCTCTCTGGAGCTGACCGCCGGACACCTCGTTGATGTCGTTGTCCGCTGTTTCGATGATGCCGAGCTTCCGCATCAGTGTGTGTGCACGCTCCGTGATCTCTTTGCGGCTTTCAGTGCTCTTCTTAGATTGTACCGCAGGAAGCATGATGTTGTCAAGTACTGTGAGGTTTTTTAACATGTACATTTGCTGAAAAATGAATCCCATTTCATCCAGACGCAGGTCTGCAAGCTCCTTTTCGTGCATTTTGCCGATGCTCTTTCCGCAGAAGCTGACGCTTCCCGAGGTCACGGTATCCATGCCGGATACGGTGTAGAGCAGGGTCGATTTGCCGGAGCCGGACGGTCCCATGACGGCAACCATCTCCCCCTCGGCAATGCTGAAATTCACATTCTTCAGCACGTTGTTCTGACGCTTGTTGACGATGTAGGTCTTGCAGAGATCTCTGACTTCTAACATATTCATAACAATTTTCCTTTCTTATTCGATGCCGGATGCCTGTGCGGCAGTGATGGTCTTGGTATACAGGGATGTGAGCAGTGCACTGATGATGGTTACTGCAAGGATGACAGCGGGATAGATCACGAATACTTCAAGGGGCTTGATCTCGAACGGTACGCCGAATCTTGCACCCAGCATCTTGAATATCGGATCAAGGCAGAGCTTTGTGAGTGCCGGAGATGCCGCCGCACCAATGATGACGGACAGAATGCCGATGATGACAAACCGCAGGGAATGCCAGCTCATGATCGTTCCGGTCCGGAAACCCATTGCCTTGAGCATGGCGATCTCACCACGTTCTTTTGCGATGAAGGAACGTTCCATGAGCAGTGTCACCATCGCAATGATGATCATGCTCAGCACCAGCATCATGGTACGCATTGCGGAGATCGTTCCTGCAACGCCGGTCGTTTCTTCTACGACCTCGCCGGCAGTCTTCGGCATATCAATATCGAACAGCTCTGCAATGCGTTCTGCACGCTCTGCAATTTCTGCTTCATCCGGATGATCTTCAAAATTCAGCTGGAACTGGAAGAAGCCGATCGCATTGCTGTAATCTTGCTTCAGATCCTCATGCAGACGCACACCCTCACCGAGATTGTTCATGCTCTGGTAGATGGCGGTCACAAGGAGTTTGTGTTCCTGTGTGCCGTCGTGGAAGGTAATGGTATCGCCGATACCTGCATCCAGCTTTTCGGATACGGTGGGCGTAATGGCAGCTTCGGACGGATTCTGCGGCGGCGTGCCCTCATGGTAGGAATAGTAATCCGTCGTTGTATTCACACCCTGCAGGGTCATGGAGGTGAATGTCCTGTCACCATGGGCATAGTTGAATCTGTATGCCATATCGATGGTGCACTCTGCCGGCATTCCCTCCTCGGCAAGTGTTTTTTCGATCTCGTCGATCTTTTCCTGCATCAGGACTTCACCGCCGGTTGAGAGTGCATTGAGCACATCCATATCTGCTGAAGAAAGATACAGATCACTCTTGTACATACCAAAGGCATGGATCAGCTTATCAGAACGCAGGGTATTTGCACCGTTGCAAAGGATCAATACAAGAACGGTACAAAGCGTGTAGGTCAGAATGATGGTTGCGTAGCGTTTCGGGCTGCTCAGGATGTCATTGAGTGCCATGAAAAATGCAGGTCTGCCGGATGTCTTGCCCAGCCGCAGAATGCCCTTTTTGCTGAAACGTTCGCCCGTCTGACCGCTGCGGATGGCATCGAGGGGGGAGAGTTTTCTGACCTGTGCAGTGCAGGTGTAGCAGAAGAACAGGATCAGCAGAACCACAAAGATGCAGCAGAGCAGATTGATGAATACGATGTTATGATGTTCCAGCACGATGGAATCGGACACGCTGCCGATCAGGAGATTGGCAAAGGGAATACTGCCGAAGAAGCCGATCGCTGCACCGATGACTGCCGTGAAGAAATATTTCACGAGATACAGACTGCGGATGGCAGTATTGCGGATACCAATGGCTTTCATGACACCGATCTCACGGAAGTCCTCGGAGAGGGTGAATGTAATGGTGAAGCGGAGCACGACAAAGGCAATGAGAATCAGGCAGATGCTCACCACGAGCAGGATGCCGGCAATGACCATATCCAGCACATACGCCATTTTGATCATAGCACGGTCGCCGTTGAAGGTAATGCCCTTTGCATCGGCGAGTGCATCTGTCACGGCTGCAACATCCGTGGTATTCACATACCAGAGTTTGCCGAATAAGCTGTCCGGAATGCCGCTGAATTGTGCAAAATCTTTTTCATTCACCAGCAAGCGGACATTGCCCATCAGATCCGAACCGAGGACGGCATCCTTGCAGACACCGGCAACGGTCAGGGAGACGGACACACCTTCCATGCGGATCTCCAGCACATCGCCGACCTCCAGACCTGCCTCCTTCATGGGCTTGACCGCAACAAATACCGTGCCTTCCTTCACTTCCGTGATGGGCTGGTTGTCCGCATCGAAATAGCAGAGACTCGCTTCAGAGAAATTCGTGTACATGGCAGTATTCCCGAAGTCGATCGGTTCATCCTCCACAAAGAACACTTCGCCGTTCATGTAAATGATGGATTCTGTTTTGCAGTCCGTGATCTCCGGCACATCTGCAAATGCCTGTTTGACAGATTCATCTGCCGCACTGCCCGTTGTGGCAAGAAGGTAATCCGGCACGCCGGCGGCTGCAAAATAATCTTCCAGAGCCGTGGAGATGGTGAGGATGTTGTTCACGCTTGAGGATACAAACATCGTCGCCAGAATGATAAAAATCAGCAGGATCACATTCATCGCCTTTTTGCGTTTGAGATCCTTTTTCAGAATGTTGAGATACATGTCATATGCTCCTTTCCTTGTTGTGATTCCATTGTAGCATAGAAATTATGAAATAATCCTTAAATCTTCTGCGGCTCCTCTCGCAGAATTTTTTACATGATTCTGGATTCGGGATGTGCTATACTGGAAACATCAAGAAACAACAAGGAGGTCATTCATATGTTCATACATGATACAGAAAACGGACTGCCCATTCAGATCTGGTGTGCATCGCCCGAAGCCGTGGAGGAGGGCTGCATGGAACAGGCGGAGCATCTGGCAAAGCTCCCGTTTGCAGTCGATCACATCGCACTCATGCCCGACACACATCAGGGAAAGGGCATGCCCATCGGGGGGGTGCTGGCTTGTGAGGGCGTGCTCATCCCGAATGCCGTGGGCGTGGACATCGGCTGCGGCATGGGCTTTGTGCAGACGAACATTCCCGTACAGCTCCTGCGTGAAACCATGACCGGCAGCGGCAGTGTGCTGCATACGATCATCGGCAATATCCTGCGTGGCATCCCCACCGGACGCAACAATTATAAAAAGCCCCAGCCCTCCGCCGTGCTCGACCGTGCAAAGGAGGAGATGGACAAATACGAACAGGACACCGCACTGCTCCCCTTTCTGGAAAGCGGTTGCTATCAGGTCGGTACGCTGGGCGGCGGCAACCATTTCATTGAGCTGCAGGAGAATGAAAATGGTATGTGTGCGATCATGCTGCATTCCGGCAGCCGTCATTTCGGCAATGAGGTCGGGCAGTATTTCAACCGCATTGCACAGGAGCTGAATGCAAAGTGGTATTCCTCCGTTCCGGCGGAGTGGACACTCCCCTTCCTGCCGGCTGACACGAAGCAGGGACAGCAGTACCTGAACTGGATGCAGCTCTCGATGGATTACGCCTTTGAGAACCGTGCTGTGATGCTGGCAAAGGTCAAGGAGATCTTCGGGGTCTACACGGAGAAATATCTGGGAATGGTGCCTGAATTCACGGGTGAGATCAACTGCCACCATAATTATGCTGCACTGGAAACACATTATGGAAAAGAGGTCTGGGTGCACCGCAAGGGTGCGGTGCGTGCAGGTGCCGGAGAGCTGGCAGTCATTCCGGGGGCAATGGGCAGCTACAGCTATGTTGTGCGTGGTCTGGGCAATCCTGAAAGCTTCTGCACCTCCTCGCACGGTGCCGGAAGAAAGTACTCCCGTACCGCTGCAATGGAGCAGTTCCGTGTGGATATGGTCATGAATGATCTGAAATCCAAGGGCGTTGTACTGGGCAAGCTGGGAAAACAGGATGTACCGGAGGAGTGCCGTTTTGCCTACAAGGACATTGACGAGGTGATGGAGCAGCAGAAGGATCTGGTCGAGCCGGTGAAGCGGCTGTTCTGTGCAGGCGTGGTAAAAGGATGATCTGACTTGACACAACCGAAAAACAGTGCTATAATAAAAATGTCGGAACTGGCAAAAGCATGCTTTTCAGAAAGGAAGTGCTGTCATGAAAGGGTCCACTAAAATCATTTTGCTGATCGCAGTCATTGCCTACATTGTGTCGCCTGTTGATCTCGTCCCCGGCCCGATTGATGACATCATCGTTCTGCTTCTGACAGTTGCGGCAAACAAACGATTAAAAAATAATGATGAGTAAGGAGAGAAGTGTTTGAAGCATTTCAACAAAAAGGAGATTGTATCCTGATCGGGAGGTCAGAGATAGAATCACACAGACCTCCCATAGGATTTGCAGAAAAAACAAAAGTCTTTGGAGGTAATTATCATGAACGAAAATATCATCATCCGACTGGAAACACCTGCTGACTACCGTGCAGTGGAAGAACTCACTCGTGAAGCATTCTGGAACCAGTATGTTCCGGGCTGCAATGAGCATTATTTTGTGCATGTGATGCGTGAGCATCCGGATTTTGTGCCGGAGCTGGCGTTCGTGCTGGAGAAGGACGGCGAGATCATCGGCAATGTGATGTACACAAGATCGAAGCTGATCGACGCATCCGGCGAGGAAAAGGTCATTCTTTCCTTTGGACCCCTCTGCATCCATCCGGCGTACCAGCGTAAAGGTTACGGCAAGCGTCTGCTGGAGCATTCCTTTGCAGGAGCACTGGAGCTGGGCTATGATGCAATTGTCATTTTCGGCAGTCCTGCGAATTATGTGGGAAGCGGCTTTGTGAGCTGTCAGAAGCACAACATTTGTCTGGAGGGCGGTTATGTCCCGATGGCAATGCTCTGCAAGGAGCTGAAACCCGGCGCACTGGATGGCAGAAGATGGTATTTCCATGAAAGCACCGCAAGTGCCCCCTGCGAGGATGAAGCCGCTGTTGCTGTGTTTGATGCACAGTTCCCGCCCAAGGAAAAGGGCTGGAAGCCGAGTCAGGAGGAATTTTACATTCATTGCAGATCGGGGATGAAGCTTGACTAAAGGAGAAATCTATGACACTGTATCGACCCGTTGGCACAGCGGAACTGGATTTGATCGCAGAAAGCGGATACAGGGCATTTCCGCCCCGTCTGCCGGAACAGCCGATCTTTTACCCTGTGCTGAATGAAGAATATGCATGTGAGATCGCTCAGAAATGGACTGTCCGTGATCTGGCAGATCATAAGGGTTATGTCACGCAGTTTGAAGTGGAGGACGATTATTGCAGTCAGTTTGCTGTGCAGACGGTTGGAAACCATCGTCATCAGGAACTCTGGATTCCTGCACAGGAGCTGGAAAACTTCAACCGCCATATCATCGGTACGATCAAAGTGATAAGGACATTTTCCTGAACAGCAACACCGCCGCACAGTTTCTGGCTGTGCGGCGGTTTTTTGAAATTATTGACTGGATTCCGCAGTTTCCGGCATATCCTTCAGATATTTCCGGTAGGTCGCAATGAACAGGATCGCTGCAACCGTCGTTGCGAGGTAGTCCGTGATGGGCTGTGCCATGGAAAGGATCCTTGCGTCGTGGAAGGTGTTCAGGATCAGGATGGTCGGGATGAAGAGGATACCCTGACGGCTCAGGGAAAGGATCAGGGAGGGCAGTGCTGCACCCGTGGACTGGATCGCATTCATCAGCACGAACAGCACACCAAGGATGGGACCGGAATAAATGTAGATCCTTGCAAACTGCATGCCGAAGCCATAGGCATCCGCATGATCGAGGAATGCTGTGACCAGCGGCCCTGCGAATACATAGCAGATCACTGTCATCACTGCACTCAGACCGAGAGCAAGGCAGAGGGAGAATTTCAGGACTGCCATGTAGCGTTTCCGGTTGCCCGCACCGAAGCAGTAGCCCAGCAGCGGCTGGATGCCGGTGCCAAGACCGATCAGGAGCATGACCACGATCATGTTGACCTTCATTGCAACGCCAAGACCGGCAACTGCCATGTCGCCGTGCCGCTGCATCAGGTTGTTGATGATGATGTTGGAAAAACTCATCAGGACGCTGTTGAGGGATGCCGGAATACCGATCGCACAGACACCGGCGGCAATGCCCTTTCTCACCCGATAGTGCTTCGGATGGATGGAGAGGATGGACTTCTTAGAGAGCAGATGGAAGAGGTAAATTGCCGTGGATACGAGGTTTCCGAGCACGGTGGCGATCGCCGCACCTGCCACGTCCCAGCCAAGCACAAGGATCATGATGGGGTCGAACACGATGTTCACCAGATTGCCGGCGATCATGCCAGCCATTGCAATGACGGGTTTTCCCTCTGCACGGATGATATTGCTGAATGCGTTGCTCAGGATGAGGAACGGGATACCCATTGCAACAATGGAAAGGTACTGCGAAGCATAGCCCACTGTGTCGGCACTTGCACCGATGAGCATGCAGACCGGACGGCTGAAGCAGATCATGAGGAGCATGGAAACCACGCCGATCCCCAGTCCCGTCCAGAAACAGAATGAGGAAATGCGTCTTGCACGGTGTTCGTCCCCTTCACCGAGGGTTCTCGAAATCAGGGAGGTGCCGCCGATGCCGAAGAGCATACCCACCGCCATGAACAGCAGAAATGCCGGTGTTGCGACAGAAACCGCCGCCACCATCAGCGGATCCTTGGTCTGTCCAATGAAAAAGGTATCCGCCAGATTATAGAAGAGCACCATGATCATGCTCACGATCGAGGGGATGATGTTTGTCAGTACTGCCACCGGAACGGGGGCGTTCCGGAATACTTCTCTTGTTTTGTCCTGCATATGTATTCTCCTTTTTGTATATTTCATACTTATTATTTTATACCCTGCATCAAAAAATGTCAAGATTTGTCGGCTTTGCTTCCTCATTTTCCACGGTATAGGCAATCTGGTACAAATCTACGCTTAGAATTTTATGCATTTTGCATAGTGCTTTGTTTGCGTTCTCCATTGACTTTTTGACAGAGTTATGCTATTATATACATATGGTAGAAAACCAATTGTGAAAAGGAGAGAAAACTATGCAATATACACGAAAACTAACTGCATTCCTTACCGCACTCCTGCTCTGCACGGGTGCACTTCCTGCTTCTGCGGCGGCGGAGGAGCCTGCACTGCTGGATATTTCACAATTCACGGTGATGGACGAAAATCTGGTGCACCTCGGTGCGGATTACCTGCGAGATGCATCCGTTCTGTTCGACGATCAGGACAAGGTGCCGGCTTCGCCGGAAAATACGAGCGTGGATCCGGAGCTTTGGGAAGCGACCGACCACACCAACTGGAAGCCGAACATGCAGGCATTCGGGGATGATTCCTTTTACATCGACTTCGGGGCGAACTATGTCATCACCGGCATCTGCTTCATGGACTCCAATGGTGTCAATGAATGGAAGGTGGAAGCCGGAGAGCCGTTCGCATGGGAGGAGATCGGTGCATTCACGACTGACTGGTACAATGCTTGGCGTGGGCTGACGTTTGAAGCTCCGAAGCCCACACGCTACCTCCGCTTTTCCACTCCGGCGGGCGACAGCGGCGTGGCGGAGCTTGCGGTCTATGGCTATTTTGCGTCCGAACTGACAGCGGAGCAGAAAGCGAAAACCGCACCCAAGCCCAACACCTCCGAGCAGATCAGCCTCACCGCCGGCGGCATCATCGGCTTCAATGCGTTCATTGACGATCCGATGACGGCGATCATGGCAGGCGGCAATGTGCGTGAGTACCACAATTTCAACTGGCTGCTGGATGCAAGCGGCAAAACCAAGTTCACACAGGGCACATGGGGCGATATGGACAGCTTTTACGCCTCCATGAAAGACCAGAATATCGACATTATTCCATGCTTTCAGGCTGGCAGCTCCGTGATTTCCGGCGATGCGGATTCCGTGCCGGAGATCCCCGTCCCTGCCGGTGCGGATACCCTTGACCCTGCAAGCTACGCCGTCCATGCACAGACACTCTATCAGGTGGCGGCACGGTACGGCAGCAACAAGGACATCGACCTTTCCACCATTATCATCACGGATGCACAGGAGGTCAAAGTCGGCATGGGTCTGCTGAAGGCACTGGAGAACTCCAACGAACCAAATAAGGGCTGGGCCGGCAAGGCAAATTACTTCACACCCTATGAGCTGGCAGCAATGTGTTCAGCGGACTATGACGGGCATGAGGGGACGATCCCGAACGCCGGTGTCAAGACCGCCGATCCGGAATTCAAGCTCGCCATGGGCGGACTTGTAGGAACGGCGACCATGATCGACTACCTCGATGAAATGAAGCTCTGGTTCGACTACAACCGCACGGACGGAAAATTTGCAGTGGACATCATCAATGTGCATATTGGTCCGGATACTGCCAATCCCGAGGACAGCAGCTTTGTGGACAGGATCCACGCATTGCAGGCATGGATCGACGAGAATGCACCGGGCACGGAGCTGTGGATCTCGGAATTTGAGGTCGTCATGTCCGACTGTGAGATCGAGGGCACGGACAACCACGACAACGAGAATTTCCAGCTGAAATATGCCCAGAGAGTGGCGAGAACCTACCTCGCCGCCATTGCTGAGGGCGTGGACAGAGTTTCAAAATTCCAGCTTCGTGACGAGGGCGAGGGCGTGTACTATGACTCCGGACTTGTGACGCAGAAGGGCAGCTGGGAGAAAAAGAAAGCGTGGTACTATGTTTCCTGCATGACGGAAGTGCTCGAAAACGCTGATTTTACGAAGGATCTCTCAAAGGACGGCGTGAGCTGCTATCAGTTCACCGACCGTGGAACGGGCGAGAGCATCTACTGCCTCTGGTCGCCGACAAATGAGGACAAGGTGATTGCGGAGCATTCCCTTTCCATCGGGGATGCTGCCTATGCCTATCTGACTGTTCCATCGGAATATGCCGAGGGCACGACCTCGGAGCTTGCAGTCCGTGACGGTGCCGTGACGCTGGATGTGTCCGAAACACCGGTCTTTGTCCGCACCGCTGCCGTACCGGAGGAGATCATCAACGGCAAGGGGCAGTACATCGCACCGGAGTCCATCTGCCTGACAGCGGACTTTTCCACGGAGATCAATGACCTGACCGCCGCACCGGAGGATGCCACGCTCAACCAGTTCTTCCGGATGTTCGATGAACCGCAGACAATGCCGTCCATGATCTACGGCAGCACCGCAGGACTCGAAAAGCCCTCCACGAATGTCAACGCCGGCAATATTACCTGCTATGCGAAATTTGACAAGCCCTACAGCTTCACGGGCTTCGGTGTCTATGACACCTACGGCACGGGCGGCATTTCCGTCTATGATGCGTACACGGATGAGCTTTTGTGGTCGAGCGATCTGGGCGGCTATATGTACCGTGCCATGACCCTGACCGCAGATTCCGCCCCGACGGACTGCCTGAAGATCGTCAAGGCAGGCGGTGAGATGAACGAGCTGGCACTCTACGGCTATGCGGCACCGGCGGCGTTTGAGATGGATGTGAACGGCGACGG
Organism: Oscillospiraceae bacterium; assembly: GCA_017462785.1. Taxonomy (GTDB): domain Bacteria; phylum Bacillota; class Clostridia; order Oscillospirales; family Ruminococcaceae; genus UBA3855. Next base: position 17,818 of record JAFTQJ010000034.1, on the reverse strand, counting down.
CAGAGTGGATGCCTTTGACCTGACCACGGCAAAGAAGCAGTCTGCAAAAGCGGAATTCTCCGGTAAAGTGACCGACATCATCCGGATTCAGCGGTTTTTACTGGGAGGTTGATTTTCCCTCCGGAATATGCTATAATAATACTGCAACACAACAATATCAAAGAAAAGAGGAATTCCGATATGAACCCAATGGCAATGCTGCATATCAAACCCATGCTCGAAAAATTCCGTGACCGTCACCCGAAATTCGTTCAGTTCTTCGGCTATGCCGGCAAAAGCATTTCGGTCGGAAGTGTGCTGGAGATCAGTGTCACCGATCCGGAGGGACAAAAGATCGTCACCAACATCCGTGTGGAGCAGGAGGACATTGACCTGTTCCAGCAGATGCTCAGTCTGACCGGTAAATAACGATGGAACACGAAAGAATCATTTACATACAGGATTATCTGACACGCTGCACGGACGAAAAGCACGGTGCAAGCATTCAGGACATCAAGCGGTATCTGGAGTCGGAAACCAATATGCAGGATGTTGCTCCCGTGACCATCCGGCGTGATCTGGAACGTCTGGAAAACTCGGGCATGCAGCTGGCGACTTATACCGGACCGCACAACACCCGCTTCTACTATGTGAAGAAAAAGGGATTCACCTTCAATGAGATCCGTTTTCTGGTCGATTCCGTCAGCATCAACAAATACCTCTCCCCACGCAAAAAACACCAGCTGATCCGGAAATTTGAGGTGCTCTGTTCACAGTCACAGGTGCGGCAGCTCATCAGCCGTGTGTCCCTTGACGGACGGGAAACGCCCTCCTATGACCTGCTGGAAAATCTGGAAAAGGTGCATGCGGTCATCTCCGAAAAGAAGAAGATCCTCTTCGATTACGGCAAATCCGACCTGCGTGGCAATCTGGTGTACTACCAGAAAAAGCGTGAAATGATCCCGTGCAGGGTGGTCTATTTCAACGACCGTTTCTACCTCAAATGCGTCGATGAAACCACCGGAAATGTCCGCACCTACCGCATCGACCGCATGAAGCAGATCGAAAGCGGCTCCCGTGTGCAAAAGATCCCCCAGCTTTCCAAGCCGGAGGGTGCCGTGGTGGATATTTTCGAGCCGGAACGCTTCGAGGTCGTCAGGCTCCGTGTCAAACGGTTCCTGCTCGATGAAATGCTGGAGCAGTTCGGTGCATTTGCAAGTGCTTCGGATGACGAAACGCATGAGGACTGCGTGGTCATCCGTGCGAAGATCGGCATTTCCCAGAGCTTCTACAAATGGCTGATGCAGTACGGCGAGAATGCGGAGATCCTTTCTCCCCCCGACATCCGCCTTGCAATGGTGGAGCAGCTGAACATGGTGCTGGAGCAGTACAAATAATCACTTTCAACAGGGATTTGTCTTGAGTATTACGGACAAATCCCTGTATTTCGTTGTTTTCCAAAATAAGAACAAATTTTTCAGAAAAATTTTCAGTTTGACAAAATCTGAACATCTGACCTGCTATAATAGGATCATGGAAACAAACAGCGATCGGAAAGGATGGTCAATATGGAAGCTTTGAGTTATCTTGTATTCAGTGCGGTGCTGTACATCACCTGCAAATTCTTCCGCCTGATATTCAGGGATTATATCTTCAATGAGGAGATGTATCTGCCGGATGATACGGGGAATGTCCCCGCACCGCAATGTCACCGGCAAGGGCTTTCGCCCTTTGAACCCTCTGCCCGATTCTTTGCATATCTCAGAAAACACGCTTGTTAGAAAGGAGCTTTCCCATGAAATTTCTGCATCTTGCCGACCTCCATCTCGGCAAACGACTTCACGATTATTCCCTCCTCGACGATCAGCAGGAGGTGCTTGCACAGGCTTTGCAGACGGCAAAGGACAAGCAGTGCGATGCTGTCCTGATCGCAGGGGATGTCTATGACAGAGCCGCCCCCTCCGTCGATGCAATGTGTCTCTTTGACAGCTTCCTGACCGGACTTTGTGAGGCTGGACTTCCCTCCTACATCATCAGCGGCAATCATGATGCCGCCGGAAGAATCTCCTATTTTTCGGGACTTTTGGAGAAAAGCGGTGTGCATGTTTCTGCTGCCTTTGACGGTAAGCTCCAGAGCTTTGCATCACCGGACGGCTCCGTGCTGATCCATCTGCTGCCGTTCATCCGTCCGATGGATGTCCGCAGATGCTATCCGGAGGAGGAGATCGCCACCTATGAGGACGCAGTGAAAGCCGTACTTGCACATTCCCCGATCGACCAAAGCCGTGTGAATCTCCTCGTTTCCCACCAGTTCATCACCGGTGCAAGTACCTGTGAATCGGAAGAATTCGCCATCGGCGGACTTGACAACATCGGTGCGGAGGTTTTTGATGCCTTCGATTATGTCGCACTCGGACACCTCCATCAGCCCCAGTCCTGCCGCCGGAATACTGTCCGCTATGCCGGCTCACCCCTGAAATACTCCCTCTCGGAAGAACACCAGAACAAGAGCTTCCTCATTGTGGATGTGCGTGGAAAGGGCGATATTACCTTCGAGCAGGTACCTGTCAGACTGCCCCATGATGTGCGGACGGTATCTGGCACCTTTGAGGAGCTTCAGAATACACGCTATACAGAGGATTATGTGCGTGTGGTGCTGACCGATGAGATCGTACCGCCGGACGCTCGCATCACGCTCCGCAGCACCTTCCCCAACATGGTGAAATTCAGCGTGGAAAACTCCAAGACCTCCACGGAAACCGATGTTGCGGCAGTGGAATCCTTTCAGGACAAGTCGCCGCTGGAGCTGTTTGCGGATTTCTTTGCCTTTCAGAACAACGATGTCAGCCCCACTGAGGAACAGCTTGCCATTGTACGCCGTATTTTCACAGAACTGGAGGAGGAACAGGTATGAAGCCGCTGAAACTCATCATGTCCGCATTCGGCCCGTTTGCGGAGGAAACGACCATTGATTTTGAGGCACTCGGAACGGACGGCATTTTTCTGATCACCGGTGATACCGGTTCCGGAAAAACCACCATCTTCGATGCCATCTCCTTTGCACTCTACGGCGAAGCCTCCGGAGGCAGAGCAAGACGCAGTGCCAAGAATTTCCGTTCCGATTATGTCGGTTTCAAGGGGGATACCTATGTCATCCTCCAGTTTGAACAGCGTGGCAGACGCTACGAGGTCATGAGAGCACCGGAATATGAACGCCTTGCCAAGCGTGGCAGCGGTGTGACGAAATCCCTCGCCAAGGCGTATCTGCTGGAAATGGAGGGGGATTATCTTGCCAAGCGTCCGGAGGAAGTCACACGCCGCATTCAGGAGCTGCTCGGTCTGAGCCGTGAGCAGTTCTCGCAGACTGTGATGATCGCACAGGGCGATTTCCAGAAGATCATTGCTGCCAAGAGCGACGACCGCAAAAAGATCTTCCAGCAGCTCTTCGACACCTACCTGTATGAGCGATTCCAGACCCGCCTGAAAGAAAAGAATTCCGCAATGGAACAGAAGTCCGAACGGCTCAGGGAACGCATGACAGCGGATATGCAGCGTGGACGTTTTTCCACTGCACTGCCGGAAAATCTGAACCCGTCCGATCCTGCCCATGCAGCGGAATATCTGGAGAGGATCACCGTCCAGACCGCCGCCTATACCAAGGAGCTTGCAGAAAAGCAGAATGCACGAAAAGAGGCGGAAGAGGAGTTCAACGCCGTATCCCTCCGGCTTGCAAACGGCACGGAGGGCAACCGCAGACTGGCGGAGCTTGGCAGAAAGCACATGGAGCTGAAAAAGCTGCATGAACAGTCGGCTGCAATGACGGAAAAGGAGCAGGAGCTGCACAATGCACGGAGAGCCGCCGCCATCCTGCCGGTGCAGGAGCGTCTGCTCGATATGCAGAAACGCCGCAACTCCAGACTTTCCGATCGGGTGAAGCTTGATGAACAGCTCGCTTTGCAGGCAGAGGCGATGCATGCGGCAAAGGAACGTCTTGCCGATGCGGAACGTGCGGCACAGGAGCTGGAAGTGCTCCGCACACGCCGTACACAGCTCGAAGCGGCAAAGCCCCTGCATGCGGCATATGCACAGTTACAGTCAGAATACAACAAAAAAGCCGGAACACTGGGACAATTGCAGGAGTGGAGCGATAAGGCGGCAGCGGATCACCGTGCAAAGCTGCATGCATTCCTGCTCGGTCAGGCAGGCATTCTGGCGGAAAGCTTAGTAGAAAACCAGCCCTGTCCGGTCTGCGGTTCCTGCACCCATCCGCAGCCTGCCCATGCACCGGAGGGCACCCCTTCACAGCAGGCAGTACAGGAGGCTGAGGAGCTTGCACGGGAGGCAGAGAATCAGTTCCGTGATGCCGCACAGGAATGCGGCGAGCTTCGGGCAAAGCTTGACCAGATGGCAGAGAATCCCCTGCTCTCCGAGCTGACAGCGGAAGAAACGGATGCCGAGCTGACCGCAGTTTCCGCAGCCATCCAAAAGACGGAAAAGGAGCAGAAAGCGGCACAGAAGGCATTCGACAAGGAGAATGCACAGCATGGCAAGCTTGCAGGCCGCATGGAAAACCTGACCGCCGAACTGGAACAGCTTGAAGCGGACAGCAAGCGGCAGGAGCGTCTGCTTGCAGAAGCGTTGAAGGACGGCGGTTTTTCGGGCAATGCGGAGTATGAAGCTGCCAAGCGGACAGCCGCACACATGGCAGAGCTGGAGCAGATGCTGACGGAGCACCGCACGAAAATGACCGCACTTGAAGCCTCTGCGGAGGAGCTTGCAAGACAGACAGAGGGGCTGGAGATCGTGGATCTTGCAGAGCTGGAACGCATGCAGGAAGCGGCGGCACAGCGGCGTGATGCTCTTGCAGGTGCGGTGCAGGAGCTGCACACAGCCTGCGAGATCAACAGAGATGTTGCCGCCTCCCTCCAGAAAGCTCTCACAGAGCAGGAAAAGCTGCGTGGTGACTGGGGCATCCTCTCCGAGCTGTACCGCACTGTCAGCGGTCAGCAGGGCGGCGGCAAGGCAAAGCTGCGGTTTGAGGCGTATGTGCAGCAGTATTATTTCCGCCGTGTAGTGGCAAGTGCCAACCGCCGGCTGAAGCTTCTGACCAAGGATCATTTTGTGCTCCGCTGCCGTGAGGATGCCAAGAATCTGCGTGAGCAGTCGGGACTGGATCTGGAGGTACTCGACAAGTCCACGGGGCAGTGGCGTGATGTGAGCACGCTGTCCGGCGGTGAATCCTTTATGGCTTCGCTCTCGCTTGCACTGGGTCTTTCCGACGTTGTACAGGAGGGCAGCGGCGGCATTCGTCTGGATGCGATGTTCATTGATGAGGGCTTCGGCACGCTGGATGAAGAGGCACTTCATCAGGCGATCAGCCTGCTCAACCAGCTCGCTGACGGCAAGCGGCTGATCGGCATTATCTCCCATGTGGGGGCACTGCGTCAGCGGATCGAAAGAAAGATCGAAGTCACCAAGACCTCCTGCGGCAGTGTGGCGGAGATCGTGGTATAACCCAAAGAGGGACTTCTGCATTTGTGCAGGAGTCCCTTTTTTGAAGAAAAAAGCAAAGCTCCCCGACAGGATATGCTGCCGGGGAACAATGCGTGAAAAAATGATATTTAGAATCACTTTACTGCACCGGTGGTACAGTAAAGGGACCTGCTTGATTATGGGCATTCCCTGCCCCATGGTTTGCCGGATTCATAGAGCTTCAATGCCGCAAGACCATTATATCTGAAATCATTGATGACCTTGGTAACATGACTTTCACTGACATCAAGCAATGCGGCAATTGCCTTTCTGCTCATGCCCTCCTGTGTCAGTTGGATAATGTCGAGCCGGATCAGGTACAGGATCTGATTGCGTTCTCTGCGTGTGATTCCTTTTCTGACTGCATTCATACCCCGATCCCTTCCGTCCATTGCATGAAAATGCGGAGAATATTACACTCCGCATATTTCATCTTGATTTTTCTGAATCCGCTTACTTCTTCAGATTCTTGATTGCAGCCGGAGCCTTGGGCTGATAGCAGCCGAAGCTGGAAGCAGCACTGTAAGCCTTCACAGCGGACTTGCGACCGAGGGCAGCAACAGCCTTCAGAATGACATTACTCTTCATAGTTGTTCTCCTTTCTGAAAATTTCAATCACCATCAGCATGGTGATGCTGAATGCGGTTACAGCAATTGCAGCAGCAAGATCCATTCTGATAAAATACAGAACGATTGCAGCCGCTCCCCACAAAAGGGAAAGGATCAAGCTGTATCTGTGATACTTTTTCTTTTCGGCTTCATCCAGAGGCTTATTCGGATGTTCGACCGGTGCCTGAAAGTACACTGTCAGGATCAGCAGGATCATTAGCAGACAAATCGCTGTCAGAGGTAATTTCATCGTGGCTATCCAAAGCACTGCCAGAAGCAGCATCACCATGATGAGTTTGCATCTGAGATAGGTATCGGCATGATAACCTCCGGTGTACATCCTGACAGATATGAACATCGCAAAAAAGACCAATGCACGATCAAGGCAATGGAAGAGGATCCCTGCTGCAAGGACAAGCAGGAAATCCACCAGTCCGGATAATACAGCTTCATAACCGTATATATAAATATCCGCTTCCTCTTTCTGAATAATCCCATTATCACATAAAAAATCGGTTATTCTCTGACTTATCCGATGGATCATACCATCACCCCACTAAGTCAATCATAACCGATTTTTCGATAAAAAGCAAGTGATTTTCCTGAACGGTACAAAATTTTCCTGAACGGTTATTGTTTGGCTGACACCGCTGCTTCCTTTTTGCATGGGATCCAGACATCCACTGCAAAACCGTTCGGTTTATCATAGAAATCGACCATACCGCCGTATTTTTCCACAGTGTTTTTCACTGAACGCAGACCAACGCCGTGCAGGTTGGATTCCGCTTTGGTCGTCCGGAGCTTGGGATTGTGTTTGAGGACGGAACCGCTGGCAGAATTCTGAATGACCAGCTTCACATAACCCTTGTGCTGTCCCATTTCAAAGCAGACAAAGCGATCCCCTTCCAGCTTGCGGCAAGCTTCAATGGCATTGTCAAAGAGGTTGCCCAGAATGATGCAGATGTCCACATCATCCATTTCCAGCGTGAAGCTGCTGATATTCACTGCCGTCCGGATTCCCTCCTCGCTGCACTGCGAGAGCTTCGTGTTGGCGATGACATCCACAACACGGTTCCCTGTTTTGATCGCAGCATAGCCAAATTTCAGCTTGTTCTGCATCATGTCATTCACATAGTCCTGTGCACGCTCGGTGTCGTTCTGTTCAAGCAATGCGGAAATACATTGCAGGTGGTTCTTCATATCATGCCGGATCTGCTTCATTTCCTGATACTGCTTTTCAAAATCCGAAAGCTGTGTACGATAGAGTTCAAGCTGCATCCGATCGACGAGCAATGCTGTTTTTTCGGCATTTGTCCGGCTGATCCTCCGCATCAGGATATAGACCAGAATATTGATCGTGATCAGTCCGACTGCCGCACCGATCGCAGAGGGTGACTGTGCGGACATGTCAAAATGCAGCGTCATGCGGAAGATCTCCAGCTCAATGAACATGGTCACAGCAAACACAAGGCTCAGAGCGATCCATTCGATCGGTGCAAAAATGAAAGAATCCTTCTGCCGCAGATGGATCAGGAGCCTTGTAAACAGGAGGAACAGCACCTTGGTGATGAACAGGATATCAATACGCAGCATCCCCCGATCGGTGATCAGTTCTTCAATGGTTCTCTGAAACAGCACACCCATGACATTCAGCGTCAGGAAATTGATCAGCAGTACCACCGCATCAGTGATGAAGGCGGCGAACAGCTTTTCAAACAGCGTTCCTTTCAGCAGAAGCATGGCGATTGTGAAGTTCCCGACGATCCTGAAAAAACTCAGGACTCCCTCAAAAATCAGAAACTGATTGAACACCAATGTAATACCGCCGCTGAATATAGCGATCACAAGAAAACAAAGCAGCTCGTTTCCCTGTTTCTTCGGTGTCAGAAAGCGTGTGATGAACTCTGCATAAATGCAGTGTTCAATGATGGTGACTCCGGTTTCGATCCATGCCCACATCTGTCAGATCCCCCTTGCAAAGCGTACCAGCTCCATTTTGACGGATTCCAGTTTTCTCCGGCTCAGGGGCAGGCTTGTGCCGTCGTCGAGAATGATCTCGCTTTTGCGGATCAGGCTGATGTATCGGAGATTCACCAGATAGCTCTTGTGGATCCGTACAAAGCCATAGCCGGCAATCGCCTTTTCCACATCGCTCAGGTTGCCGTTGGCTTCAAAGCTCTCCTCCTCACAGTGCACGGTCAGCTTGTGGCTCTGTACCTCCGCATAGATCAGGGAAACAACGTTCACAGGACGTTTTCCGTCATCCACGGAGAAGAAATACACCGCTTTCTGTTCCCGTCTTTTCCGCAGATAATTTTCAAGTGCCTCGCCGATCTCCTGTGAAAAGCGGGATTTCCGGATGAAGCGGAACGGCGTATACCGGATGGTTTCATACACCAGTTCATCTTTATTTGTAACGAAGATGATGGCGGTGTCCTCCCGTTTCATCCGCAGCTCTCTGGCGATCTCGATTCCGGTGATCTGTGGCATATCAATATCAAGAAGCACGAGGTCGAACGGCTTTTCACGATCACTGGAAAGCAGTTCGTTTCCGCCGGAAAAGATCTGCATTTTGTAATCCTCCCCTGCATTTTTCATATATGCTTCTATGGTTTCCTTTACCATTGCTGTGAATATCGGTTCATCATCCACTGCCGCTATTCTGATGTGCTGCTCCATGATATGATTTTCTCCATTTTCATTCATTTTTCGTATCAGAAGAATGATCCCTAATTACCGGATAAGGTGACAGAATCCAGTGCTACCGCCGATTTTTCCAGCTGCACCACTGTATCGCCGGATTCATCGGTATAATTATAGATCATAAGCTCCACGCTCTTTGCACCGTCGGGGATCGTGAAATTCAGCAGAAGCTCGCCGTTTTCATCAAACTGATGCTTGCCGAGCTGTGTGGTATCGCCGTGGATCCATACACCTGCATTTCCCGTTTCTTCGTTGACGGCGTTGGGGTCCCAGTAACCATAGGCAAGCTTCAGGTAGTTGCCAGCCTGTGCACGGAACCGCATCGTGACAGTCTGTCCGCCCATGCCGTTGCGGATCCGCCACTGTCCGTCCTTTGTTGCCCAGTAGCCCACACGGTCATCTGCCGCCGGTTCGCTGCCCCAGCTGTGCAGGAGCTTTTTCAGTGCCGCCAGATCAAAGGCATTCACGCTGCCGTCCTCCGTCAGCTCCGCATGTGCCGCAGAGATCACGGCATCCGGCTTTGCCAGCAGGAAGTCATTGAGTGCCCGTACATCCGCAGCATCCACACTGCCGTCCTCATTCACATCACCACGCATGGTGTAGTCATCCGCAGTCAGCTCGATCTGCACGACCGTCATTGCAGGCACTTCCAGCGTGAACTGGTTGTCCGCAATGTTGTCCACCGTGCGAAGGAGCTGGATCTCGCTCGAATCTCCTGTGATGCCGTAAACCTTTGCAGAGCTGTACTCTGCGGGGGAATCCAGCGTGATATGGGCGTTCTGCGTTTCCGTCACGCTCTTGTTGGTGAGCACCATCGTCATGCGGGATTCGTCCGTGCCGTCAATGGCTGCGTAAACCGTGCCCTTTTCAATATTTGAGGAGGAAGCGGTCAGCAGGGTATTCCCGAATGCGGAGCCGTTTCCGTCATAATTCGTGTAGAGGTCGATGGCGGAGAGCTGGTAGCTGAAATCGGAATTGATCGCCCAGAGATTGGACACATACACGCCGTTTTCCGCAAATACGCCGAGAGCATCCGCCTGTGCAACAGCACCGGAGATCTGGTTGCCGCCGCCGAAATTGTACTCGGTCAGGGCAATTTTCGTATCGGGGTAGTAAGTATCAATGGAATTCTGCACACGGCGGAACACCGGCATGAACTCCGGATAATTGTCCGCCAGCCAGCTGACTTCCAGATAGGTGGGATCCCAGAGGGTACGGGGAGCCTGCACTCTTGCTTCAATACAGGAGGTGTGGGTCGGATCCTCACACTCCGTCACACGGCATTCGCCCTTTGCCTCGGAGTAATAATGGATGTCGAGCACATCCACAAGCCGCTTGCCGTGCTCCTGCTCCGCCTTTGCCATTTCATCCAGATAATACGACAAAAACCAGTCATAATCCGCTGAATGCTCCTCCCAGTCGGGGGCGTTGTTGAAATGGAGGTATGCCGGCATGCCGTAGAGTGCAAGTCCGAAGATCTCCGCCTTGGGATCGACCGCCTTGATCGCTGCGGCGTAGTCCTTGGATTTGGTGATGATCTCCTCACAGGTCACCTTGTCCGGATGCATCCTCGCATGGGTCGCACTCCAGAGACTCGGCTCATTGTCGAGGTTGTATGCCTGATAGCCCGTGGCACTCTCCGCATCGCCGAGATTTTCCACCAGATAATTGACATACTCATCAATGTAAACCACGCCGTCCGTGGTATCGGGAGTCAGGGAGAATTCGCTTCCCTTCGTTGGTTTTACTTCCACCCATCGTGGGGAGGGTGCGATCTCATCCTCCGTTATCTCACCTGCCGTATCCGCAGCAGCATAACCAGCCATCTGCACGGTCGTGATCTTGTAGGGGACATTTTTGGCGGCGGCTTCCCGTGCAAATCCGAGAGCCGGTGCACCGGGAACAGCGAGCTGTTCTTTGTCAAAGTCCACCAGATATGCATCGGAATAATGCAGGTAGTCCCGTCCGGCATTGGAAGCATTGATTTCCCAGTTATAGCCGGAAAAACGGTTGCCGCCCTGTCTTGCGGAAGTGCCGTCCGCTGCATAGAGATACTCCTCCTTGCGGAAATCGCTGTTGACACCGTAAAGATAGGGGCTGATGGGCTTTCGGGAAGCATCAGCATCCACCAGAATTTCCAGATCATAGGAATCCGCAGCCTGAATCCTCTGCGGTACGGAAGATGCGGCAGCCGATGCACAGACCAGCAGTGCCAGCACTGCCGATGTGATTCGTTTATGCATGCAAACACCTCATTTCAAAAAATGTAGTTTGCTCTATTATAGCATTTGTTTTGTAATATTTTGCTAAAAATATGTGACGAATCAATGAATATTCTGGCTATTAGTGTGCTAACACAATACAGTCAGTCCCTTTAAACAATGCACTGTCATCGCCGGCAGATCATAGGCGGCATCGAGGACGGCGTTGAGGTTTTCCTCGCTGTACTCGATTTCCTTGGAGTAGTTTTTTGCGATTTCTGCACATTGTTCAGCGGTAAGCTCACCGCCCTGCCATTCTGCCGCCCAGAGCAGAGCGATCACACAGGTGCTCATCACAGCAAGAACCGCACGGGAGAGAAATTCCCCGTCAAACGCACCTTTGAGCAGATAACGCCAGAGAAAATAAACTGCGATATTCCGCAGATACTGCGGCACTCTCGGGTTTTCCTCCAGAAATGCAGGGAGATTTGCGGCAATTTCCGGCAGATGCTTCTGAGCCTTTGCAAGCGTGGGGTGCCATGCTTCGCTGATCGGTTCAAGGGTTTGCAGGAATTGCAGGATCGCCCCCATATCGCCGTTTTCCGGCTCAAGCTGCGGGCATTCTTCCGCAAGTCCGCCGCCATTGTCCGTGCAGACCTGCTGGGCAAAGGCAAGATCAAGCACAGCTCCCAGCCGCTTGCCAAGGGGAAGTGAGCCGTCATGCAGTACGGCGAACATGTTCTCACGCAGCTGCACCAGAACCTCGTACAGTTCCTCGTCACAGGGTGCACAATCCTCATCGGGGATCTTTGTTTCTGTCACGGAAAAAGAGCATTCCTGCGAAAGAATGATGCGTGCCGCTTCCTCGCAGCACATGCCAATGCCGCCCTCCTTCACGCCGCCGAACCATTCATAATAACGGGGATGGTCGGTGCAGATCTGACAGAGAGCCAGTTCTCCGAGCGTGGTGATGATGTCGCAGAGATTGCGGTCATTGAGAAAGGGACAGCGTTCCTCCCTGCCGAGTATGAAGCAGGACGGCTCACCGAAGCGGATGTTCCTGCGGAGCCGGTCACCGAATTCTCCTGCAATGCTGCGGTATTGCTCCGCTGTTTCTGCATCAATGTCGATCTCCCAGCCGATGCAGCAGTTGTCCTGACAGCGGTCGGCAATGCATTGGAAATCCTGATAATAAACGGGTGTTCTGAAAATCATAGTTACCTCCGGATGGGAATCGTATGACAATTATACAATATTATAACATGATGCCTGCCAAAAAGCAAGCCAGCAGCAAAATCCGGTACAGAAATTTCATGTACCCTCTTGCATTTAAGGAAAATATGTGATATAATTAAGATGCATTTAATCCGTTTTTACTTAACCGAAAGGAGTATCATGATGAAACGAACCAAACTGACAACGGCAGCTTCCCTTTTGATGGCGGCTGCAATTGCTGTACCAATGATGGCTGTACCGCAGATGCAGGAGGTCACAAATGCTGCTGAGATCCTCAAATATGAATTCGAGGACGGTGCAACCGAGGGCGGCACGATCTACACTGAGGGCTGGGCTGGCAATACTGCCGAGGATGGCACGGGCGAGGATTTCGACCTCACCAATTTCTCCGGCACGGGCTTTTCCTATGTCGATCAGAAAGGCACGACCGTATCCGTGACGGTGGAGGTTCCCGAAGCAGGACTCTATGAGATGAACATCTGCTATGCTGAACCCTACGACCCGAATAAAAAGGTGCAGTACCTCAACATCAACGGTGTGAATCAGGGCGAGGTCAGCTTCAAGCACAACCTCACATTTACGGAAACCTCCGGCGGTGTGGTGAATCTCAAGGAGGGACAGAACACCATCGAGCTGAAAGCATACTGGGGCTATACATTCTTTGACTATCTGACATTGCAGCCGGCGGACGAGAGCCTCACAAACCTCACCCCGACCCGTCAGCTTTCCAATCCGAATGCGTCCGATTCCACCAAGCGGCTGTACAACTATCTGTGTGATGTCTACGGTGAACATGTTCTTGCCGGTCAGCAGGAATACTGCGGCTCACACAACTATAATTCATGGAACGATCCGGACACTTACATCAAGGACAACGAAGCGGAATTTGAGTACATTCTTGAAAAGACGGGTGAACAGCCTGCCATCCGAGGCATCGACTTCCTTGCTTATAACACCACCTCCGACTGGCGGGATCAGGCACCGGAACGCTGTATCGAATGGGTGAATGAATACGGCGGCATTGCAACCGTGAGCTGGCACTGGAATGTCCCCACGGAGGAGGGCAGCACGGAAACTGCATTCTATGTAGAATCCACCGGCAATACCCCCTTTACCACATTCAGCGTCACCAATGCCGTGACGGAGGGCACATGGGAGCATGAGCTGATCCTGAAGGACATTGAGCTGATCGCAGGCGAACTCCAGAAGCTGGAGGATGCCGATGTACCGATTCTCTGGAGACCCCTGCATGAAGCCGAGGGTGCATGGTTCTGGTGGGGTGCGGAAGGTCCCGAAGCCTGCAAAAAGCTGTACCGCCTGCTGTATGACCAGCTGACAAATGTCTATGGTCTGGACAATCTGATCTGGCAGTGGACGGGCTACACCTATGAAACCTCTGCGGACTGGTATCCGGGTGATGATGTGGTCGATATGGTCGGCTATGACAAGTACAATGCTGTGGACGGTCTGCCGAACCTCAGCTCCATTTCCTCCACATTCTACAGCCTTGTGCAGAGCACGGACGGCGAAAAGATGGTTGCCATGACGGAGAACGACTCCATTCCGTCGCTGGAAAACCTGGTGAATGATAAGGCGGCTTGGCTGTATTTCTGCCCGTGGTACATGAATTACCTGACGAGTGAGCAGAATAATCCCGTGGAAAATCTGGTGGAGATCTACCAGAGCGACTACTGCATTACGCTCGATGAGCTGCCGGATCTGAAAACCTACCCGATCACGGAGGGTGATGTGCAGCCAGAGGAAACAACGGAATCCTCCGAGGAAACTTCGGACACAGCAGATGCGGATGAAGTAGTTTACGGTGATGTGAATGAGGATGGTTCTGTCAGCATTGCTGACGTTCTCACACTGAATAAGAATCTGATGATCGGCGAGGAGCTGACCGCCGCAAGCAGCCGGAATGCGGATGTTGATCTTGACGGAAAGCCCACCTCTGCGGATGCATTGAACATTCTGAAATATACAGTGAAGATCATTGCGGAGCTTCCTGTGAAGTAAAGCCTGTTCATACAAAAATCCCCCATCCGGATGGATGGGGGAAATTTTGTTATGCCTTCATTTCTGCATTCACTGCATCAAATTCCTGTGCCATATCGTCGAGTTCCTTCTTGTCCTGCTTGACAGTGAGGGATACGGCAACATTAACAACGAGTGCCACAACGAATGCCGGCAGCAGCTCATAGATCGCCCAGACACCGCCGAATCCGGCAATGACGAACTTCCAGAGGAATACCATCACGCCGCCGCTGACCATACCAGCCAGTGCACCCCACTTGGTGGAACGCTTCCAGAACAGAGCGAGGAGCATCACAGGTCCGAATGTTGCACCGAAGCCAGCCCATGCAAAGGATACAATGCGGAAAACGGAGCTGTCCGGATTCCATGCAACGATCACGGAGAGCATCGCAATGACCAAGAGAACGGCTCTTGCGGAGATCATGGACTGCTTGTCATTCATCTTCACACGGAACATGCCTTTAAGGAGATTCTCAGACATACTGGAGGATGCCGCCAGCAGCTGGGAGTCGGAGGTGGACATGGTGGAGGCAAGAATGCCGGAGAAGATCAGACCGCCGAGAATTGCCAGCAGTGCTCCGTTTTCGCTCATGTAGGTCGCCATCTTCATGATAATGGTCTCTGCCTCGGAGCTGCCGGAGAGCTTGCCGATCATGCCCTCTGCGGACAGTGTATTGCCGATGATGCCGATGAAAATCGCAACTGCCATGGAGATCACGACCCATACGGAAGCGATTCTTCTGGAAGTCTTGACCTTTTCCTTGTCCTCGATCGCCATGAAACGCAGGAGGATGTGGGGCATACCGAAGTAGCCAAGACCCCATGCAAGCGTGGAGGCGATGGGAAGTGCACCGTAGGGGGTGGACTCGCCGCCGTCCGGATTGTGCAGTGCTGTGAAGGAGAGATAGTCCTTCAGACCCTCTGCATTCTCCATTACAGTGCCCATGCCGCCTGCTGCGGAAACACCGAAGATCACGAGGATGATGAGGGCAAGTGTCATGACAATGCTCTGGATGAGGTCGGTGGTGGATGCTGCAAGGAAGCCGCCGACACTGGTATAGGCAATGATAATAATTGCACTTGCGATCATTGCTGCGTGGTACGGAATGCCGAACAGTGTCGCAAAGAGCTTGCCGCATGCCGCAAAGCCGGAAGCCGTGTAGGGCACGAAGAACACCAGAATGATGATGGCTGCAATGCCCATGAGGATGTTCTTGCTATCACGGTAGCGGTTGGAGAAAAATCCGGGGAGTGTGATCGCACCGCATGTCTGTGAATACACACGCAGACGCTTTGCCACGATCAGCCAGTTCACATAGGTGCCGATCGCAAGACCGATGGCGGTCCAGCCAGCCTCCGCACAGCCGGTGAGATAGGCAACACCGGGCAGACCCATCAGCAGCCAGCTGCTCATGTCGGATGCCTCCGCACTCATTGCAGTGACGATCGGTCCGAGCTTTCTGCCGCCGAGGTAGAAGTCGCTGACATTTTCGTTCTTCTTGGAGCAGAAAATGCCGATGCCCACCATCATCAGCATGTAAGCCACAATGGTGATGAGCATAATGATCAGGTTACTTTCCATAAGTTGTATGTATGAACCCTTTCCGGTTCATACGCCTCCTTTCAAAAGAATTTTTTGAGCCATGCACGGGGCATGGCTCATGTTCGGAAATACCTATGTCATATTATACCACAAATTCCGACAAAATTCAAGTGACATACTTGACAAAGAGAAAAGAGGGAGTTTGTGCATTTCGGTGAGGTGCGGTTACAGGATTGCCTCACCCGAATGCAGTGCCGTCACCTGTTCGCCCATGATCTCCTTGAGATAGGGAAAGGCATCGCCGGTGCAGTGACCTGTGAAAAACTGCGTATCATAGGCACGCAGCTCCTGAGCGACCGCCCTGATCTGCCGCAGATCGTCCTCGTCATAGGACGTTTTCTTCCGCATATGGAAGCCGCTGACCGCACGGACGGGGTCGCAGCCGAACAGCTCACGGAATTTGTCCAGAATATTGAGGATGCCGTTGTGGGCACAGCCGGAAAGGATCGTATATTCGCCGTTTTCCGCAACGACAAGGCACTGCTCATGGCAGAAGTCATCCAGTACGGTCTGCCCGTTCACATGGCGTGTGAGGTTGAGGTTGTCCTTGGGAAAATGCCTTCTTCCGGTGATATTCGTGAACAGGAACAGCTCATCATCCAGCCGGAGATCCCCGTCCAGAAGCTGCACCTGCGGCAGACTGAGGATCGCCTTGTCGATGCCGATATAGCGTTCACCGTGGTACTGCTCCCCTGCCGCCTCACGCTGCATGAGGATCCTTGCATGGGGATTGAGCTTTGCAAAACCCATGATGCCGCCGGCGTGGTCGTAGTGTCCGTGGCTGAGAACGAGGGTATCGACCTGTGTGAGGTCAATTCCCAGCTTTGCGGCATTCTCCAGAAAAGCGTCCGACTGACCGGTGTCAACAATGAGCTTATGGTTTGCGGTTTCCACATAGACGCTCAGTCCGTGCTCACAGAGGAATCCCTCTGCGGCGGTGTTTTCGATGAGGGTGACGATGTTCATAGAATCCTCCTGTCAAGAAAGGACACGGCGAACCGTGTCCTTTGCTGTATCTGCTTACTTGCCGATGGTTGTTACATCGGAACCGAACCATTCCGTAGAGATCTCAGCCAGCTTGCCGTCAGCCACCATCTCCTTGAGGGTCTTGGTCACTTCATCGCACAGAGCCTGATCGCCCAGACGGAAACCGATCGCATATTCCTCGGAGGACAGACCTTCTTCAAGCACCTTGTAGTCCTTGCCGGTGGAAACGATCTCGTAGTTGGCAACAACGGAATCCAGGAATACTGCGTCAACCATGTCCAGTTCGAGCTGCTGGAGAGCCTCGACATTGGTTGCCAGCTCAACCGGAACTGCACCGTTTGCAACGACCTCGGAGGCGTTGAGGATCTCAAGGGCGGTGGAACCGTTCTGTACACCGATCTTTGCATCGGACAGGTCGGAAAGTGTTGTAATATCGCTCTTTCCGTTCACAACGAATACCATTTCATTGTTCATGTACGGCTCGCTCATGAGCATCATCTGCTTTCTCTCCTCGGAAACGGACAGACCGTTCCAGATGCAGTCGATGGTGCCGGCATTCAGATCCTGCTCCTTGGTATCCCAGTTCACAGAGTACAGCTCCAGCTCAATGCCCATTCTGCTGCATACTTCCTCAGCCACATCAATGTCAAAGCCCACGATCTGGTCATTTTCGTCCGTGAAGCCCATCGGCTTGAAAGTCGCATCCAGACCGAGTACGAGCTTGCCTGCGTCCTGCACGTTCTTCAGGGAATTGTCCTCACCGCTTGTGTTGGATGCGGTTTCACCTGCACAGCCAACGCCCATCAGCATCATGCCGGATACTGCTGCACAGAGCAGCTTCTTCATCATAGAAATTTTCATAAGTCATTCTCCTTTTGGTTTACTTTGCTATTATGATACCATATCTTCCAAAGAAAGTAAAGAAGGCAGG
>JAFTQJ010000033.1 GCA_017462785.1 Oscillospiraceae bacterium | reverse complement strand
ATTCTTGTTCAGGGTGAGTACGTCTGCGATGCTGACTTTGCCGTCACAGTTGACATCACCGCAGGAGGACTCATTAGGTGTCACATTGCTTTCTTCCTCAGAGGAAGGTTCCGTCACTGCCGGTGTTTCCTCCGGTTCCGTGGGAGTGGAGGGAGAACCGCTGTAATACTCTGTCACAGTGATACCGTTTGCACCCAGCGGGATCTTGTGGTCAAGTCCGATGAAAGTACCGTCCTCGGTCTGCCAGAGGGACGGGAGCACGAAATTGTACTTGACTTCATCCCATGTGCCGAAATTGTCATAGACCAGACCGCCGGTATCGCCGGAATTCTCATTGAAGCACCAGAAGGTGTGATGGATGCGGTTTTCGATCATGAAATCACGCAGATAGCCCATCCATGCACGGTTCTTGCCGTCCGTATCATGCTCCTCATCAAGGAAGCCGCCCCATTCACCCATGAACAGCGGAGCCATGCCCGTGTCCTGAATGAAGAACCAGTTATCATACCAGCAGTCCGCCAGCAGCGTTTCCTGTGTGAAGCCGTCATAGAACCATGTCTGTTCCCATACCAGAGGACCGTAGTCATGGGGGGAATAAACCAGCTGATCCTGATGTTCGCCGAGGTCGATCGGGTAATCCTTTGCACCACGGAAATTACCGCCCCACCATGTATGGTGGTAGTAGCTGTAGGGATAACGGGAATAGTCGATATTCTGGGAAGTCCAGTCCGCACCCTCTTCAAACTTCGGGTACACCTCCGTGCCCTCAACCATGATGAGCAGTTCGGGATTCTGTTCCAGTACTGCGGCAGCTGCACATTCTGCGGCATATTTCCAGTTGGTCGGGTCTTTGGAATCATCCCACTTTGCCATCAGATTCGGCGTGTCAGCCGTACCGTGCGGCTCATTCTTGAGGTCGATCGCAAGAATGGTGTCATCATCCTTATAGTACTCCGCAAACCACGCAAGTCCCTCGATCCAGTCCTCGGTGCTGTAAGAATCGGTATACCAGAGGCTCACCTGATGACCTGCGGATGCAGTTTCTGCACAGTGCACGTCCATCAGGATCTTGATGCCAAGCTCACGGCACCATTCCACAGCCTGATTCCAGATGTCAAAACTGTACATGACCGTGCCGCCCTCCACGCCTTCAAGCGTCAGCTCGGGGTTGGAGTACTCGTTCACCTTCGGTGTTGCCGGATCGGGGTCGCCGTTCTTCCACTGGAGCAGGAGCTGTGTGGACATGGGCACACGCAGGAGGTTGAAGCCGTGATCGGCAATTTCGGTCAGCATTTCGTGCATGTTTCTCGACCAAACGCCATCGAACACCTGACTGCCGACATTGTAGCCGAACCAGTTGCAGCCGGTCAGCCATACGGGATTGCCGTTCATATCCACGATCTCGGCGTTTTCATTGACATGCAGCCAGTCATCGTGGTACTCGTCCGGTGCAGCGGAAACCGGAAGCATTGCGGCGACAGTGTTGGCAAGCATCGTGCCTGCGACCGCAGCGGATGCAAAAAATCTTGCAAACCATTTTCTTTTCATAAAAATTCCCCTCTTGATGTTAAATTTACGGCGATGCTACGCAGTTCCATGCCGTATTGTCCGTACCTCTATCATAGCACAAATTTCCGGTGCTGTCAATGTTTTTTGTATATTTTGGTGAAATATACGGATGGGATAAAAAAGAGGACTGACGGGAAATCAGTCCTCTCCTTGGTTATTGCAATATCCGAGCTGTTTCCGGAAACAGCTCCAGACTCCGTTTCAGGATACCGTGGCAGTGTGCGATCGCTGTACCGTAATTGGTCATGGGAATGCCCTGTTCTCCGGCGATTCCCTGACGGAACTGCACCTCCTTGGGCGGCAGCATGCATGCACCGCAGTGGATGATGAGGGCGTATTCCGACAGATCACGGGGAAATTCCGTGCCCGATGTCCAGACAAATTCCAGCTCGCAGCCTGCATGCTGCTTCACCCAGTTGGGGAGCTTGACCGTGCCGATGTCATTGCACTGGCGGTGGTGGGTGCATCCCTCAGAGATCAGGACTTTATCGCCGTCTTTCAGGAAATCCAGAGCCGCCGCACCACGCACGACCGTTTCGAGATCGCCCTTGTACCGTGCAAAGAGAATGGAGAACGAGGTCAGCGGAATGCCGGAGGGCACGAGCTTCGACACCCTCCCGAACGCCTGACTGTCGGTAATGACCATTCTGGGCGGCTGGGCAAGCTTTGCAAGCGTCTGCGTGATTTCCGTATCACGGCAGCAGATGGGCATTGCACCTGCTTCGAGTGCCTCACGGATGACCTGCTGCTGCGGCAGGATGAGCCGTCCTTTCGGGGCGGATTCGTCGATCGGGATGACGAGCATAAGCACATCGCCCTCCGTGATGAGGTCGGCGATCAGGGCTTTCTGCGGTGCATCCTGTTTTACCTGCTTTGCGATCAGCTCTTTCAGCTCAGTGATGCCAGCCCCCGTTTTTGCACTGACGCAGATCTCATGAATGGAACCGGCTTTCGGAGCGTCACAGAGGTCGGATTTATTATATGCTGTAATATAGGGAATTTTCCGTTTCCGGAATTCCTCGGTCAGTGCTTCATCCTCGGCAGATTTTCCGGCGGTTCCGTCAATGACGAGCACGGCAATATCGGTTTTGGCAAGGACGGCGAGGGTTTTCTCCACACGCATTGCACCCAGCTCACCCTCATCATCAATACCGGCGGTATCAACGATCATAACGGGACCAAGCGGCAGCAGCTCCATTGCCTTGTAAACGGGGTCGGTGGTCGTACCCTTGACATCGGATACAACGGCGAGTTTCTGTCCGGTGACGGCATTCACAATGCTTGATTTTCCGGCATTACGCCTGCCGAAAAAGGCAATGTGAAGGCGTTCGGAGGAGGGGGTGGTGTTCAGGCTCATGGTTTTTCTCCTTATTTTGGCTCTTTCCAGAATCCGCCCGTGTGAAAATTCTCATTGCCAAGCGGATTTGCAGTTAATCGGAACATCACACAGCCATCCGGACAGACGATCGTTTTGGTATATTTCCCATCGCCGCCCAGATTCCGCAGATCTCCGCCGCTGCGAACTGCTTCCATCAGCGGATGGAGCATCATCATTGTTTTACTGCAAATACCACAGCCGTCCGCATTGACCGGACAGCCATAGGTGCAGCGGTATTTGTCACCGATCTCTTCACCGTTGCGGCAGTAATTTTCTGTACGGTTGCCACGCAGAAAACCTGTGACTTCGATCTCAAATTCGTATTCTTCGTTGTACCATTTATTCATATCTGTCCCCCCTGCCGGAAACCACAAGATGTTCACTTTCAGAACAACGTTCCAAAAATCTCCAGCACTCATCATCTGCCGGAGCATTTGCCGATTGATTCACAAACACTTCAAGCCGATCTTCATTGCTGAACTCAATTTCCAAGTCGCCAAGAGGTGTGAGCAGGACGCTTGTTACATACAGATCTGGATTGTCATTGAACCATGATTTCGCTGATTGATCGAACAGATTCGCACCAGCTGTATCCCATGACGTTCCCTGCATCCATTCGCCGTCATGGGAAAGGTAGATGTCTTGTGAGGTAAACAGAATTCTGCCGCTCTTGGACACAAGGCGGAATGGACATTGCAGGTGGACAGCGTATGTAGGCCAGGGCTGTTTTTCGGTACTACCGAATGCAAAGCATCCCATATCCGCCATACGGCTGACCGAAAACAACTGCTGTCCTTGAATCAGTCGGATGTAATCCTGTGCTTTCTGATGGATCATGTGATTCCTCCAGCGATCAGAAGCGGAAATCCCTGCTTCCGTCTGCGATCTTATCCAGACGCTCCACAACGATATCACGCACCTTGTCGCTCTTGACATTGGCAAGCTCCTTCTGAATGAGTGCTTCGCCGATCGCCTTGGTTTCGGGGGATGCATAGTCCTCCAGATATTCCTTCAGCGTCATCAGTGCATTCGGATGGCAGCAATTCTGGATCTGCTTGGTCTTGCAAAGCTGCATGAAGCGGTCGCCCGTTCTGCCCTCACGGTAGCAGGCAGTGCAGAAGGACGGGATATAGCCCAGTTCCATCAGCCACTTCACCACTTCATCCAGTGTGCGGTTGTCGGATACGTCAAACTGTGCGGAATTCTCCTCCTCCGGCTCCGGTTCACTGTAGCCGCCCACGCTCGTCTTAGAACCGCCGCTGATCTGGGATACGCCAAGATGCAGCACTCTCTCACGGCATGCCTTGGATTCACGGGTGGAAACGATCATGCCGGTATAGGGTACGGCAACACGGATGCAGGCACAGATCTTGGCGAAAATATCGTCACTGATGCCGTTGTCGAAATCGTCGGGGTCAATGTCATCCGCACGACGCAGACGGGGAACACTGATGGTATGCGGTCCCACGCCGAAACGTGCTTCAAGATGCTCCGCATGCATCAGGATGCCTGCAAACTCATAGCGGTAATGCTCCAGTCCGAACAGTACGCCCAGACCCACGTCATCAATGCCGCCCTCCATTGCTCTGTCGTGAGCCTCGGTGTGGTAAGCATAATTGTGCTTCGGGCCTGTCGGATGCAGCTGTTCATAGCTCTCCTTGTGGTAGGTTTCCTGAAACAGAATATAAGTACCGATGCCTGCTTCTGCAAGCTTTCTGTAATTCTCAACCGTTGTTGCGGCAATGTTGACATTCACACGGCGGATCGCACCGTTCTTGTGCTGGATGCTGTAGATGGTCTGGATGGATTCGAGAATGTACTCGATCGGGTTGTTCACCGGATCCTCGCCGGCTTCAATGGCAAGACGCTTGTGACCCATATCCTGAAGTGCGATGACTTCCTTTCTGATCTCCTCCTGTGTCAGCTTCTTGCGGCAGATATTCTTGTTTTTCGCATGGTACGGGCAATAGGTGCAGCCGTTCACACAGTAGTTGGAAAGGTACAGCGGTGCAAACATGACGATGCGGTTGCCGTAGAAATCCTTCTTGATCTGCTCTGCAAGGGAACAGACCTCGGCATTGAGATCCTCCTCTTCGCAGACGAGCAGAACAGTGGCTTCACGATGGTTCAGACCCTTGAGTTCCTTTGCCTTTTCGATGATGGACTTGATCAGCTCTCTGTCGTGCTTGTGGGCTTCTGCATAGGCGAGGGTATCCTCGATTTCTTCATGGCAGATAAATTCTTCTGCTTTACTGGATTTCGGATCGTACATAATCATTTCCTCCTGAATTAAAAAATGTCCGAACGCAGCCGGACACACATCATACACATGGGCAGCAAAACAGAACCCATTTTATGGGAAAACGCTGCTTTACTGAGTGACTTTCACCGCATGTACAGATTTGGTGTCAGACGCTTGGGGTTTTGCGGCTTTCCCGTCAGCTCTGCTTTCGGGTCAGCTTCTATGGATAGTATAACATATTTTATGGGAAAAGTCAAGAAACGCTTTTTGGCAACATGCGAACCTGATTCTATCGCATATTTTATGTATCCCATATGTAAAATTTTACAAATCCTCTTGCCATTTCATTCGAAAAATGCTATAATATACCTATACATTATGATAAACTGAAAGGGGTTGTTTTCCATGATCAAAAAACGAATCCAAAAATCTGCCGCAGCATTCCTCTCCGCAGCCATGCTCTGTACAGCGATGCTGCCGGCTTCTGTATCCGCCTATGTGCAGCCGTGTCCCGTCCTCAGCCGCAATTGCCCTGTTTATGCAGGAAGCGGACAGGCAACCGCCGCAAACGATGAGCATTATTTCTCCTTCTGGTTCAGCAATGCACCGGATTATCTCGCCTATGATATTTCCGCTGTGCCTGAAGAAAACCGGCGGGAGATGATCCTTGCGTGGTACAATGCCACGGGACAGTATGACCCGAGCATCCTTAACGGCGGTTCGACCAACGGCGTACCGAGTGCCTATACCATCGAGGTGAATTTTGCACCGGGCGGTACCTATCCGGAGGACGGATGGGAAGAGGTGGAAAATGTAACAGGCAATACACTGCATTCCAGACAGCATTTTATATGTGCAGACGGTGCCAACTGGGTGCGGATGCGTATCACGGAGGCGGACGGCAAGGAGGGCGGCTCCATCAGTCTGCAAATGGATCTGCATGCCTATGATCTGAACAATTACAGCGAACCTGCCGACAGCTGGATCTTCTTCGGCGATTCCATCACCGCAGGCGGCATGATGAACTGCTACGGTTCTCCCTTTGCGGAGCTTGTGAATGCCATCGACAGCCAGTATTATCCGGCACAGGAAAACGGCGGTATCGGCGGTATTTTCTCCACGGACGGCAGAAACAACATTGAACGCTGGCTTAAATATGCACCATACAGCTTTGTCAGCATTGCCTACGGCACAAACGATGCATGGGGCAATCAGACCGGTGCACAGCAGTACTACGAGAACACGGTTTACATGATCGAGGCAGTCCTTGAAAGGGATATGCACCCCATCCTGCCGACCATTCCCTATGCAACGGAAGAGGGCGTGAATGCCTATCTCGACGAGTACAATGCAATGGTGCACAAAATCTACGAGGAATATCCGGAGGTCATCAAGGGACCCGATTTTGATACATTCTTCCGTGAGCATCCGGAGTACCTGAGCAGTGACGGCGTGCATCCGAGCAGTGAGGGCTATGCAGCAATGCGTCAGCTCTGGGCAGAAACGATGTATGAGAATGTGTACACCGCCGAGCTTCCCAGACCGGAACTGCCCACCGGTACAGAATCCGATACGGAATATGTTGACCCGACAAGCAACTGCATTCCGCCGCTGGCAGAACCGTTTGCCGACATCAACGAGGACGGTGACTGCAATGTACTGGACATCATCCTGCTGCAAAAATACCTCCTCGGAGTGGAGAAATTCACAGAATACCAGTACTGGACAGCGGATGTCAACTGGGATGATTCTGTAGACGCATTTGACCTCACGATCATCAAAATGGGATTGATCGGCTGGTAGGAATCAGAATAAGGAGCACTTTCAAATGACAAATTCCGGCACAACGACAAACAACAGCACCCCCGTTTCCCTCGCTTCCATGACACCCGACCAGATCCGGAAGCTTGCGGAAAGGGGAAATGCGGATGCACAGGTCGCCTATGCTGACCATCTGCACCGTTCATGGGGCAGCAAGGACGAACAGCTCAAATGGCTGAGTAAGGCGTACATGCAGGGGAGCATGATCGCCGCATGGAAAATGGGCTGCCTGTACGAGGACGGCTTTCAGGACGAGAAAACAGCACTGGTCTGGTACGAGAGAGCAGCGGAGCAGCATTTCTCCATCGCCATGATGTCCATCGTCCAGCATTATCTTGCAAAAAAACGCTACACCTCACTTGAGGAGCTGAAAGTAGGCTACGAAACCGCCTATGCATGGCTCATCAAAGCAACGCAGCTCGGCAATGCCCATGCATTCCGGACATTTGCAGATCTCTGCTTTTTCGGGGTGCATGTCGAGCAGGACTATACACAGGCGATCCGCTACTATGAACGTGCCGGAGAGCTGGGTGATGATATGGCATGCATCATGCTCGGCTACTGCTACCGCTGGGGCAAGGGCGTGAAGCGTGACAAGAACAAACGCAAATACTGGCTTGGAAAATGCAGAAAGATCAATCTGCGGATCCCCCTCAAACACCACCTCTCCGGCTGGAAAAAGGTGGTTAAGCGGTTCAGGGGAGCCTACCAGATCGACTGCAGCGACTGTGTACTCTGAGCTGATCCCTGCACACGGGTGTGTGCAGGGATTTTTTTCACCATTGTCGGGTGAGGGCACGCAGTATCCTCCAATATAGCCCCTCATCGAGGGGAGCAAGCTTTGGGGTGCTAACCTAAAACGAAAAACCGCCGGCTTTTCCACCGGCGGTTTCGCTTAATCCACAAATCTGATCTCAATATCGCCAACACCGCTGTCGGCTTTGAATTCATACTTGGAATCATAATTATTCATTACCTTGATGTTGTCCCCGTCAATGCTCACTTCACCCACGCCGGCATCTACACGGAAATCATAGTCCATCGGATCGCCGATCACTTCCAGCTCCATGTCACCCGTGCCGAGTGTCAGATCCGCATTGCCAAGGAGCTTTGTGGACTGCATTTTCAGATCACCCATACCGCCGTCCAGCTCCAGATCGGCAAACTCGCTGCCGATGATGTCACAGTCACCCGTGCCGATGTCGAGGTCGCATTTCTTCGTCATCTGCACACCGTCCAGACGGAAATTGCCCACACCGAAATCCACATCAGATTTGCCCTCGATCGTAAGATTCCGCAGTGTGCAGTCACCGGTTCCGCAGTCAAGATCCAGCTCATCCGTCACTGTGCCGTTTGTCAGCTCCAGATTGCCCACGCCTGCGTCGATCACCAGTGTTTCGCAGTGCATGCCGTCGATCACGCTGGTATCCGAAACGCCCATGAAGAGCTTGACCTTCTTGTACTCCTTCTCCGGAAGATAAATGGTGATCTCGCCCTTTTCGATGTTGAAATCACCGAAGCTGACAAAACGGTACCGCTTTTCCTCTCTGGTGCCGTCGATCAGAAGCTGACCATTTTCCAGCTTCACCTTGGTATCCTCGGGCATGTTTACAAAGTCGATCCGGCATTCCTCATCCGCACCGATCGTCTCAACCCTGAGGGTGCAGTAGTCTGCTTTCAGCTCAAGCTCCTCAAATGACTCGAACGAATCCGACCATGTTTCACCCTCCGGACGAACACCACGGCTGACAAATGCACAGCCCATCATCACAATTCCTGCAACGGCAAGCACGCCGGCAGTCACCCAATATGCTGCATGTAATTTCATATACTTACTCCTTTCCGCTCAGGAACTTGAAAATTCCGGTACACATTTTGCCAAATCCCACCGTCATCAGCTTTGCAAGCTTGAAGCAGGGGTACCAGGTCAGCATCACAAAACCGATCAGGAACAGACCGCCGCCCATGTCCCACATGCCGCCCATGATATTGCCGAATATGAAGGTGAAAGCGGACTGCACCACTGCTCCGATGCCTGCACATCCCAGCGACACCGGCAGAACAACGAGAAGCAGCACGATGGTGAACCACACGATCGGAATCGCACACCAGAACGGCATTGTCAGCAGAATGAGAACGACCGCCAGAATCGTGCGACCGGTGCTGTCCTTCTGCACGGGAGCCGCTGCGGAGTAGTCATAGGACGCAGCCGGTGCAGGCTTGGGACCCGCTTCGGGCTTGGGTGCAGCATTCTGCTGTACGGACTCCGCACCGATCTCACGGATGATGCGTTCTGCAACGGACTGCGGAGAGCCGAGGCGTTCCACGGCTTCCGCCTCGTTTTCCTCGCCTGCCTCCTCGAAATACTCATGATAATATGCCATTGCACTGGCACGTTCTTCCTCCTGCAGGCTCTGGAGATTTGCTGCAAGCTGCTGTAAAAATTCTGACGATGTCATACTGTCTCCTCCTGTTCTGCCGGTACCAGCTGTGTTTGCTCCTCCAGAATGCTGTCCACCTGTGCTTTGTGCTGTGTCCAGTCGATCCGGTACTGCGAGAGCATTGCCTGTCCGAGTGCGGTGATCCGGTAATATCTGCGGTTGCGTCCCATGTACGCCTTGTCGAATGTTTCGAGTGCTCCGTTCTTTTGCAGCCTCCGCAGTACGGGGTAGAGCGTGGACTCCGACACCTTAGCGGCGATCTGCATGTCCTGCGTGATCTTGTAGCCGTAGGTTTCCTCACGGTTCACGAGAGAAAGCACCATGGCATCCAGAAGTGCGGCACTGATTGGAAACATACCATCCCTCCTACAATATTTAGTGTTTTTCAATATTATACACCGTATAATATATCTTACAATCACATTATAGCACACTCCGCAATATTTGTCAAGAGGTAATATTACATTTTTTCAAAAAAATTTCCGCACTCCTTTTGAGGGGAGTGCGGAGGGGGTTATTCTTCGTTGAGGAGGCGTTGGATCTCCTGAATCTTCCGGAGAGCGTCTTGTGTTTCGGGGTGGTTGTCACCGTATACATTCTGGTAGATCGTGTGGGCTTTGGTGTACCAGTCAAGGGCTTGGGGGTTGTCGTTCTGGTTATCGTACAGAATGGCGAGGTTGTAGTAGGTGTCAGCGGTGGAGGGATGGTTCTCACCGTAAACTGTTATTTTAATTTTCAGTGCTTTCTTGTACCAGTGCAGGGCTTCGGGATACTCATCCAGTTTCAGATGCAAATTTCCAAGGTTATTGTAGGTGTCAGCTGTTTCGGGATGGTTTTTACCAAAATCTTCATCATTCTCATAAATGTTCAATGCTTTCCTGTACCAGTTCAGTGCTTCAGCATACTTGCCATGAAGCTTGCAGACAACGCCGATATTATTGTAAATATCAGCTGTTTCGGGATGGTTTTTACCGAAATCTTCATCATTTTCATAGATGCCAAGTGCTTTCCTGTACCATTTCAGAGCTTCAGCATACCTGCCCTGTTCTTGGTACACATTGCCAATATTATTGTAGATGTCAGCTGTATCGGGATGGTTTTTACCAAAATCTTCATCATTTTCATAGATGTTCAATGCTTTCCTGTACCATTTCAGGGCTTCAGCATACTTGCCCTGAAGCTTGCAGACAACGCCGATATTATTGTAAATATCAGCTGTTTCGGGATGGTTTTTACCGAAATCCTCATGATTCTCATAGATGCCAAGTGCTTTCCTGTACCATTTCAGAGCTTCAGCATACTTGCCCTGTTTCTGGTACACAAAGCCTAAGTTATTATAAGTATCGGCGATGGCAGGCGAATTCTCACCGTATTCTGCTTCCTCAGTCAGAATTACCATTTTGCTATCGTGATCTGCCCCGTCATATTCAGTCATGCCGTCACAACTTTCATATTGCTTCACAAAATTCCTCTCCTTTCATTCCCCCTCATTATACCATGATCCCCCACAAATGTCAATATTTCCACAAAAACGCCGCCGCCCGAGGGCGGCAGCGGAGGGTGTTATCGGTGCGGACAACGCTTGCAATTCCGGTCGAACGAAGGATTGCAGGCGTAGAAATTTTTGGAGTCGAGCTGTTCCTGCGTAAGCCGGAGAGCTTCGCCGAAACGCTGGTAATGCACCAGCTCACGCTCACGGAGGAAGCGGATGGGGTCAATGACATCGGGGTCATCGGCAAGGCGGAGGATGTTGTCATAGGTCGTTCTTGCCTTCTGCTCCGCCGCCATATTCTCATGCAGGTCGGTGATCGGGTCGCCCTTGGACTGGAAATACGTCGCTGTGAACGGCACGCCTGCCGCAGAATTCGGGTAGATCGCCGTGGTATGGTCAACGAAATACTTGTCAAAGCCGCTTTTCTTGATCTCCTCGATAGAGAGGTTCTGGGTGAGCTGGCTGATGATCGCTGAGATCATTTCGAGGTGGGCGAGCTCTTCGGTGCCTACAGTGGATACTAATTTGCCCCTCTTATGCTTGTTATTTGGGCTTGAAAGAACTGCTGTTATGTGGTATAATAGAGGTACAGACCATTCGTAAGGAGGTACATTCATGGCATTGGAAAACAAACCCTGCATCACAGGTTCCGCAGAGCTTGCAAGAGCAGAAGAACGCATCAGCAAGCAGAAAGCAGCGGAATTAGGGGTATGCGGTCTATAAAACTGGTGAGCTGTCAGCGGAATAACAGGTGAAACGGAACGCTTTCAGACAAATCACGGCTTGCGGTCTTTTTATGCCGGACACTTTTTCTCGAATCTGCACGGAACCCCCGTGCAGATTATTTTTTGTAAACTTCATCAATTTGCTGACAGAAGATCATACCATCTTTACCCGACAGGATTTCTGATAGAACGCCACACCGCACTTGATGATCTTCTGGTAACAGTCGTTCACAAGCTCGGCTTTTCAAAGAAAGGCTGATCACCGGATACTGTCCCTGATACGCCTTATATTTATCACCGGCTTTTGAGATATTCAGTCCCTCAAACAGATAGGAATTATCTTCCTCTGTTTTTTCGAAATACCGCTGGATCATGCTCAT
>JAFTQJ010000032.1 GCA_017462785.1 Oscillospiraceae bacterium | reverse complement strand
TGCAGCTGATTTTTACGGTATCAGTGACCGTCTGGATGAAATTCAGCAATGGTATGACGGGTATCGTTTTGGTGAAACGGAGATCTATAATCCGTGGAGCATGATCAACTATATTCAGTCAGCAATCAGCGGCAACCAGATCATTCCCAAGCCCTACTGGAGCAATACCAGTTCCAACGACATCATCCACCAGCTTGTCAATGAGGGGAATGAGGAGACACGCAGACAAATTGAGGAGCTGCTGGGAGGGGGCTTTGTAGATAAGCCCATCTATGAGGATATTACCTACCGTAACGTGAAGATCAATAGCGACTATATCTGGAGCTTTTTGCTGTTTACGGGCTACTTGAAGCAGATTGAATCCCGTCTGGAGGAGGAGATCATCTACTCTAAAATGGTGATTCCGAACCGTGAAGTCAAGAGCATTTACAGAAGTACAGTCATGCAGTGGTTTGAGGAAAAAAGGAATGCCGTTTCCCGTGATGATCTCTTTGAAGCCTTGCTTCGGGGCGATGTGGAGCAGTTTGAGGAGCTGTTGGGTGACTGGCTGGATGAATCCATCAGCTACTATGACGGCAAGGAGCTGTACTATCACGGCTTCCTTTCCGGCTTGCTATCGGGATTCCGTGGCTATACAGTAAAGTCCAACCGTGAAAGCGGACTTGGAAGACCGGACATTCTGATTCTGGAACGGAGGAGGCATAAGCTGGCAGTAATTATCGAAATCAAGGTAGCTGAACGCTTTGCAGAGATGGAAACAAAATGTGATGAGGCATTACAGCAGATCGAGGATAGGAACTATGAAGCCGAGCTTGTGAACGACTGTTACCAGAAGATCATCAAGTGCGGTGTGGCGTTCTATCAGAAATCCTGTCGGGTAAAGATGGTCTGATTTTCCGTCAGCAAATTGATGAAGTTTACAAAAAATAATCTGCTTAAAATCCCTCGGGAGTTAAATCCCGTACCGGTTCGACCTCGGTCAGCGGCACCAATACTGTGAGCTTACGATTGCTCGTGCAGCAGTCTTTTTCAAACTTGCATCCCCTGCAAAAAAATGCTGTCATGGGGAAAACAGAAAGGAGCTTATCATGCCGGAAACTACCTACCTTATCGCAGATACTCATTTTGGAGATGCCGCAATTCTTCGCTACGAAAGCCGTCCGTTTCAGAGCGTGGAGGAGATGGATGAGGTCATTATCCGCAACTGGAACAGCACGGTCAAAGAGGGGGATACTGTGTTTGTACTGGGCGATTTTTCTGCCTATGCTCTGCCAAAAACTGCGGACATCTGTCAACGCCTGAACGGGCACAAATATCTGATCATGGGCAATCACGACACAGCATCCGAGTCCGATTATCTTGCCTGTGGATTTGCTCATGTCAGCCGCTATCCGATCATTTACGAAAACTTCTGGATGCTTTCCCATGAGCCGCTGTATATCAACCGGAACATGCCCTATGCGAATATCTTCGGGCATGTGCACGATAATCCGATGTACCGGACGGATTCTCCGCAGAGCTTCTGTGCGTGCGTGGAACGGATCGGCTACACACCGATCGGTTTCAGTGAGGTGCGGCAACGCATCATGGATGCCTGCCAATCGGCGGAGTGATGCCCACGAACTCATGCGGATACACCGTCCCGAAAAACAGAGCATATACTGGAACCTGCCAACATAAAATGAATATGCAGATTTTCGAACATGGATTTTTGACAAAAGATGTATGTAGGATTTTTGTGTGAACAGGCTCTGGTATCCAATAGTGACAATACAAAAGCACCGGAGTCTTGCGGCTCCGGTGCTTTTAACCATATCATGAGCAAAATGAGAAATGGTTTGGATTATTCCTCGTCCTCTTTCTTGAAAATGCCGGACTTCTTCACAGCCAGACCGCCGGCAGCAGTCATCATAGCCGCACCTGCGATCAGGAAGCTGAACCACTGAGAATAACCTGTCTGCGGCAGATCTTCGTCAGAGCCGTCCCCAGTTGGCTCTGTTGTGGTTTCAGTCGGTTCGCTTTCAGCGGGCTGTGTAGTGGTTGTGGTTTCTTCGGTTGTGGTCGTTTCTTCTGCGGAAGTTGTAGTTTCTTCAGTTGTGGTCGTTTCTTCTGCGGAAGTTGTGGTTTCTGTGGTAGTTGTTTCGGTTGTAGTTGTTTCAGTGGTTGTGGTTTCCTCGGGAGTGGTGGTGGTTTCGTCGGGTGTTGTATGAATTCCAACAGTCAGATCACTGGAATTCACCCATTCCATCTTGAAATATCTGCCGTCTGCATGGCGAGAATAAAGTTTTGCAGGCAGAATATCATATTCACCGGCAGGGCAGTCCTCAGAAACCTTGATTGTAACTCTTAAAACAGGTCCGCCCTCGGTGGGAACATCGAGTGCCTTAAAGCTTGCAGAACTGCCATTAAGATCAATTATCTTTTCGCCGACTGCAGCTACCTGAATATCAATGATCTCCAGATACGGTGAAAGCTCAAACTCGCCTCTTAAATAATCCGCATTTCCGCCCTCAGCATACATTTCATAAGCAACCTCAATTTCATCACCCGGCATTGCGGCATAAGACTGCATATTAAACTGCATGATCGGATTTTCGGCATATGTTGTTGTGGTTGCGGATGTCTCAGTAGTGGTGGCCGCTTCGGTAGTTGTTGTTTCTTCTGTCGTAGTGGTGGTTGTAGTAGTCGTTGTAGTGGTGGTTGTGGTAGTCGTTGTTGTAGTTTCGAGTTCCTCTACAATAACATAACCATGATAGTCCTTCCACGGTTCATTAATGGTATATCGCTGTCCATCGGCTGTAAACGCTTCAATAGAATAGAATTGGCAAGCATATCTGCCGGCAGGACAGTTCTCCGGAATTTCAAGTCTCACCTCAAATATTGTGGTGAAAGAACTTCCAACATTAACATTTGTAGCTTCAAAATCAAAACCGTAATTGTGATGTGTGAAATCAAATGCATTTTCATCATAACCATATACAGTATACTCTAATGGAGGATTCTGATATCCAAATTCTTCCGGAAAGTATACTGCACCGGACATCTGGGGAATCGTACCGCTTTCTTCTAATTGTACCATGTAGCTCAGCGTGACCGTATCACCCGGTTTAACAGCCACTGTATTCTGATAGATGATATCCAGTACAGGTGCTGCGGTTGTGGTAGTCGTTGTTGTTTCTTCTGTCGTAGTGGTGGTTGTAGTTGTAGTAGTTGTTGCGGATGTTGTGGTAGTCGTGGTAGTGGTAGTCGTGGTCATTTCTGTTGTCTCGTTCGCTACGGTAATATACGGAGAACTTGTAAGCTCATAGGTTACAGGTGTACCATCCTGTGTTTCCATTTCAAGTTTTGACAGTGTTACCGGATAAACTCCCTCTCCACAGTTATCGAGTACTCTGAGCTTGACCTCAATAAAATCAGACATGAAAATAATGCCCACACAAGAAAAGTCAACTGTTCCGCCTGAAATCGAAATTTCCGGTTCATAACCCGTCAATAAGCTGACATCGAGAATCTCAAAAGCGGTGGAATCAACAAAGATTCTACCGGATTTTAAAAGTGCAGCTTCTCCATAGAAGTCTCCGCTGGGATCATAGCTGACCGTGACAACATCCCCCGGCTTCGCATCAATGGAATTGCCCGAAATTTCAATGTGCTGTTTCTTTTCACTTTCCGTTGTGGTTTCAGTGGAAGTTGTAGTTTCGGTAGTGGTTGTGATAGCCTGTGTGGTGGTGGTAGTATATGTGGTTGTAATATATGCGTAATTAATTTCTGTGCGTGCATCATCCTCTGCTGCCACCATCTGTCCGCATTCATTGCCAAAAAACGAATCATCAATTGAAATTTGTGCCCTTTCATTCATGGATCCGGAATAGGCGAAATCGAACTGAACCGTAATTTGAGCAGAGTATGCATTTCTGATCATAAAGATGCCGGTGTCCATAGAATACGAGAAGCAATCTTTGTCACAGACTACACCGAGAACCTCGTAGCAATCGTTCTGCATTACTTCATCAAGATTCAATCTTCCAGTCACGATGCCACGATAGTTTGAATCAAAAGAAAACGTGACTGTATCATCATTTGAACCCCAGTTGACTCCATCATGATATGTGATGTTACCGGATGAAATCCATGTGCATTCAGTCCCCTCCCAGTAAGGATCACTGTCAGTCACAGGAAGCTCCGTCATCCGACCCTCTACATAGCTGCAAAGTGCATGGTAATCCATGAAGTCGGCACTGCCATCCAGATTGACATCAGCAGCTTCCATGTCAAGCACTTCGCCCTGAAGCAGCGTTTCTTCATAAACTTTGCAGTCGAGATCATCCACGGTGCCATCCTGATTCACATCTCCATACACCACATTCGGATCGGCTTCCTTTGTGGTTCTCACTGTTGTCTGCTGTGGCGTGAGTTCCACTGCATTTGCGGTCATACCGGGCGGCAAGCCGTAACTGCCCGCTGTTCCGCTGACAAGTACTGCTGCGAGCAGACCTGCCATGGTTTTTCTGACATTCATATCAATGTCCTCCCATATAATGTATTTTTGTAACAGCCGTCCGGCTGCTGCAAACGTTGGTTATTTGCCCCGCAGATACTGCGAAAGCGTCATGGTTCCGCCGGAACCTGTGTAGGATGCATATTCCAGCACCACTGCTGCATCGGCGGCACTCAGGGAACCGTCCTTGTCAATATCGCCGTTTTCCGTCTGTTCCGCAGTCAGTCCGCTGGGATTACCGGAGCCGATCAGTGCGGCTGCAATCAGAATCGAAGCTGCATCGGATGCGTCCACATCATCATCCCCATTGACATTGCCCAGTGTCGGTGCGGTCTCCGGACTGCAATCATATACCATATTGGCAGACGAAAGCTCCGGATTATTCATTCCTTTCTCCACTTCCGTCCACTGGTATTCATTGCCGCCATAGTAGACCGTTGTCAGCGGATCACCTGCAAAGGCATAATCACCGATTCGTTTGACGCTTCTCGGAATCAGGATCTCTGTCAGAGAACCGCAGTCCCGAAATACTTCGTTCGGCAGCTCCATGATTCCCTCTGAAAGTGCAACGTTCCAGAGATTCGGATTGCTGGCAAATGCGTTGTCACCCATGTACACAAGGCTTTTCGGCAGGACTGCACTCGTCAGATCATCGCAGCCTGCAAACGCACATTCTCCGATCGCAGTAACGCCCTCCGGAATGACAATGGATGTGATGCCGCTGGTGTCGAACGCAAAGTCGCCGATCGTTGTCACGCTGTCAGGAATGGTGATCTCTGTAAGCATTTCTGTATACTGGAACGAATTCTTTGCAAGCACTGTGACCGGCAGACCCTCGATCTCTGAGGGGATCTCTATCACCGTTTCGTTGTGGTCGCAGGAAACGATTTCCACATGGTCGCTGTACAGCATATAGTTCAAGGGACCGGATGTTCCGGTTTCCACTGCGGATACCGTGCCGGCTGCGGTCGTACCCGTCAGGAGAACGGACAGGATGCCTGCGGTCATTCTCTGCATCCTTGATCTGATTGTGTTATTATTTTGTTTCATTTCTCCACCTACTTTTTAGTATGAAATATGTTTCTTCTTGCAGTGTTCGTGAAAACGATGGATCTTTTCATTGATCCGGCAGGCTGTGTTCACGTCGTCGATCAGCAGCATAAAGAACCCGATGGTATAGACCACGAGTATGATCGCAAGTACACAGATCACATTTCCGACTGTGAGGGGCAGGAACTGAAACGCTCCCATGCCCAGCGGAAACACAACGATACAAATATCGAACAGCTTCAAAACCGCCAGAAGAAACAGACTGTCGATCTGGAACTTTCTTTCAAGCTGATTGGTCAGTTCCATCAGTACCGAGATGAGGAACGTGCAGAAAAGCAGCTGGTACACAAATTCCAGAGCAATTGCTTTAGAAAAGAGAAAACTGCTGAGCAGCAGCACCATGCCAAACGACATGAATGTCAGATTCAGCACACCTAATACTTTTTTCATACGACCCTCCATCAGATATTGAA
The DNA here is from genome assembly GCA_017462785.1 of Oscillospiraceae bacterium. Classification (GTDB taxonomy): domain Bacteria; phylum Bacillota; class Clostridia; order Oscillospirales; family Ruminococcaceae; genus UBA3855. The sequence goes on along the minus strand of JAFTQJ010000032.1, from coordinate 18,542 downwards.
TTTTTCTTTGAACGAAGGAACATAATGACGATTGACGATCATTTTTTCTCCGTTCAACAGTACGAGCATGAATTTATGGTTCAGCATCGGTTTGACCTTTTCGATTTTGTACATGTTCACAATGGTGTTTTTGCTGATGCGAAGAAACCCCAGTTTTTCGTATTTTTCCTCCACCTCATACAGCTTCAGCCTGCATTCATGCACCTGCTTTTCAAAATAAACAAATGTCCGGTTTTCCACCGATTCAAAATAGTATGCATCGAGGATATTGGCTTTCATCAGATTCTCTTCTGTGCCGCATTCACAGAACGCATCCAGATTCTGGATTCTATCTACTAGCTTCTGGACTGACTCTGTCAGCTCTGCACAGCGGATCGTGATTTCTATTTCCCTGCATTCCGCATCTTCCTTTACATTTAATATCATGCAATTCCTCCTCTTCTCCCTATCATTATAAACGTTTTTTGCGTAATGTGTCAATTCCAGATTGTGTAAGTTGCCAGTATATATATGTAAGTTGCCAGACGAAAACGATTTCTGAATCATCAAGGTTCAAATTCGGCGAACAGCAAAACACTTTTCCAGTGACAAATAAAGCATCGGAGCTATACAGAACCGGTGCTTTTGGCATATCGGAAAACCTGGTGTGAAGAAAACAGCATACCAGCTCAGCTTAAAGTATTACACGCATGCTGACCGGCAAAGGAAGCATAAACAGCTTGTCAAAAAGTCTTTTTTGGGGGTTAGAACCCCAAAGATTGCCCCCACCCCAACCCCTCCCCGAGGGGAGGGGCTATATATGGAGGGTACTGCGTACCCTCAACCCGCCAAAGGACTTCGTCCTTTGAACCTAACAAGGTTTTTCGACAGACTGATAAAGAACGGAATTTCGCCGTGCCAACGATATTCTGACGCTGATTTACAATTCTGACCTTGTGCATTGCGACGATTCTATGATTTGCAGTCTGCTTTTGCTTGTCACGAACCTCCATAAACTCCATCTTGCCAAAACCTGCAATTTGTGCTATACTGGTAATAGAATACACATTTTGGAGAAAATAGAGGTGACTCACCATGGACGGCTTTCTGACTGGTACACTATGCGTATTGGCATACTTTAAGCTTGGCAGGGGGCAGAACAACAGCATCCTGCTCGTGCAGAGCCGCTTGTATCGTGCCAAATCACTGGTCGATCTCTGCGTGACAACGGCACTGCTTGTCGTTCTGGCTGCACCCGGTTCTGCGGCAGCGGACAGCTTTGACAAATTCGGCTCTTCGGCAGTCGCAGTTTACCTCTGCTGGTGCGGTGTCAGGACGATTTTGGAGGCACTCCGAAAACAATGATGTTTCTTCCATCGAAAAAGAGCAAATTTCCGTCATACGGTTGACAAAATGGAAAAAAAGTAGTATGATTATAGAATAGGAAGTACCAAGGAAGCCAATGCTGACAGTTGTTGGTGTTGCGGAGGAAGCGGGGGACGGTATATGCTGCTGACTGAATCATCCATTCCGATACCCTGCGGCAGGATTCAGGGAGCCGGTCAGATCCGGCTGAACCGGAGTGATCCGGAGATCCGCTGCCTGCTGATGCTCTTTGACACCAAGGGTACGCTCCGTGCAAACGGGCGTTCCTATCACATTCCTGCGTATGCCTATCTTTTTTTGCCGTTTGAGGAATCCTTCTTTCCGGTGCAGTGCACCATGCCGCTGCAATGGATACAGCTCAGTGTCCGTCCGGAGGCACTCAGGACGGCAGGCTTCCGCATCGGAGAGGTGCGGACGCTTGCACAGCCGCTGGCGATCACGGAGATCTGCGGGCTGCTGCTTTCCTGTCAGGAAACACAAACGGAGCTGAATATCCGCACACAGCATTGTGCGGCGGAGCTTCTGCTCTGCCTGCTGCAAAGAGATGCAGCAGTTTCAGCGGATAAAGCGGCACAGATACCGCATTATGACCGGCTTTCCGCACTGCGGAGGGAGATCTACCGGAATCCCGCAAGAAGCTGGAGCATTGATGAAATTTGTGAAGATCTGTGTATCAGCCGCCCTTATTTTCATAAAATATACCTGTCGGCTTTCGGCATTTCCTGTACACAGGATGTGATTGAAAGCCGGATTGCATGTGCCAAGGAGCTGCTGGAACGGACGGAGGATGCCGTTGCAGAGATCTCCCAGCGGTGCGGCTTTGAATCGGATGTTTATTTCATGCGGCAGTTCAAACGCCGCACGGGAATGACCCCGACCGCCTACCGGAGGATCTGCCGGCAGGAACGTGCCATTGTGCAGCAGGATGACCCAATATAACCAGCCTGATACGGAGTATCAGTATGAGGAGATAAGATAACTATGAGTTTTTCCAAGATGATTTCCAGACTTCAGAAATCCACCAAGATCACCATCATCGCCTGTGCGTCATTTCTTGCTGTGACGGCTCTGGTGCTGCTGTTTCTGATGCTTTTCCCGATCGAAAAGAAGCAGACACCGGCATTGCAGGTCAACCAGCCCCAGCAGACCGCAGTGCCGCAGGCAACACAGGAAGCACCGGAAACGCAGCCTTTTGAAGACGAGGGACGCTATACTGAAGGACCCCACACCCTTTCCACATGGTCCGCATCCATCGAAGGTCACTCCCGTTCCACGAACGAATATTTTGAGTATATCCGTTCCACCTACGAGCCGCAGGAAACCATGTGGCACCAGTATATCACCGAGCCGACCGAGAAAGTGACACAGTGGACGGAGCCGGAAGAAACCGTAGTTTCTGAAACCGGAACATGGGACGAATCCGGTACGACCGCACCTTGGGAAACCGAGGACAGCGGCATGGAATCGAGTGACTATATCCATACCGGAAGTGAAACAGTAACGGAAACTATTATCATTCCGCCGGAACCCTCGGAGGATGTTCCCGTGCAGTCCGAGCCGCTTCCCACCGATCCGCCCCCGACAGAGCCGCCCGTGACCGATCCGCCCCCGACGGATCCCCCCGTTGTGGACGTGCCTGCACCGACGGATGAATTCATTGCAGGCTGATCCTGCACCGGATATCTCCATATCCCGACATGCTCTGCGTGTCGGGATTTTTCTGTATTAAGCAAAACTTAAAGATTTCCGTTCTTGTATCTTAATAGCGGCTGTGCTATAATAGAATTGTACACAGGGCACATGAACAAAGAATCAAAGGAGAAATGAAATGAAGTATCACATTCTGATCTGTGACGATGAAAAGGACATTGTCAATGCACTGCAGATCTATCTTTCACAGGAGGATTATGTCCTGCACACGGCATACAACGGGAAGGAGGCACTCGCTGTTCTTGCGGAAACGCAGATCGACCTGCTGCTTCTGGACATCATGATGCCGGAGATGGACGGCATCCAGACGATGGTCAGGCTGCGGCAGGACTACAATCTTCCGGTTATCCTGCTGACTGCCAAGAGCGAGGATACGGACAAGATCCTCGGGCTGAATCTCGGGGCGGATGATTACATCACCAAGCCCTTTAACCCGATGGAGGTGCTTGCACGGGTAAAATCCCAGCTGCGGCGGTATATGCAGTTCGGCGGTGCCGCAGCACAGACCTCCTCCGTGTGCACCATCGGCAATATTCAGCTCAATGACAGCGAGAAAAGAGTGCTTGTGGACGGGGAACAGGTGAACCTCACACCAACGGAATATGCGATCCTGCGTTTTCTGATGCAGTCCCCGAACAAGGTCTTTACCCCCAAGGAGATCTACAGTGCCGTCCGGAATGAGGCTCCCTACGGTGCGGAGGGGACGATTGCCGTACATATCCGCCATCTGCGGGAGAAGATCGAGATCAATCCTGCCGAGCCACGCTACCTGAAAGCGGTCTGGGGGCAGGGCTACAAAATGGAAGGGGGAAAACATCATGAGTGAATCCATGGAAAACAGAACAAAGCCCAAAGGCGTGCGGCGAAGCGGTGCCTGCAAAGCACTGATGGTGCTGCTCAGTATGGTGTCCGCTGTGGGCATTGTCGGCGGTGCTCTGCTCACAGCGGAGATGGTCAACGCCAATGTCTACGCCGAACAGAAAAACGAACTCGGTACACAGCAGATCCGGCAGCGGTGCCGTGAGCTGATCATGGACGTGGAATACCGCTGGCAGGACATCGTCAACTGCAAGGATCATCCTGAGGCGGTTTCGCAGGACTACATCAGCCAGCTTGAACGTGAGCTGACCGAAACCTATGACCCGTCCATCTCCAATTTTGAGTTTGTCATTACGGATGCGGACGGTGAGCTGCTTCTCCAGAGCTTCACGGACGGGGAGTACCGGTATTCGTGGACGGAGCCGTATTACAGGACGACCTATGAAACGACCCGACAGCGGATGACCAGCCACGAATGGTCGATGTTCGTGACACCGGAGGGTGCGGATGTCAGTGCGGAGGAGGTCTGGATCACCGAAACCCTGCCGCCGGAACCGATACCGGAACCCACGGTTCAGCCCACGGAAACAACACTTTCAGAACTATCTGCACAGATGCCGGAAACCCTCTATTCCGATGAACACTATGCAGAGTTTGCACCGCAGGATATGGCGGAGAGCGAACCTTCCACGGAGGCAGATCCGGAGAACCATGTATATGAGGAACCATCCCAGCAGAATGTGACAGAAATGCTCTGCTATGATGTGACGATTTCCTATCCGCATTCGGAGCTGACACATTATGTGACGGGCTACGTCCGCAGTGAACTGACGGCAAATGACGAGCTTGCAAGATTTGAGAAATACAGTGCAATGGCGTATGATTACCGCTATGTTCCGCCGATCGTACTCTGTGCCAGCATTCTGGTGTTCCTGTGCTCTCTCTCATTCCTCCTCTGGTCGGCAGGCTGGAAACGGGGAGAGGAACAGCCCGTTGGCGGTGTATTTGAGAAGATCCCGTTCGATGTGTTCACCTGTCTGCTCGGTGCTGCCGGACTCGTCTTTCTGGTGACGGCGGATGAGCTTGTGAACAGCATCGGCGGTGTGTTTGAGCTTGGGTTCGCTGCCGCCATGACCATGCTGCTCTGGCTGACCGTACTCTGGTGGCTGATGAGCACCGCAGTCCGCATCCGGACAAAAACGATCCTCAGCCACAACCTCCTCGTCATTCTCGGCAAAAAATGCGGCAGAACACTGGGGGAGGGGATGGGGTACATCCAGCAGGTGCCCCTGATCTGGCTGGTGCTTCTCGTGTCAGCTGGCTTCTTCTTCCTGCATCTGATCGGCACTGTGATGCTTGCAGGCGGCAATGAATTCGGCATCGTGCTTCTCATTCTGCTCTATACTGCGATGATCGCAGGCATCTGCATCGCTGTAGTCAATCTGTATCTGCTCGAAAAGGGCGGTGAGAAGATCGCCGGAGGGGATCTGGAGCATAAGATTCCGGAGGAAAAGCTGTTCGGTGCATTCCGCAGGCATGGCAGGCATCTCAACAGCATCGGTGACGGCATGAATCTTGCGGTGAGCGAACGCATCCGGAGCGAGATGTTCAAGACGGAGCTGATCGCCAATGTATCCCACGACATCCGCACACCGCTGACCTCCATCATCAATTACACCGACCTGCTCTCAAAGCTGGAGCTGGAGGATGCAAAGGCTCAGGAATACATTGCAGTGCTCACCCGACAGTCCGCAAGGCTGCGGAAGCTGACGGAGGACGTGCTGGAGGCATCCAAGGCGACCACAGGCAGCATGAAGGTGGAGAAAGAGAAAATGGATCTCCGTGTACTGCTCGAACAGATTCAGGGGGAGTATGCGGAACGGCTGGAAGCCGCAAATTTGCAGATGATCTGCGATATTCCGGAGGAACCGCTGTACATCTTTGCAGACGGCAGACTCCTGTGGAGGGTGATGGATAACCTCTTCGGCAATGTCTGCAAGTATGCAATGCAGGGGACAAGGGTCTATCTGGATGCCGCTGCAAAGGAGGGGCAGATCCTGCTCACGCTCCGCAATATTTCCGCAGTACAGCTGCATATCAGTGCGGACATGCTCATGGAACGCTTTGTGCAGGGCGACCGTTCGAGAAACACCGAGGGCAGCGGTCTGGGGCTTTCGATCGCCCAGAGCCTGACTTCCCTGCAGGGCGGCAGACTGGAGCTGCACATAGACGGCGACCTTTTCAAGGTACAGCTCACATTCCCCGAAATGAAAACCTGATTCATAGAATCTCCCGATGTACACAGTATGTCGGGAGATTCTTTCTGCAAAAGTGCATATATCTTCTCAAACTGCCGTTTTTTCGGAAAAATTACAGAAAAGGCTTGCAAAACCCTCCGCATTATGGTATAATAGCAGAGGATGCCGGCATTTGCCGGAATCTCTTTTGCATCTTGGAGCATGTGCTTTTGGTACAAGCTCTTAAAAATTGAATAAGGAGGATTTTATGGAAAAAGAAAATGCACAGTCATCCGTTGAACCGGAGCTGACTGCGGATCCGATGCCGGAAAGTCCACCCGATGTACAGGAGCCTGTACCGGATGCCGAAACGCCGGCAGATACGGCGGCTGACACAGAACCGGCAGCCGATACAGAACCGGTCGTTCCCGAACAGGAGGAAGCACCGCCGGAAAAGCCGCATTCTTCGCTGTTTATGACCATTGCAGCCTATGTGCTTGCATTCTGTATTCCGACAGCGATCGGTTTGCTCATGTACAAGGTCAAGGAGATCGCACCGTTCGGCGACCGTGCTGTTCTCTGCATGGACCTGTGGGGTCAGTATTCTTCAATGTATGCCCAGCTTGCTCAGGGCGAAACGCTGGCGGATCTGTTCTATTCATGGAACGGTGCGTTCGGCTACAACAACTGGGCACAGAGTGCATACTACTGCAACAGCATCTTCCTGCTTCCACTGCGGCTGGTTTCCATGGAACATCTGGTGAATTACATCAACTGGATCTGTCTGCTCAAACTCGGTTGTGCAGGTGCAGCGTGTCTGGCGTTCCTGCGGTACAAGACGAAGAGTGACTCCCTGTTCCTCATCGCCGGTGCATCCGCATACAGCCTTTGTGCCTATATGCTGGCATTCCTGTCCCAGCCCATGTGGACGGACAGCCTGATCTATGTGCCGCTGGTACTCATTGGTATGGAACGCATGCTCCACGAGAAAAAGCCCCTCATGTATTCGCTGATGCTGGCTCTGACCATCTGTTCGAGCTTCTACATCGGCTTTGCAGTCTGCATCTTCTGCTGTCTGTATTTTGCATCCACCACCCTGCCTACTCTCAAGATCGGCAGGAACGAAGAGGGCAAGTACAGACTGAAGAATCTGAAGAATTTCGGCATCATGACCGGACGCTTCTCCGCATTCTCCGTGCTCGGCGGTGCAATTGCTGCACCTGTCATTCTTCCGATCGCTCAGGCAATCAGTCTGACCATCGCATCCGAAGCGGAATTTCCGGAAAAGCTCAAATGGTACGGCAATTTCTCCTACATCTTCAAGCACATGCTCTCTGAGCAGCCGCTTTGTGTGGAGTACAGCGGTGCAAACCTCTCCATCGGTATGATCGCATTCATCCTGCTGCCGCTTTATTTCCTGAACAAGCGGATTCCGGCAGTACAGCGTGCTGTCAATGGTGGAGTGCTTGCATTCCTTGCCCTGTCCCTGAACTGCAATTTCCTTGATTTTATGTGGCATGGCTTCCACTTCCCGAATCAGCTCCCCGGCAGATGGTCATTCCTGTTTTCTCTGTTCGTGGTGCTGCTCATCTGCACAGCCTTTGTCAATTACAGGGGTCTTTCCCTCCCTCGTACCATCGGCGGTATTGCCATCGGCTTTACTGCGGCCTACACAGGCATTCGTGGTGTCGGAGAGGTAGAGGGTGCACAGGTACGCAAGGTCTACCTGATCCTGATGGCAGTTTCTGCGGCGATCCTGCTTGCAATGGCAGTGCTGGAAATGCTCCGCAGCCATGCGGCAAAGAACGCAGAATCCAAGCTTGCACGCATTCCCTACAATGCAGTTTCCATTTTCTGTGCAGCAGCACTGGCAATGGTCTGCATCGTGGACAGCGGCATGAGCTATATCAAGGTTTCCCAGTTTGAAAACGGCGGTACCCGTGTCAATGACGGTGCGTCATTCACAGACAACATCGTCAAGCAGTCCACCTATGGCAATGAATGGGCAAGCGGTGAGGATGAGTTCTACCGTGCGGAGGCAAACAGCGGCTATACCTTCAACCCGTCCATGATCGGCGGCTACCATGGTATGGGCTACTATTCGTCCACCATGCGTGGCAACACCTTCAAGCTGCTGCGTTCAATGGGCAACCGTGTGTATGCGGACAAGGTGAGCAGCGTTTACAACGCAACATCCCCCGTCCAGAACGGTCTGTTTGGTATCAAGTATTTCATTGACTATGCCCGTGAGATGGACAAGCTTCCGGCAACTGAGATCATTGAAACGGATGAGGTCTGTGATATTGTAGAGAATCAGACTGCACTTTCCGTTGCCTATGGTGCATCGGATGCGGTGCTCTCCTATGTGGTGTCGGATCAGATCCGTGCTGTTGAAAACCAGAATAAGTTCCTCAACGCCATTGCAGGTGAGGAGGTCAATGTATTCCGCAAGCTCAATACTACAATATTCAACTATGAAAACGCAACACTCACAGAGAGTGCTGACTGGAACACGAATTATTTCCACATGCTTGACGGTTCTCTTCCGGTCAAGTTCCACTATGTCTATACCTGTGATGCGGATGGTTCCATCTATCTGGAGCACAATTTCAGAGCTGGTACGATCACAGTCACATGGGACGGCGGCACACGCAATGTGGATCACGGTTCCCAGAAATTCGCATACCTCGGCAACTTTACCGCAGGTACGGAAATCACCATTGATGTGGAGATCACCGGCGTACAGCTCGGCTGTACCGGTATGAATCTCTACTGCTTCGATGAAGCACGCTGGATCAGCACCTACGAAAAGCTGGCGAAAGTACAGCTCGATGTGACAGAATTCAAGGCAAACCGCCTCAAAGGCTCCATCGTGATGCCGCAGAGCCAGCTCGTCATGACGACTATTCCGCAGGACGGCGGCTGGAAGGCATACTGTGATGGCAAGGAGCTGGAAATCAAGCTTGCTGCGGATGAACTGATCTGCGTGATCGTTCCCGAGGGTGCCCACACGCTCGAATTCAAGTACCATGTACCGCTGCTTGGTGCAGGTATTGCAATTTCCGTGACAGCACTTCTGCTCTGCATCTGGTTCAGCATTCCCGAGCTTCGCAAATTTGTATTTGCAAAGCTTTCCGCACTCAAAAAAGCATAAATCAAGTTTCCCCCGTCTGTAAAAGACGGGGAATTTGTATATATGCATAAAAACAGGATCATATTATTGTGCACTCCTACAAAGTTGCCGGATCAGTGTCAGGATCCGGCGTTCTAATGTGTATAAAGGGTAAAAGCATAAGGGGGAATCATCATGCGAAAACGAATCAGCCTGTTCTTTGCTGCACTCCTGCTCTGTTTATCAGTGAGTGCATGCAGTAAAGAAAAAAACAACACTCAGCCGGAAGAAACGACCGTACCAACGGAAACCATGCAGCTGAACGAAACGCAGGAAAAGCGGACGGACTCCTGCACCACACGCAAGCTCTTCACCAGCCGCCGCTATCTGACGGATGCTGTATGGGCAGGGGAGTATCTGGTCTTTTTCAACGGCAACCCGTACATGTCACCGGAGCTGCTTGTCTGGGATCCGGTGCAGGAAACCGCTGCGGAGCATACCATCGCAGGAAAAATGTGCATCATCGGTGCGATGGAAACGGAGGATGGCTTCAGCGTTGCTCTGCGGGAGGATGTCGGAACGGAGGAAACACCGGAATACCACTATTATTTTGAATACTTTGATAAAAACTGGAATGTCACGGGCAGGGAAGAGATCACGGAGCATTTCGGAAGCTCCGTCTTTGTCCGCAGCATCATTCTGGATGGGAGCCGCCGTTATGCGGTGCACTCCGGATACTATCCCTCCGAGGTCACATTCTATGACCAGAATTTCCGGCAGCTGGGCAAGGCAGTCAACACGGAAACCGTACAGCGGATCTTCACCGGCGGTGACGGCAGGGTGTACACCGTTTATCAGGAAAATGAATTCGACACCACCGGTCTGATCTCCCACGACAGCCTTGTCATGGAACGTGTGGAGGCAGCGGATATGACCTATTATGTGATAGATGCATTTGCAGGCACGGGGAAATATGCTGTCTGCGTTTACGATGCTGGCGGTGTGTACGGCGTGGACATGCTTGCAGGAACCTGCGAAAAACTCCTCGACTGGAAGGGCACAACACTGGGCAGGCAGGGTGTTGAATGCGGTCAGCTCATGTCTGATGGGAGCTTGCTCTTTCTCAGCGGCGACGGTTATCTTGTGACCCCACGCACGGAGGAAGAGATCGCCCAGATGACGACCATCACACTTGCCTGCCATGCGAACAAAAGGGAACAGGTGGAGGAGTATGTCCGTGCATTCAACCAGCAGAGCAGCACGGTACAGATCGAATTGCAGACCACATCGTCCTATCATGCAAATGAATGGGCGGAACAGCTGATGCAGGATGTTTTCACATCGGAAACGCCCGACATCATCTGTACCAATGAGCTTGATTTCTACGCACTGGCAAAGGGCGGAGCATTGGAGGATCTCTACACCTATATGGAGCGTGACCCCGATTTCACCATCGAGGATTACTTCACGAATTTCTTTGACAGCCTTGCCTATGACGGGAAGCTGTACCATCTGAGCAACAGCTTTGTCCTGCATACAATATTCGGCAAAACCGCATGGACGGGTGAGCAGGAGGGGAGAACGACTGCGGAATATCTGGAGCTGATCGAAAGCATGCCCTCCGGCATGTCACTGTTCGGGGAGGAATGCAGTCCGTTCAGTACATTGAATCAGCTGGGGATGCTGTATCCGGAGCTGTGGATCGATTATGAAAACAATACCAACGCTTTCAATACGCCGGAATTTATCCGCCTGCTTGAATACTGCCGCAGCCTGCCGGAGTCCGAAGATCGGAACTATTATATGAGTCCACATACGTCAGAACGATTTCTGACAGATGAAATCCTGCTGGCGGAGCTTCTCCTCAGTAATCCTTACCGCTATCACTATGAACTGATTGCCACGCTCGATCAGGAGGAAGCGACCCTTGTCGGAATGGCGGCACCCTGCGGCGGAAACGGTGCGGTTTTTCTGCCGGATGAAACCTTCGGGATCTCTGCTGCCTCCCAGCATAAGGAAGAGGCGTGGGGATTTATTCGTTTCCTGCTCAGTGAGCTGTATCAGGCAGAGCGTGGCAGTATGGGTCTGCCCGTTCACCGTGACCTGATGCGTCATCAGATGGAAAATCCGGATGATGCGACATACGGCTACGGAATTCTGGAGACAGCTTCACCGGAGCTGGCAGAAGCAACACAGGAGGAGATGGACAAGCTGTTTGGCTATATTGAACAGACCACCGTCAGTACGCTGTATGACCGTCAGCTGACGGAGATCGTCAAAGAAGAGCTTTCACGCTTCTTTGATGAGAAACAGACAGCGGAGGAAACCGCAGAGCATCTCTCCGAAAGAACGCACGAGCGTATTGCTATGACATCACCGGAAGGCTGATACAGCCCAATACACAAAGAGAGCAGCACCATGATCGGTGCTGCTCTTTCTGTTTTCGGTTTAGTTGTACTTTTCCAGAAGCTGCTGGATCTTCTCATGGGGGTCGATCACAGTGCTGATGGAAACATCATGGTTCAGGGAAGCGATGAAGTACGCAATGTACTTGGATACATCAACCTCATGGAACCATTCACGCTTCAGAAGCTCCGGAGAACGATAGGTCAGGTTGGTGCCGAATACACCGCTGATGAAGCCGTCATTGTATGCCTGATCGAATTTCTCCAGACCGTTGGTGAAGATGGAGTAGGTTGCATATGCAAAGATTCTCTTAGCATTTCTCTTCTTCAGCTCGTATGCAATGTCCAGAACGGATTCGCCGGAAGAAATGATGTCGTCTGCAATGAATACATCCTTGCCCTCTACGGAGTTGCCGAGGTATTCGTGAGCTACGATCGGATTTCTGCCGTTCACGATTCTGGAATAGTCACGTCTTTTGTAGAACATACCCATGTCCACGCCCAGGACAGAAGCATAGTACATGTTGCGGTTCAGAGCACCCTCGTCGGGGCTGACTACCATGAAGTTTTCCTTGGTCGCATGGAAGCCCTCGATGGACTTGAACATGGTTTTAAGCACCTGATAGGAAGGAATGACATTATCAAAGCCCATCAGCGGAACTGCGTTGTGTACTCTCGGGTCATGTGCATCAAATGTCACGATATTGGAAACGCCCATTGCCTGCAGCTCCTGCAATGCAACTGCACAGTCGAGGGATTCACGGTAGTTGCGGCGGTGCTGTCTGCCGCCGTAGAGGTTGGGCATGATGACATTGATTCTGTATGCCTTGCCGCTTGCAGCCTGAATGATACGCTTGAGATCCTGATAGTGGTCATCGGGGGACATTGCATTCTTCATGCCGAAGTATTCATAGGTGCAGCTGTAATTGCCGACATCGGTGATGATGTACAGATCCTTACCACGGATGGTGGACTTGATCAGACCCTTGCCGTCGCCGGATGCAAAACGGGGGCATTCGCTCTCAACGAGGAAATTCTCGAAATCGTAGCCGCCCTTCTGTGCCCAGTCTACCAGATAGCTGTTGATCTTGTCACCCAGATCACGGGCACTCTGCATCGCAATCAGTCCCAGAGGGGCAACGTTTGTTTCCAGATTGAACAGAACTTCATTCTTACTCATACTTCACTTTGCTTCCGCAGTGCAGAACGGAAGCACTCCTTCCTTGGAAATATATTTTCACCGGAACAATTCCCGTTCCGGTAAGGGGCAGAAATTACTTGCAGAACTTATCAATATAATGGTCAATATCCGCTGCAATGATCTCCTTTGCAACGTCCACATCCTCGATCTCATCGACTGCTGTCGTTTTGTTCTCCAGCTCCTTGTAGACCTTGAAGAAATGCGTCATCTCGTCAAAAATGTGACGGGGCAGCTCGTTGATGGAGTGGTAGCAGTTGTAATTCGGATCCTCAAAGGGGATGGCGATGATCTTGTCATCATGTCTGCCGCTGTCGAGCATGCGGATCACGCCGATGGGGTAGCAGCGGACAAGCGTCATCGGGGACAGTGTTTCAGAACAGAGCAGCAGAACATCCAGAGGGTCCTCGTCATCCGCATAGGTGCGGGGGATCAGACCGTAGTTTGCAGGATAGTGCGTGGATGTGTGCAGAATGCGGTCAAGCTTGATCAGACCGGTTTCCTTGTCCAGCTCATACTTGATCTTACTGCCCTTGGGGATCTCGATCACAGCAACAAAATCTTCCGGATTGATGCGTTTAGGGCTAATGTTGTGCCAGATATTCATAAATAACACCTCGTAAATCTCTAAAATTGCAGACCCATATATTATAAGTATACCGATGTTTTCCTGTTTTGTCAATCACCCTCGGGAAAAGAAATCGAAGTTTGTCGGATTTTCTAAATTCCCTTCGCATTTTTACATCTTTTATAGACATTTCACGAATTAGGCTGTAAAAAGTTATGAAAAAAATCAGTTGCTTTCGTAGTGAAAATATGCTATAATCAGGGTATATCATTGTCGGCTTCGGCAGACAGTCATCCAAAGGAGGATAAAATATGCCCGAAATCAAAAGTATCAAGGATTACCGGAATGGTATCAAGCGGGTACTGATCTCTGAGGAGGAGATCGCTGCTGCTGTGCAGAAGGCAGGAAAGCAGATCGACAGTATCTACGACGGTTCCCCGATCCTGCTGGTCAGCATTCTGAAGGGTGCATTTGTATTCATGGCGGACATCATCCGTGCAGTCAGCGTTCCCTGTGAAATTGGCTTCATGTGTGCCAAGAGCTATTACAGCGGTACCGTATCCGCAGGAACGGTCAAGATCACAATGGATCTGGAGCAGGACATCAGCGGCTATCATGTTGTCATTATCGAGGACATCATTGACACCGGCAGAACGCTCTATGATGTGGTGAATCTTCTGAAAACCAGAAATCCCCGTTCCATGCATGTTGTCACACTGCTGGACAAGCCCTCCAGACGTGATCCCCGTGTGGAAGCATCCGGTTTCAAGGCGGATATTTCCCTGTTCACAATCGAGGATCTCTTTGTGATCGGCTATGGTCTGGACTGTGCGGAATACTACCGCAATCTTCCGTATATTGCGGAGTACAGCCCTGAAACGGAGGTGGAATGATGCTCGAAAAACTGTTCCGGCTCAAGGAAAACAACACCACTGTCAAAACGGAGATCACCGCCGGCATCACCACATTCATGACAATGGCGTACATACTGGCAGTCAATCCCAGCATTCTCAGCGAAGCCGGCATGGATCCGACCGCTGTTTTGCTTGCGACCTGTATTGCATCGTTCATCGGTACAGCGTGCATGGCATTTACGGCAAATATGCCCTTTGTCCTCTCTGCCGGCATGGGACTGAACGCATTCCTGACCTATACCGTTGTACTCGGTTTCGGTTATCCATGGCAGGTGGCATTGTTTGCAGTGTTCATCGAGGGTATCATCTTCATCATCCTTTCGCTGACGAATGTCCGTGAAGCCATTTTCAATGCGATACCGATTTCCTTGAAGCATGCGGTTTCTGTCGGAATTGGTCTGTTTATCGCATTTATTGGTCTGCAAAACGCAGGCCTGACCGTTGCCAATTCCTCCACGCTCGTTTCCATCGTCAGTTTCCGTGATCATTTCAGCACCGCCGGCATCTGTGCACTGCTGGGCATTCTCGGCACATTCCTGACCGGAATCCTCTACATCAGAAAGGTGAAAGGCTCCATTCTGATCGGTATCCTCGGCACATGGATCCTCGGCATTCTCTGCCAGCTCACCGGCATCTATACAGTGGATGCAGCGAATGGTTATTATTCCCTCCTGCCTGCATGGGGCATGACGGATTTTTCCAAGCTCGGTGAAACCTTCGGTCAGTGCTTCCACATTGATTTTTCAGGCGTGGGCATTTTCAATTTCATTGTCATTATTTTCTCGTTCCTGTTCGTTGACCTGTTTGATACGCTCGGTACACTGATCGGTGTGGCGACCAAGGCGGACATGCTTGATGAAGAAGGCAGACTTCCGAAGATCCGTCCTGCACTGCTTGCGGATGCGATCGCAACCTCCGCAGGTGCGGTGCTGGGTACTTCCACGACCACCACATTTGTGGAATCTTCCGCAGGTGTTGCAGTCGGCGGCAGAACCGGTCTGACCGCACTGACCAGTGCGATCCTCTTCCTGCTGTCCATGTTCTTTGCACCGGTATTCACAGCGATCCCGTCCTTTGCAACAGCTCCTGCACTGATTATCGTGGGCTTCCTGATGTTCAGCAATATCGCAGAGCTGAAGCTGACGGAGGACAATTATACCTCTGCAATCCCTGCATACCTCTGCATCATTGCAATGCCCCTGTTCTACAGCATTTCTGAGGGTATTTCCATTGGTGTGATTTCCTATGTGCTGCTGAACCTCATCTGCGGCAAGGCAAAGGAGATCAAGCCCATTATGTATGTACTGGCAGTGCTCTTTGTACTCAAGTATATTTTCCTGTAAACGCATCCCCAAAACGCAGCGGAGTGAATTCATTCTGCTGCGTTTTTGATTCTGAAGCTTCAGACACTCTTTTTTCATTTGACATTTCCCGCACAATATGCTATAATAGTTCCAGCAGAAAAGACAGTTCACGGCAAATACCTGTCTTAAAAGAAAACCGTGTACTGTGTTCTGCGTATGCGGAGCACTTTTTTATTGGAGGAGATAATATGTACACACTCACCACAACCGCCGCATTTGACAGTGCACATTTCCTGCACGGATATGACGGAAAATGTGCCAATATCCACGGTCACCGCTGGACGCTGACTGTGACCATTGCCAAGGAATGCCTGCAAAACGGCGGACAGCAGGACGGCATGGTGATCGACTTCGGCGACCTGAAACGGGCAGTCCGCAGCCTTGCGGATGACTGGGATCATGCACTGATCTATCAGGAAAACACCCTGAAGCCTGCGACTATCGCAGCTTTGCAGGAGGAGCAGTTCCGCATGATCGCAGTGCCGTTCCGCCCGACAGCGGAGCATATGGCAAAATACTTTTTTGATGCACTGAAAGCACAGGGGCTTCCGGTCAGACAGGTGCTCGTCTATGAAACACCGGAAAACTGTGCAGGCTATGAGGAGTGAGAACATGACGGAATTCAGACTTGCGGAGCGTTTTGTCAGCATCAATGGCGAGGCTGCACATGCAGGAGAGCTTGCGGTTTTCCTGCGTTTTACCGGATGCAACCTCAATTGCAGCTATTGCGATACGGCATGGGCAAACGAAGAAAACGCCCCTTATACCGTATATACCACACAGGAGATCTGCGATTATGTGCAGGAAACCGGTGTGAAGAATGTCACCATCACCGGCGGTGAACCGCTTTTGCAGAAGGATCTGCCCGAGCTGCTCAGAGCATTGCATGCACTCGGTATCCGCACGGAAATCGAAACCAACGGCAGCCAGCCCATTGCAGAGCTTGCAAAAATGGCGGAGCGTCCGGCGTTCACGCTCGACTACAAATGCCCCTCCAGCGGCATGGAGGATGCCATGCTCATAAAGAATTACCTCTATCTGACGCAGGAGGACTGCGTGAAATTTGTGGTCGGCAGCCGTGAGGATCTCGAACGGGCAAGGGAAGTCATGGACGAATTCTTCCTGCCGGAACGCTGCCGTGTCTATCTCAGTCCCGTTTTCGGGAAGATCGACCCCAAGGAGATCGTGGAATTCATGCAGGAGAATGAAATGAACGGCGTGCGGCTCCAGCTCCAGCTGCATAAAATCATCTGGCATCCGGAAGAAAGAGGTGTGTAATTATGGCGATCGATCAGGAAAAACTCAAATTTCACATTCGAGGCATTCTCGAAGCTCTGGGCGAGGATCCCGAACGTGAGGGACTGCTTGAAACCCCCGAACGTACAGCGAAAATGTATGCGGAAATGCTGGAGGGCTGTGAGTATACGAATGCGGAAATTGCCGAAATGTTCGGTAAAACCTTTACACAGACAGCAGGAACGGAGCAGGATCTGGTGGTCATGCGTGACATTGAGGTGTTCAGTTTCTGCGAGCACCACATGGCACTGATGTATGACATGAAAGTGACGATCGCCTATATCCCCAAGGGGAATGTGATCGGACTGAGCAAAATGGCGAGGATCGCTGAGATGGCAGCAAAGCGTCTGCAATTGCAGGAACGCATCGGTTCGGATATTGCCGAGATCATGCAGCTTGCAGCAGGCTGTGAGGATGTGGCGGTTTTCATTGAGGGCAAGCATAGCTGCATGACTGCAAGGGGCATCAAGAATACGCCGGCGGTGACTTACACGCAGACGCTCCGTGGCAGATTCGCAGAAGATGCCGCACTGCTGCAAAGGGCGGCGATGGTGCGTTGACAGAGCGTTTCAAACTCCGGATGAATCCGGCGGAATCTTTTTTTGTCACGGGTATGATGATGTGCACGGGCGGTTTTCTGGAGGTCTATACCTACTTGCTCAAAGGCGGTGTCTTTGCGAATGCCCAGACGGGAAACCTCGCATTACTGGGACTCGCACTGGCACAGGGCAACTGGCTCCATGCAATGCACTGCCTGATTCCAGTGCTCTCGTACATTGTCGGAATCTGGCTGACTTTGAGCATGCCCGAACGGATGCGGCACGGCATGCGGTGGGAAACTTTTTTTGTGCTTGCGGAAATTCTGGTGTTTTTCGTTGTGGGCTGTCTGCCGGAAACGGTGCCGTTCGGGGTATCGACCGTGGCGGTGTCCTTTCTCTGTGCGATGCAGTACAATACTTTCAAAAAGGCACATGGCATCCCCATGGCAACGACCTTCTGCACGAACAATCTGCGGCAGGCGGTCATTCATTTCTACAACGCAGCACACGGAACGGATCCCGATGCAAGCCGGAAAGCGTGGTTTTTCGTGCGGCATCTCCTCTGCTTCATCGGCGGCGGCATAGCCGGAAGCCTGCTCTGCGGATGGATCGGTGAACGTGCCATCTGGGTGAATGCGGCAGCTCTCATTCCGGCGGCGGGGGTTATGGTGTATGCGGATGTGCGGAGGAATGGGAGATTGGAGAGGAAACAGGATTAAAAAAGGGGGTATGGGGGAAAAGCCGGCATCTTGCCCGAAGAGAGCGAAGCGAACGGAGAGGCAAGGTGTGCCCATGCCGGTGTTCCCCCATTCAGGATAAAAGGGGCTTGGGGGAAAAGCACAGCCCTTGCCGTGGAGAGAACTAACGAAGTGAGTGAACGCAGCGGCAAGCGACAAACGGCTGTGTGTTCCCCCATTCAGGATAAAAGGGGCTTGGGGGAAAAGCCGGCATCTTGCCCGAAGAGAGCGAAGCGAACGGAGAGGCAAGGTGTGCCCATGCCGGTGTTCCCCCATTC
>JAFTQJ010000031.1 GCA_017462785.1 Oscillospiraceae bacterium | reverse complement strand
TGGAGAAGCTGACCCAGCGGCTTTCGGAGGATGGCTATTCTATCATCAGCGGTCCCCGTACAACGGGGGACGGCTATTATGAACGCTGTATTCTGGCTGTTGAGGGGAATGTCATTGAGCTGACCCTGTGATTTCTTCCGATGCGTTCCAGATACAATAGCCCTGATTTCATCGCTGAAATCAGGGCTTAGTCTGTCGAAAAACTACAACAGGTTCAAAGGGCTTTGCCCTTTGGCGGGTGGAGGGTACGCAGTACCCTCCAAACATAGCCCCTCCCCGCGGGGAGGGGTTGGGGTGGGGGCAGTTACAGAATGCCTAACCCTGAGAAAAAGGACTTTTTCTATAAGCTGAGCCCTGATTTCATCGCTGAAATCAGGGCTTCATTTCTGTCAGGATACAAAAGCATTTTACCGCTTCTGCTGTGCCTTCCATTCGAGATATTCTTCATAGGATCCTGCACGGTCAATGCAGCCGTCGGGAGTAATTTCAATAATTCTATTTGCCACCGTTTCCAGCATTTCATGGTCGTGGGAGGAGAACAGCACAACGCCCTTGAACGAAGTCAGACCGTTGTTGACCGCAGTAATGCTTTCCAGATCGAGATGGTTGGTCGGTCTGTCCAGCAGCAGGACATTCGAGCCGAACAGCATCATACGGGAGAACATGCAGCGTACCTTTTCACCGCCGGAGAGTACCTGCACGGACTTGTAGACATCATCACCGGAGAACAGCATTCTGCCGAGGAAGCCACGCAGGTAGGTTTCGGTTTCATCCTTCACGGAGTACTGCCGCATCCATTCGATCAGGTTCAGGGGGCAGTCATCAAAGAAACGGGAATGGTCAACAGGGAAGTAGGAAACAGAAGTGGAAACACCCCACTTGAATGCACCCTCGTCCGGCTGTTCCTCTTCCATGAGGATCTTCATCAGCATCGTGATCGCCTGTTCGCTTTCGCCCACAAATGCAACCTTGTCCGTTCTGCCGATGGTAAAGGACACATCATTGAGGAGCTTCACGCCGTCCACAGTCTTGGAAATACCGCTGACCTGCAATACGTCCTTGCCGATCTCACGATCCGCTTCAAAGCCGATGAACGGATAACGGCGGCTGGATGCCGGCATTTCCTCGACTGTCAGCTTCTCGATCAGCTTGCGTCTTGCGGTCGCCTGACCGGATTTGGATTTGTTCGCAGAGAATCGTTCAATGAAGGATTTGAGTTCCTTGATCTTCTCCTCTGCCTTCTTGTTCTGCTGCTTGATGAGCCGCTGCATCAGCTGGCTGGACTCATACCAGAACGCATAGTTGCCGACATACATCTTGATCTTCGTATAGTCAATGTCCACGATATGCGTGCAGACATTGTTCAGGAAGTGACGGTCATGGGATACCACGATCACTGTACCGAAGTATTCCGCAAGGAAATCCTCCAGCCAGCGGATGGCATCAATGTCCAGATGGTTGGTCGGCTCGTCGAGGAGGATAATATCCGGATTGCCGAACAGTGCCTGTGCAAGCAGGATCTTCACCTTTTCGTTACCGGAGAGCGTGTCCATCTGCATGTACAGCAGTTCCTCCGGCAGACCCAGACCCTGCATGAGCTTGGATGCATCGGATTCTGCCTCCCAGCCGTTCAGCTCTGCAAATTCGCCCTCCAGCTCGGACGCAAGCACGCCGTCCTCTTCGGAGAAATCCTCCTTCGCATAGAGTGCATCCTTCTGCTGCATGATCTCATAGAGCCGTGCATTGCCCATCAGAATGGTATCAAGGACGGTGTACTGGTCATAGGCAAAGTGATCCTGCTTGAGGATACTCAGCCGCATGCCCTTGTCAATGGTTACTTCGCCCGTGGTCGGTTCGAGATCGCCGCACAGGATCTTGAGGAATGTGGATTTGCCCGCACCATTCGCACCGATCACACCATAGCAGTTGCCGCCGGTGAATTTCAGGTCAACATTTTTGAATAATGTGTCACTGCCGAAAGACAGGCTCACATTGGATACTGTAATCATAAATCGTACTCCTTTTTTTCTCTTTCACACAGATACACGAAAACGGACTCTCTGCCATATAGCAGAGAGCCGCACACCTGCATAATATAGTATACCATAAATCACGGATGAAAAACAATTTATGGAATTGTAGAAAAAAGCTTGATTTCTCCATTGAAATATGGTATAATGATACAAAAGAAACATCCGACCCTTCAACACAGTATGAAAGGAGCATTGCAATGTTCAAAGTTACAGTCAAAGGCGGCACACTTTCCCGTGCAGAGATCGACGCATATATTTTCTACACCAAAAAGAAATACGGCATTGTACTGCCGGATGAACTGGAGATCATTCTGGAGGTGGACGGGGATTACGTCAATATTTCGTATGATCCGCCGTTCGTGTTCCGTGCCCATCGTGCAACGGATTATCTTGTGAATGATGCGGCAAAGCTGAATGATTCCAAGCTTTCCGAAATGCGGGATAAGATCCCCAATACCCTCTGAACCAACGCCGGCTTTCTGCCGGCGTATTTTTATGGAGTGAAAAAACAGAAAAACCTGTACATCGCTGCATTCCTTGTCGGCGGAATACGATCCAGTACAGGTCATCATGGGTACTGCAAAGAATTACTTTGCTTTCAGCAGAGAGGATTTCTGCTGCAAACGGAGCTTGTCGGTCACGAGTGCAATGAACTCAGAATTGGTGGGCTTGCCCTTGCAGGTGTTGACGGTGTAGCCGAAGAACGAATTCAGAATGTCCAGATCACCCCTGTCCCATGCAATTTCGATCGCATGACGGATCGCACGCTCCACACGGGAAGAAGTCGTGTTGAACTTCTGTGCAACGGTCGGATACAGCATTTTGGTGATGCTCTCCAGAAGCTCCGGATTGTCAATGGATGCCAGAATTGCAGCACGCAGATAGTGATAGCCCTTGATGTGTGCAGGGACACCGAGCTGATGGATCACATCTGTGACGGTTACTTCAAGATCCTGCGTATTGCCGGCGTTCTGGTTCTGCTCCGTCAGCGTCAGGATCCGCTGTGCCAGTGTCCCGATCTCAAACGGTTTGAGCATGAAATATGCCGCACCCAGCTCCATGATCTGACGCTCCACAAAAGGGTTGTCATAGCTGGAAGTAACGATGAACGCAGGGAATACCGGTGCCTCTGCCTTGGTACGCTTGATCAGCTCGATTGCGTCCATGTGCGGCATTGCACTGTCAATAATGACAACATGCGGACATTCCTCCAGTATTGCGTTCATAAGTACATTACCGTCCTTCCGCCTTGTGATAGCGTAAAGACCATAACTGCGGAGTGCACTTGCCGTTGTAATACCGTAGTCCGCAGTATCATCGCCAATCAGGATTTTCTTCATTTCTTTCATTTTCAGGTTGCCTCCTTTGCTCTACAATACTATGTTATCATAAATTCTGACGGATTGCAATAGGGAAAAAGTTAGTTTTTTAAAAGCATTTTAAATAATTATGACGAAAGAGGGAAAAACGGCTGTTGATTACCGCACAGGATACTGGGCTTTTGTTCCATAAACTGCGGATCCTGCAATTTTCCGTCGAATCAGATTCACGCATTTCGGGTGAATTTCTTGAATAGGAATTCTGCACAGCGATTGTTGAAACTTTACGCCTTTCCAAGCCGTTTTGAAGCGGTTTTTGCAGAATTTGCAGAAAAATGTCTGAAAATGGCGAATGCTGACAAGTACTTCCGATCCTTTGTGCAGAATGAACCGCTTTCGTGAATGACAGTATACTTACCGAATATTCATAAAATGCAGAATATTCATCAGAAAATGCATATTTTCCAGAAAAAATCAAAAGAAACCTGCATATTTATGCAAAAGCCCTTGACAATTCCATGCCGGATGGTGTATAATATAATTGTTTTCATATAACACATTACAGGAGGTAATTTACCATGGCAAAAGAAATCAAAAAGGTAGTACTCGCATACTCCGGCGGTCTGGATACATCTATTATCATTCCGTGGCTGAAGGAGAACTATAATAACTGTGAGGTCATCGCAGTATCCGGTGACGTAGGTCAGGGTACTGAGCTGGACGGTCTGGAAGAAAAGGCAATCAAGACCGGTGCTTCCAAGCTGTACATCGAGCATCTGACTGAAGAGTTCATCACAGATTATGTATTCCCCACAGTACAGGCAGGTGCGATCTATGAGAATCGCTACATGCTGGGTACTTCCTTTGCACGTCCGATCATCGCTAAGAGAATCGCTGAGATCGCCCTGGCAGAGGGTGCGGATGCGATCTGCCACGGCTGCACCGGCAAGGGCAATGATCAGGTTCGTTTCGAGCTGGCGATCAAGGCATTCGCTCCGGAAATGCAGATCATCGCTCCGTGGAGAATCTGGGACATCAAGTCCAGAGATGAGGAGATCGATTATGCAGAAGCTCACAACATCCCGCTGAAGATCAACCGTGAAACCAACTACTCCAAGGACAAGAACATCTGGCATCTGTCCCACGAGGGTCTGGATCTGGAGGATCCGGCAAATGAGCCGCAGTATGAAAAGGAAGGCTTCCTTGAGATGGGCGTTTCCCCGCTTCAGGCTCCGGACAAGCCCACTTATGTGACCATCCACTTTGAGCAGGGTGTTCCGACTGCCATCGACGGCAAGAAAATGGGTGCAGTTGAGCTGGTTGCAACTCTGAACAAGCTCGGCGGCGAAAACGGCATCGGTCTGGCTGATCTGGTTGAAAACCGTCTGGTTGGCATGAAGTCCAGAGGCGTATACGAAACCCCCGGCGGTGCGATCCTGTACCATGCTCATGAGGTTCTCGAAACCATCACCATCGACAAGGAAACTGCTCGCATGAAGCAGCACATCGGCATCAAGTTTGCTGACATCGTTTACAATGGTCAGTGGTACACACCTCTGCGTGAGGCTCTGAGTGCATTCGTAACCGAAACACAGAAGACTGTTACCGGTGACGTTCGCCTGAAGCTGTACAAGGGCAATATCATCAACGCAGGCGTAACCTCCCCGTACACGCTGTATGATGAGGAAGTTGCTACATTCGATGCTGACGAAGTATACGATCAGAAGGACAGTGCAGGCTTCATCAACCTGTTCGGTCTGCCGATCAAGGTAAAGGCACAGCTTGACAAGAAGCGTGCAGAAAAGAACTGAGCAGGTGCAGCGTGGACGAGAAAAAGGTATTTAACAAAATGTCCCTGAAGAGTGCCGTATTCGAGGAAGTCAACCTTGAATGTGCAGTTTTCAATCAGACGGACATGTTCTGTGCGGCGATCGTAGAGGCAAATCTCGATGAAAGCCGTATTGAGGAATGCAGCATGCGTAAGACACAGTACCGCAATGTTGCCATGAAGAACGCATCCTTTCAGGATGTGGATCTACAGATGGCAGCACTGGCAAATGCCAATCTGCGTGAGCTGTCTGTCAAGCATTCCAACATGCAGGGTGCAGGCTTCCAGCATGTGTGCATGAATGATGTGAATTTCAAGAGCTGTTCTTTTGAAAACGCAGAATTCAATGCATGCGAAATGGAGGGTGCCAAGATCGACGGCATTCCTGTGGAGGAGCTGCTTGCTGCCTACAAAAAGGTAAACCAGTAAAAATGATATGTGGGGGCTGTTCAGCCCCCCACATTTCTTATCAGTTTTGTTTATGGAGGACAAGTAAATGGCACTTTGGGCTGGAAGATTTTCAAAGGAAGTGGACGAAACCGTCAACGCTTTTAATTCTTCAATCGCATTCGATGCTCGTATGTATGAGCAGGACATCCGTGGAAGCATTGCACATGCGACAATGCTCGGCGACTGCGGTGTGATTGAAAAATCTGAAAGCGAAACCATCATTGCAGGACTGCGTGAAATTCTGGCAGATCTGCAGGAAGGCAGACTGATGTTCGATCCCAATGCGGAGGACATCCACATGTTCGTAGAAGCGGAGCTGACCAAGCGTCTGGGCAGCACCGGCAAGCGTCTGCATACAGCTCGTTCCCGCAACGATCAGGTGGCACTGGACATCCGCCTGTATCTGCGTGACGAAATTGCAGAGATTAAGACACTGGTGCTTGAGCTTGCAGAAACCCTCTGCAATATGGCAGAGCAGCACACCGAAACGATCATGCCCGGTTACACACACCTCCAGAGAGCACAGCCCATTACCTTCGCACACCATCTGCTTGCCTATGCACAGATGCTGGCAAGGGATCTGGAGCGTCTGGATGACACCGCAAAGCGGATGAATGAATGTCCCTTGGGCAGCGGTGCACTCGCAGGCACGACCTACCCGATCAACCGTCAGCAGACCGCAGCACTGCTCGGATTCGACCGCCCCGTGGCAAACAGCCTTGACGGTGTATCCGACCGTGATTTCTGCGTGGAGCTGGCATGTGCCCTCTCCCTGCTGATGACCCATCTTTCCCGATTCTCCGAAGAGATCATTCTCTGGTGCTCATGGGAATTCAAGTTCATCGAGCTGGATGATGCCTATGCAACAGGCTCCTCCATCATGCCGCAGAAGAAGAACCCCGATGTCACAGAGTTGATCCGTGGCAAGACGGGCAGAGTGGTCGGCGATCTGATGACACTCCTCTCCATGCTCAAGGGTCTGCCCCTTGCCTATAATAAGGATATGCAGGAGGACAAGGAAGCCATCTTTGATGCCATTGACAATGTGAAGCTCTGCGTCAGGACATTCACCCCCATGCTCGCTACCATGAGAGTCCTCAAGGACAACATGAGAAAGGCAGCAGCAAAGGGCTTTATCAATGCGACCGACTGTGCGGATTACCTCGTAAAGAAGGGTATGCCGTTCCGTGATGCCTACAAGATCACCGGTACACTCGTTGCAAAGTGCATCGAGCAGGAGCTGACGCTCGAAACCCTGCCGCTGGAACAGTACAAGGAAATGACCGATCTGTTCGCAGAGGATGTGTACGAGGCAATCAGCCTTGACACCTGTGTGAAGGAACGTTCCTCCGAGGGCGGTCCCTCTCCGAAGGCAGTTGCAGTGCAGCTTGCAGGTCTGCGTGAACGTCTGAAGCAGGACGCATAACATGAATAAACGTGCATTCAAATTCATCCTCGCCCTGACAACACTCACCGTGCTTGTGTGGGGCGTGGGAGAACTGCTCATTGCCGAATTCATCAACAGCTATAAGGTATCCGTGGGATGGGGGATCTTCTGTCTGATCGCATGCCTTGCTTACAGCGTGTGGAAATGCCCGTGGGATACCGGCGGCAATGATCAGGAAGAAAAGTAACAGATAAGGAGGACATCCCATGTCCGTAAAAGTGTATATTGACGGTCAGGCAGGAACGACCGGACTGAAAATCGTCAGCCGTCTGGAGAACCGTGAGGATATTACCCTGCTGAAAATCGCAGAGGAGGATAGACATAATGCCGAAAAGCGTGCAGAAATGATGCATGCGGCAGATTTCACCTTCCTCTGTCTGCCCGATGATGCTGCAAGAGAGGCAGTGCAGCTTGCCGGTGACAGCACCCGCATTCTGGATGCCTCCACCGCACACAGAACCAATCCTGCGTGGGCATATGGCTTTCCGGAGCTTTCCGCAGAATTCCGTGCAAAGCTTGCCGCATCCGATAAGACAGCCGTTCCCGGCTGCTATGCGAGCGGATTCATTTCCCTGCTCTATCCGATGGTGACAAATGGTCTGCTTCCGGCGGATTATCCGGTGTTTGCTTATGCGACCTCCGGTTACAGCGGTGCTGGCAAGAATGCCATTGCACAGTATGAGTCCGAGGACAAGCCCTATGAATTCGGCAGCCCCCGACAGTATGCACTTTCCCAGCAGCACAAGCATCTGCCCGAAATGCAGAAGTTTTCCGGTCTGAC
This sequence comes from Oscillospiraceae bacterium, assembly GCA_017462785.1. GTDB lineage: Bacteria > Bacillota > Clostridia > Oscillospirales > Ruminococcaceae > UBA3855. The sequence continues at coordinate 7,008 of JAFTQJ010000031.1, read as the reverse complement.
CCATACCCCCATGTTCAACCCGATCATCTGTGACTATCACAGCGGTATGGTCGTTTCCGTGCCGATCCAGACCAGAATGCTGGACAAGAAGATCACCCTTGCACAGGTCAACGAGATGTTTGCAGAGCACTATGCAGATGCTAAGCTCGTGCAGGTGCAGCCCCTGATGGGTGAGGAGCAGAAGTCTTTCTTCCTCGCCTCCAATACCCTCAGCGGTCAGAATAAGCTTGAGATCTTCACATTCGGCAATGACGAGCAGATCCTGCTCTGTGCAAGACTCGACAATCTCGGCAAGGGTGCATCCGGTGCCGCAGTACAGTGCCTGAACATCATGATGGGCATTGACGAAACAACAGGTCTTTTATAAAATCGAACGGAGGAATGCTCCTATGAATATCAAAGAATTCAAGAATATGACATTTGTGGAAGGCGGCGTGTGTGCAGCGAAGGGCTTTCGGGCAAACGGCGTACACTGCGGCATTTCCCGCAAAGCACTGGTTGAAAAAGAGGGCGTGGAGGCGGCTCCGGTCAAGAAGAAGAATGACCTTGCCATGATCGTTTCCGACAAGCCCTGCACCGCAGCAGCGATGTACACCACCAATAAGGTACAGGGTGCACCGATCGCTGTGACCAGAGAGAACCTGAAAAACGGCATCGCACAGGCAGTGATCGTGAATTCCGTCAATGCCAACACCTGCAATGCTGACGGTGTGGAAAAGGCTGAAAAGATGTGTGAGCTTGCTGCAGAAGCACTCGGTCTGAGCAAGTCCGACATCATCGTGGCATCCACCGGTGTCATCGGTCAGCCCCTCCCGATCGAACCCATCATCGCAGGCGTTCCGGAGCTGGTAAAGGGGCTTTCCTACGAGGGCAACACCGCCGCAGTACAGGCGATCATGACCACCGATACCAAGCCCAAGGAAGTGGCTGTGCAGTTCACCGCATGCGGTAAGACCTGCACCCTCGGCGGTATGCTCAAGGGCAGCGGCATGATCCATCCGAATATGGCGACCACCCTCACATTCCTGACAACGGACTGTGCAGTGGATGCGTCACTGCTCCAGCATGCCCTGCGTGATGCTGTGAATCTGACTTTGAACCGTGTGAGCGTGGACGGCGATACCTCCACCAATGACATGGTATGCGTCATGGCAAACGGTGCAGCGGATGCAGCGGTCACAGCAGAGAATGAGGATTATGAGAGCTTCAGGGATGCCCTCTATGCCGTATTGATGAACCTTGCAAGAATGATGGCAAGGGACGGCGAGGGTGCGACCAAGCTCATGGAGTGCCTCTGCACAGGTGCAGCGGACGACAGAACCGCAGAGATCGTTGCAAAGTCCGTCATCACCTCCAGCCTGTTCAAGGCTGCCATCTTCGGTGAGGATGCCAACTGGGGCAGAATCCTCTGTGCAGTCGGCTATGCACCGGCGGATTTTGACATCAGCAGAGTGGATGTGGCTCTTGCCTCCGCAAAGGGCAGAATTGACGTTTGCAAAAACGGTGCAGGACTGGACTTCTCCGAGGAATTTGCAAAGGAAGTGCTCTCTGAGGAAGAGATCGAGATCCTCATTTCCATCGGTGACGGCAGCGGCTCCGCAGTCGCATGGGGCTGCGACCTGACCTATGATTATGTCAGGATCAACGGCGATTACAGAAGCTGATTGGAACCACAGCAATTACAGGATGTTAGGAGATGCTGAGAATGCAGGATATGATCGCAAATGAAGTCAGGGCACGGGTGCTGAATGACGCACTGCCCTACATTCAGAAATACAATAACAAGGTCGTTGTTGTCAAGTACGGCGGCAATGCCATGACCAACGAAACACTCAAGCAGGCTGTGATGAGTGACATTGTGCTCCTCCATCTGGTGGGCATCAAGGTCGTGCTCGTGCATGGCGGCGGTCCGGAGATCAATGAGATGCTCCGCCGTCTGAACATCAAGAGCAAGTTCATCAGCGGTCTGCGTTATACCGACGAATCCACCATTGATGTCGTAAAAATGGTGCTTGCCGGCAAGGTCAACAAGGAGCTGGTTTCCCTGCTTTGCCAGAATAACGGCAACGCCATCGGTCTTTGCGGTATGGACGAGCATATGCTCATCGCTGAAAAGACCCTCGGTGCAAACGGCGAGGATCTGGGATTTGTGGGCAGCGTGGTGGATGTCAACACCAAGCCCATCCTCGATGCTCTCGACAATGGCGTGATCCCCGTCATTGCAACCGTTGCATGCGACAAGAACGGACAGGCATATAATGTCAATGCAGACACCGCAGCAGCACGCATCGCAGCGGAGCTGAAGGCGGAGAACCTCCTGCTTCTGACCGATATTGCAGGACTTCTGCGTGATAAGGACGATCCCTCCACCCTCATTCCCGAGGTCAATGTCAGCGACGTGCCCGCAATGAAGCGTCAGGGCATCATCTCCGGCGGCATGATCCCGAAGATCGAGTGCTGTGTGGAAGCAATCCGCCGTGGTATTCATAAGGCTGTCATCATTGACGGCAGAGTGCCGCATTCCATTCTGATCGAGATCCTCTCCAACGAGGGCATCGGCACACAGTTCAAGGCATGACAGAGTTGATACGGATGCTCCCCCTGTTCATCGCACTTTGCAGCATTGCAGCAGGTATCCTTGTGCAGAGGGGCGGACGGGGAGGCATCCGGAATCCCGTGCAGACAAACGCCGTTGTGGTGTCCAAGATCACCCAGACGGGCTACCGGCACCACTCCGCCGTGGAGATGAGTGCACCGGTCGTCCGCTATGAAACGGAGCACGGGGAAGTGACAGCAGCATACCGGAAATTTCTGCCGGAGTGGCAGGATACCTACCGGATCGGTGAGGAGATCCCGATCTGCTATGACAGGGAGCATCCCACCCAGTTCCGTATCTGCCGGAATCAGACGAACCGCATGGGCGGTGCTCTCCTGATTTTCTCGGGCTGCGGAACGCTGCTGGCATATGCAGTGCTACTGCTGCAATATTATTAATAATGAGGAGCTGGTACACCATGAATATCATAGAACAAACGCAGGAACATATCATGTCCACCTACGGACGCAGTGCTGTTGTACTGAAACAGGGCAGCGGTGCAGTCTGCGAGGATGCAGAGCAGAAGCGATATATCGACTTCGGCAGCGGTATCGGCACCACCTCACTCGGCTTCTGTGATGAGGAATGGGCTGATGCAGTGTGTGCACAGGTGCGGACACTGCAGCATACATCCAATCTGTTCTACCACGCACCGCAGGCAGAGCTTGCCGCAAAGCTCTGTGAGCTGACCGGCTACAGCAAGGTCTTTTACGGCAACAGCGGTGCAGAAGCCAACGAATGTGCCATCAAGCTTGCAAGAAAGTACAGCTTTGACAAATACGGTAAGGGCAGACACACCATCATCACGCTGGTGAATTCCTTCCACGGCAGAACGATGGCAACGCTTTCTGCAACCGGACAGGATGTGTTCCACAATTATTTCTTCCCCTTCGTAGAGGGATTCCGCTATGTAAAGGCAAACGACATTGCCGATCTTCAGGCAAATCTCGATGATACCGTTTGTGCCATCATGCTCGAATACATTCAGGGCGAGGGCGGTGTCAGAATGCTTGATGCGGAATTCGTAGCAGAGATCCGCAGGATCTGCGATGAAAAGGATATTCTCATGATCGCAGACGAGGTGCAGACCGGTATCGGCAGAACCGGAAAGCTGCTTGCAGGTGAGCATTTTGGCTGCAAGGCGGATGTGACCACACTTGCAAAGGGTCTTGCCGGCGGCTTGCCGATCGGTGCATGCCTTGCCAATGAAAAGTGTGCTGACGTGCTGGATAAGGGCAGCCACGGCTCCACCTTCGGCGGCAATCCCGTTTCCTGTGCAGGTGCAGTCAAGGTGCTTGAAAAAATGTCACAGGCAGGCATGATGGAGAGCATCACCGAAAAGAGCGACTATATCCGTCAGCAGCTCAGTACTCTGGAGGAGGTCGCAGAACTCAGCGGCAAGGGCATGATGATCGGTATTGCCCTGAAAACCAAGAAAGCACCGGATGTGCTTCAGGAATGCCTGAAAAATGGTCTGCTTGTCCTGACAGCAAAGGATCGTGTTCGTCTGCTCCCTCCGCTGAATATTGGAATGGAAGAGCTGCAGGAAGGCATGCGGATTTTGTGTAATGTATTGGAGGGATAATAATGGAGCTGTATGTAGTACCCAAGGGAAATGAAAAGTACCTGATTTCCGATAAAAAGGACAGAAAGATCTATTCTGTTGACAAGAAGCGTTTCAGCAAGCAGCTGATCCTGCATGACGCAAGCGGCTATGCACTCTACAGCCTGCTTCAGCTCACGACCGGCATGAAGCCGAGCTTCCGCATTGATTTCAATGAAGAGTCCTTCATGAAGATCAACTGCAAATCCGTTTACCTCGATCCCTCCCTTGAATGCGAGGGAAAGGGCATGAAGTACCTCATCAAGAGTCAGGACCGCATGAATTTTGAGATCTACAAGAACGGTACCCTCGTCGGCAAGCTTCTCACCGAGAAGCAGACCAACGGCGAGCAGAAGTATTATATCGAAGTGGACAACAAGGCATTTGACGACTATATTCCGCTGTTTGCAGTCTGCGTGGATAAGTGCTTCAGCGGTCTGAATAAGTAATCACGATATTAGGAGGAGTCACCATCATGAAACATTTACTGAAAATGCTGGATCTGAGCCAGCAGGAGATTTTTGACATTCTGGATCTGGCGGATCAGCTCAAGTACCAGACCAAGCACAACATCCCCCATCCGATTCTGGAGGGCAAGACACTGGGTATGATCTTCCAGAAGGCTTCCACCAGAACCCGTGTATCCTTTGAAACCGGCATGTACCAGCTCGGCGGCTATCCGCTGTTCCTGTCTGCGAATGACCTCCAGATCGGCAGAGGTGAGCCTGTGCAGGATACTGCCCGTGTACTCTCCCGCTATCTCGACGGCATCATGATCCGTACCTTCGCACAGCAGGAAGTTGAGGATCTGGCGAATTACGGCAGCATCCCGATCATCAACGGTCTGACCGACTTTGCACATCCCTGTCAGGTACTTGCTGACCTGCTCACCGTCCGTGAGAAGAAGGCAAGCTTTGACGGTCTGAAGATGTGCTATATCGGTGACGGCAATAATATGGCAAACTCCCTGATCGTCGGCTTCCTCAAGGTAGGCATGGCGGTTTCCGTGGCATGCCCCGAGGGTTATCGCCCCGACAAGCAGGTAATGGATTTTGCCAATACCTACGACTGCTTCTCCATCACTGACAAGCCGCTGGAGGCTGCTGTGGATGCCGATGTCATCATCACAGACGTTTGGTCCTCCATGGGTATGGAAGCAGAGATCGAGAAGCGTAAGATCGCATTCAAGGGCTATCAGGTGAATGATGACGTGATGGCTGCGGCTCATTCTGACGCAATCGTAATGCACTGTCTGCCGGCTCACCGTGAGGAAGAGATCACAGCAAAGGTATTTGAAGCACATGCAGATACCATCTTTGACGAGGCTGAGAACCGTCTGCACGCACAGAAGGCTGTCCTCGTAAAGCTTATGGGTCAGGAATAATTTTTTGGGGCATTCCTCTGCGGAGGAGTGCTCTTGCTTTATGGAGGGAATATGGGAGCATTGATTTATGTGCTGATTGCATTTCTGTCGCTGCTTGTCTTATTCTTTATACAGACGTGGACAGGACTGGATGCCATGTGGATGTTTGGTGTGATTCTTTCATATCCTGTGATCTGGCTGCTCTGGCATACAATAAGAATGATCGCAATTATGGTTTTGGGCAAAAAAACAATGGGTAAAGTAGTTGCTGTGAAAGGACGAGATGATGGTATTATAAAGGTGAAATACAGGGACACAGCAGGGAATGAATGCGAAGCGGAAGAGCGAGCAGTCTTTGGTGTTTTGAAACGAAATCATCCGCCGGAACATGTGGAGGTATACTACTACCGGAAAAGGATGAATTATGGATGGAGAACAATTATATACTGGCTGGCTCTCGATATAATATGGGTTCCATTGACCGTTCTGTGCTGGATATGTTTTACAGGATAGCACATGTAGAGATTTTGGACAAAATAACACAAACACTTGATAGAAAATGGGCAGAACTTCCAAACTCGAAAAAAAGGGAAAAAAGGAGTTGACAAAGGGAGAAAAGTGTGATATAATAATATAGTCGTCAGGCGAGAGAGAAACAAAAAACCTCGAAGCATGGCGAAAAACCGCAGATTGAAAGAAGAATAGTGAAGAGGGTAAAGGAAGCGGAAATGAGCTAAGACCGGAGCAGACAAAAGCGATAGAGAATCGAACACTGCAAGTGGTTTAGTGAGATGAAGCGAAGCAAAAACTTTGAAAAAAGTTTTGAAAAACCTCTTGACAAACTTCAAAAAATGTGGTATAATAAAGGAGTTGCAGCGGTAAAGAAAACGACTGCTGAACTTCAAAAGAGAATGAAAAATCTCTTGCATCTTGAAAACTGAACAATGCTAACAAAAAATAAACTGGAACCCTAAGATTCCTTTTCTCAGAACTTGAAAGAGAGCTGAGGAGAAGAATAATAAGAGTAAAGTCAGCAAAAAGACTATAACAGAGTGTGAAACAGTAATTGCGAGTGATTCGTAAAGAGCTGATTATAACAGAGAGACGAAAGAATCTCTGTCATGATACAAACTTATAAAGAGTTTGATCCTGGCTCAGGACGAACGCTGGCGGCACGCCTAACACATGCAAGTCGAACGGAGTTAAACAAGCTTGCTTATTTAACTTAGTGGCGGACGGGTGAGTAACACGTGAGCAACCTGCCTTTAAGCGAGGGATAGCTTCTGGAAACGGATGGTAATACCTCATAACATAGGGACAAGGCATCTTGACCCTATCAAAGATTTATCGTTTAAAGATGGGCTCGCGTCTGATTAGATAGTTGGTGAAGTAACGGCTCACCAAGTCGACGATCAGTAGCCGGACTGAGAGGTTGAACGGCCACAT
>JAFTQJ010000030.1 GCA_017462785.1 Oscillospiraceae bacterium | reverse complement strand
TTTTTCTTAGGGTTGGGCATCCTGTAACTGCCCCCACCCCAACCCCTCCCCGAGGGGAGGGGCTATATTGCGAGGGTACTGCGTACCCTCCACCCGCCAAAGGGTAAAGCCCTTTGAACCTGTTGAAGTTTTTCGACAGACTGAGAGCTTGCCGCATCGGGCAAGCTCTCGTTTTGATATGCTCCGCCTCAGCTGAATGACGGCGGTCTGACATCTGTTTTCGGGAATGTTGTATCCGCAGGCGATGGCTCGGACATGCTGAAATACATCTTTGCCGCCCTTGTCGTGCCGAAATCACGGTTGGAGCCGCTGTTCTGCACCTTGTTGAATGCTTCACGGAACATGGCATTGTGTGCTTCCTCACGATTCAGCAGGAAGTCAATGGTTTCCCGCACCTTCTTATCCTTGATCTGACGATAGAGGTACTCATACACCACCTTCGCTCTCTGCTCGGATGCGATATTGGAAAGCAGATCGGCACAGAGATCGCCTGTCACACTGACATAATCACCCGTCCATGAATAGCCGGAAGCATTGATCAGACCGGGATTCAGTCCCATCAGCACATGTGTCTGGATTTCGCCCGCCGGTACTGCGGCAGCATCGACATCATGACCGTTGAGCAGGCTGATGGTCTGGGCGATCATCTCCATATGACCAAGCTCTTCAGCGGCGATATCAAGGAATAAGTCCTTGATTTCAGGATCCTTGATGCGGAAACTCTGGGACATATACTGCATAGCGGCTTTCAGCTCTCCGTTTGCTCCGCCGAGCTGCTCCTGCAGAAGTGCGGCATACTGCGGATTCGGCTTCTCGACCGCTACCGGATGGAACAGCATTTTTTCGTGTTTGAACATAGAATCAACCTCCTTTTCGGGATTAGTATTTCCGTTCATCGGAGGGTTATTCTCACGATCAGTTGATTTTCAGAAGCTCATGCTTCATCATCGAAAGATCAAATGCATCCAGTCCGTCATCTTTGCAAAGATCAGCAGCCTCCCAGTTTGCAAGCTTTGTATCCGGCACAGCAAGCAGCCATTTCTGGAGTGCAACCGCATCATTGAATCCACCGATTCCTGTTACGGGATAGTTTCGGATTTTTGAAGGAATGACAAGATCGCTGCCGACTCCGCTGCAGCTTTCAATTGTGGCTTCCCCGTCTTTGACTGTAAAGAAGAAGCAATCGTACCATTCTCCGGAAGCGGCTTGAGCAATCATCGCATTGTGCATCGTTGGCAATGAGATTGCCGTGCTTGAAAAACCCATGCACAACGCAATCAATGCAGGAATCCATTTTCGTTTCGTCATAGTGTATCCTTTCGTTCTTTTTATTCCAGTGCGGAATCGTCGTCAAAGCTATATTTGCGTCCTACAGAAGTGAAACCTGTGTAATTTTCGGGATGCATCTGATGGAAAATATCATAGAAATAATCGGGGGTTACATATTCTCCGTCTATTTTATAGTCCGGTGCAAGCCCATTCTTTTTTGCGAACACCTCATTCGTATAAAAATACTTCAGTCGTTCAACCGTATGATCAGAATGGTAACGATAGTAAGTATAGGAGAATACGCCATTATCATGGTGGTAACCGCTTTCGATCGTCAATCTTTCATCAAGTCCCATATAACCGCCTTCACCGAATTGATCATTCTTTCCATCGCCGTTTGCATCCAGCAGAACAGCCTGTTCGCCATCATAATAGTATATACTTACCTTGTCAGTGCGATCAAACCCACTTGATATCAGCAGTTCGGGAACAGTATCGCCATCAAGATCTGCAAGATCCCACATATAATCAGGCTCATAGCTGTCTGAATTTCTGATATTGCCCAGTGCAATGCGGTACGCATCCTGCCAGCTTGCAGCGATCGGCTCTGTTGTTGTACATTCCGTGGTCGTAACCGTTGTTTCTGTTGCAGTTGTTGTCGTCTGCTCGGATACCGTAGTCTGTACGGATTCATCATAAAATGCAATGTATTGCTCGTCCACCCAGCCGTAATACACATTGTAGTCAATATCGTACAAGTCATACCATGTACGGTCTTTATATCGATAACTGCGGACTGCGACGATCTGCTGCTGGTTCTCCAATGTCGTTCCCGTATAGGAATAGTCCCCGATCTGTTCATTGAATACAGCGATATAGCCTCCCACATTGACACCGCTGATCTCGCCTTTTTTCTTACACATGTTCATTTCAGCAGAATATGTTTCATAAGAATAACTTACAGCCGTACTGCTTTCAGAAGAAGTCACCGCAGCCTCCGTCATCTCAGGAAGTTCCGGCAGATAGCCTGCGGCAAGAGCTTTCTTGTGAAATCCTGTATGGTCCGTTGTGGTAAAGCCTGCATATCTGTCATAATCACAGATCTTCACATCGGGTTCTTGGGTGAAGGTGAGTTCGATCGCCTGACCATCATGCAGCTGTATGCCGCCAAAGCAATTGAAATGCTTTTGTGACAGCAGATCACGGATACAGGCATCGGCTTTTTCAATATCATTCTGATCAGGATAATCGGTGCAGCCGCCATACATACTGTTTCTGCAAAGCTCCTCGCAATGATAGAGCATTTCTCCATAATTCTTGTTTTCCACCTGTAATGCGTTCGTTTTTAAAACAAGCTTGGAAAACGTGCTGTCCGCCACCTCAATGAATGTATATTCGTTGCACAGTGCATCGGGACCATAGGACGCATATCTTCGGGTTTCAAGAGATTGGACTATCGTATCCCCATAAATACCGAGTTCAAATCTGTCCCCATGCTCTCCGCCGGAGGTGATCACATATTCGTCAAGCAGAATTCTGTCCTTTCTGACCACCGCACCCTGTTCGTATGCATACAGCGTTAAATAGCAATTGCAGCAATATTCTCCGGAACTTTCACGAGTTAGAACAAGCAGTTCAGATGCACCGTCATCCCCAAAATCGCAGACCACCGCACTGACAATTCCTAACAGCTCACTGTGCGGTAGATTGAAATGATCAGGTGTATCATTTTCTGCGGCAGAGGCTGAAAGACCATATGTCTGAAGCAATGTGTCAAAAAGATAGCTGTCATAAACAGAGTGAGCATCAACCGAAGTTGCTGCCACTGTGCTTGATTCTGTAACAGTTTCAGTTGTCGTACTGTTATTTTCAGGCTGACTGTTCGTTTCATTCGCCTGACAACCTGTAACTATAGAAAAAGCTGCCAGAACCACACTCAATAATACTGATTTTCTCATTTTCGATCTCCTTCCTGCTGCGGCAGGCTGTTTTGCATTTCAATCATAGACGGATCATCCGTATTTTCATAATATCATCCTTTCTGGGGGATTTTCTATTATGATTATACCATACCTCCGTGCTGTTTGCAATAGGATTGTTCGGTGCGGCAGATTAAATCCCCTCTGAAAAGAGTCTGCTGCATGAATGATGAACACAGCAATTCCAGCAAGGACAGGCAAGATGCCGCTTTCCGTTACATATCATTTAGCGATTGGAGTTGATCGCTTGAAGCAGACAAACAAAGACAATGCTGCACAGGTGCAGAGTACGGCAGCATTCAGACAGAGTCTTAAAATCGGTATCTACAAGAGCCTGCGAAATCAGGGTATGATCAGCAATCATGCCCTGATGCAGCTCATGCAGATGCAGAGGGGCGGAAAGTCATGTCAGTAAAGGTCGCCGCTTATTGCCGGGTATCCACGGATACGGAGGAGCAGCTTGGCTCTCTGGAAAGTCAGAAGCAATATTTTGCTGAGTACATTGAAAAAGCCGAGGATTGGGATCTGGTGGAGGTATACTATGACGAAGGTGTCAGCGGTACTTCCACCAGACACCGTGAAGGCTTTCAGCGTATGATGGACGATGCAGAAGCTGGAAAAATACAGCTGATCATCACAAAAGAAGTGAGCAGATTCGCCCGTAATACTGTGGATACGCTTTCCTATACAAGACAGCTGAGAGGAATGGGAGTCGGGGTATTGTTCATCAACGACAACATCAATACCCTTGAGCCGGACGGCGAACTGCGGCTCACGATCATGGCAAGTATGGCACAGGAGGAAAGCCGCAAGACCTCGGAGCGTGTCAAATGGGGGCAGAAACGGCGTATGGAACAGGGCGTGGTATTCGGCAGAAGTCTGCTGGGGTATGATGTGCAGGGCGGCAGGATGGCGATCAATCCGGAGGGTGCAGAGATCGTCAGGCTCATCTTTCACAAGTATGTCAACGAGAACAAGGGCACACATGTCATTGCCAGAGAGCTTCTGGAAGCAGGGATCCGTCCCTGCCGTGTCAAGGAGTGGAGCAATACCGTCATTCTCAGGGTACTGCGGAATGAGAAATATGTGGGCGATCTCTGCCAGAAAAAGACCTACACACCGGATTATCTGACACACAGCAGGAAGTATAACCGTGGTGCAGAGGAAAAGGTCTATCTCAAAGACCATCACGAGCCGATCATAGACCGTGATCTGTGGAACAGGGCACAAGCAATTCTTGCAGGCAGAACCTTGACGGACGAGCAGAGGTCTAGACATAGCTGCCGGTACTGGTGCAGCGGCAGGATCGTCTGCGGTGAGTGCGGTGAACGCTTTGTGAGCCGCACCAAAAAGCTGTCGGGGGGTATTACCTACAAGGCATGGCGATGTGCAGCGATGGCAAAGTACGGCACGAAGAAGCAGAATATTCATGGCGTAGAGGTCGGCTGCGTGAATCAGTCAGTCAATGAACAGGTACTGCTTGAAAGTGTGGGGTATGTCCTGCGTCTGATGCAGATCAGCCGTAAAGAGCTGATCGAGGAAATGAAAACGGAGATAGATGCTGTGTTACATACGATTCCGCAGGTGGATGCAGCAGCTCTTGCGGTGGATGTCAGAAGGATGGAGGGGAAGAAGCAGACCTTACTTGACAGATTCCTTGAGGGTATCGTTTCAGAAGCCGACTACAAACGGCAGAACGCTCTGTATGATGAGCAGATCACAGAAATACAGCGAAAAATTGATGCACATCAGCAATTGCAGACGGAGCTTCACTATCAGGCACGGAAGATGGAGAAGTGCATTGAATGTGTGAAGAAAATGCTTGATTTTGAAACGCCCGACGAGCATATCTGCGGTGAAGTTACAGAGCGTATCACAGTGCATTATGGGCATATTCTGGAAGTAAAGCTCAGGTATATCCCTGCTGTCAGGCTGAAATACAGAACCTCCGGCAGGGGAAGCCACTATATTACGGAGTTTGAAAGGATATGAAAAGCATCTGTTTGTTATCAATTACGCAGAACAAAGCGGCTGCGAATATCACAGCCGCCCAGAATAAAACTCCGGAATCTATCAGGAAATTTTCTCAAAATACCAGTTCTGGCAAGTGCTGCCGGTCAGCACCCACTGCTGTACATTGGCACCGGCTCCGGTTTCGGCACCAATGACTTCCACACATTTTTTCTCATTGGAACACTTTGTCAGAATCAGATAGGAACCGTCTGCACAGCGTTTCAGCATGAATTTCTGGGAATCATCGCCCTTGAACGAGGAAATCTCCACATTCGCACCGTCCGTGTTTTCACCGCCGGCAACCGTCATATATCCGGACTTGCCGTCGGACAGCTGGGAAATGATGTAATAGTACCCGTCGCCTGCGTCCTTCACAGTCCATGTATTGTTCGCCTTACCCGGCACTGTGCCGTACTGCTGGATATTGGTGCCGTCCGCTGTGCCGGACTTGTACACGTCCATGCAGCGGCTGCTGTTGACATTGCGGAGGGCATAGACTGCGGATTCATCGAGAGCCGCTTCTCCGATATAGCAGATGTCCGGCGTTTCCGGTGCTTCCATATTGTAGCCGAGGAAGTAGTCGAGCACATTTGCCTGATAATAGCCCTTTGCTGTCATGCAGTTGCGGTAGGCAGGATTCTGTGCAAGACAGTAGATTCTCTCATCGGATGCATGGGTGGTGGTGTAGATCACCAGCTCATCCGTGTCATAGTTCACATGCACGGTTTCTTCACGCCAGTCACCGATGATGTCCGCATGCAGCATTCCCACACCACGTTCACTGCCGCTGGAGCCGTAGATCTTCCAGCAAGTGTCGATTCGCTCCGTGCCCTTGGTTTCGTAGTTCCAGCCCTCGATCTTGCCCTCATTATAGGACTCACTGCCCAGATCGCCGTCCCAGAACAGACGGAATACGGGGTACATGTAGTTTTCAGAGATCAGCTGGTTGTCCATGGAATACAGTCCCTGGAACGACCATACCTCCAGACCGTCATAATTCGGGTCAATATCACCGATATTGCCTCTCGCTACGTCCGCTGTGCCCTCTGCGGCATAGTGCTCCCAGATCAGTTCGCCCGTGCTTGCGTTGTAGAAGTATTCCAGCAGTCCATTGGCATTGTCCTGCTGGATGCCGTAGCCCATCATTTCCGTGCCGTTATTGGCATTGCAGAACGAGCCGACATACCAGCGGTCTCCGTGCACGACATTTTTCACAGTGTACCGCAGACTTCCGTCACCGTTGAGGGCATAACCCATGTGGAGCACTTCATCCCTGCCGTCATAATCCACATCGGCAACACGGAGATTATGTGCCTCCGCACCATATGCACCTGCCTTCCACTGCTGTACAAAATCGCCGTTTTCGTAGGCATAGGCGACATTGTAGCTGTTGAAGGATTTGTCATCATTGCGGTTCTTCACCCAGCAGATGAGGGAGGGCTTCACGCCGTCAAGATAGCCGATCTCCATCATGCACGCCTTGGGACCTGCTTCGATCTTATCATCCGGAACGGGGGCAGAATCCTGCATTGCACCGGTCATGCCGTCAATAACTGCAATCGCCTGACCATTGGTAACGCTGTTGGAATATACATTTCCATCACCGAACGTTACGCCGTCCGCAATGCGGAGCATGACTTCTGCGTAGCCGTCGCAGTCAATGTCATAGACGGTCGCACCGTCCCACATGCCGACATCAATGGTTGCCGCACCTGGTTCGATCTGGTAGCGGTCCACGCTGTTCGGTCCCATGTCGATCGTCCAGAGGTAGGTGCCGTCATTGAGGTAGGCTTCAAGCTTCTGGGTTTCCTCATCACAGCGGTCGATCAGATAGTCATACGCACCGTCACCGTTGAAATCACCGACCCAGACGAAATGCACTGTGCCGCCGTCCCTGATCGGAACGGTATAGTATGCACCTGCCCCCTTGTTTGCCGGCAGGGTGAAGCTGCCATCGGAGTCCTTTTCCACTCCGTTGTAGACGGTCCTGACGGTGTAGGTGTTGTCCTTGGTGAGGTCGGCTGTGGTATCGGTGAAATCCGTTCCGCCTGTGAGGACTTCGGAGTTCACCCTGACGGTTTCGCCGTCCGTGGTACGGTAGACATTGAAGCCCATATCCGGTTCATCGGACGCAAGCAAACGCCAGCTGATAAACGCCGCATTGCCCGTTCTCACAGCAGCCACGCCTCTGTCAAGCCGTTCCATCATGCGGCTGCCGGAAAGTGTCCTGATGCCATCATAAACCTCCGGTGCAGCCGGTTCCTGATGCTCATAAGTTACACCAGCCGGAAAGCCGTCAATTCTTGCAAGGATATAATCCTGCATGAGCTTTACATCCGCTGCATCAAATACGCCGCTTTCGTCGAGATCACAAAGTTCCTGCTGGATGGATGACAAGCCGTCCTGAGCATTGCAGAAGCGTTTCATCAGCCTGAGATCCATGACATCAAGCACGCCGCTGCCATCGAGATCGCCGTAATAGTACTCCGCTGCGGACGCAGTGGTGATCCCTGCGGTTCCCATTGGCATCATACCGATGCAGTTCGCAAATGCTGCTGCGGCGGCACACAATGCCGCTGCCTTGTGTTTTACGTTTTTCATAATCATTCCTCCCGTATTATTGATGTTTTTTCACAAACTTCTCTTACATTATTGCATTAGAAAGCAAAAAAAGCAATGTATTTTTCCATCTTTTTTCTTGCATTTTATGTTTTATTACTCCGGCAATTAAATATAGATACTTTTTCCATGGGTCAGCACTTCAAAACTGCCCCATCCTAACCCCTCCCAAGGGGAGGGGTTATATATGGAGGGTACTGCGTACCCTCTACCCGCCAAAGGCTATCGCCTTTTGAATCCATTATCGACCTTTCATTGCCGGAGTCATAAAGAGCTGCCCAAAATCAACAGTACCGTTCTCTGTACTGCACGGGCGAATATCCTGTTCCTTGCCGGAACTGTCTGGCAAAGAATTTTTCATCCGCATAACCGCATTTTTTTGCAATGGCGTAGATGCTCATTGCGGTCGTACACAGCAGGAAACAGGCAAGCATGATCCGTGCATGGATGCAGTCCTGCACATAGCTTACGCCAAAGCATTTCTTGTAAGTGACTCTGAAATATCCGTCACATACACACAGCATTTTGCAGACCGCTTCCGTGGATGGTGCCTTTTTCGGGGATTCGTAAATGCGGCTTCTCAGTGCAAGCAGCGTCCTGTAATGGGGCAGTGTCTTTTTTTGCTCAAGCAGCTCCATTGTCTGATCAGCGATCTGTTCTGCATCATGACAAACTGCATCCACCGCTTCAGCGTTTGCTCTCCCTGTATACTCTGCATAGGTCACAACTGCCTGACCTTCTGCAAATTTCCCGCAGAACGCATGATGTATCATCACCTTCAGCTTATCGGAAAACAGCCTGCCTTCCTCGCTTCTGCACAGGATCAGAAACAGGTCCTCCGCCGCACGGCAGCAGATCTCATGCCTGCCGGCAGATTCCTTTACAGCCCTTGCCGCTGCTGAAATGATGTCACTGCGGTAATTTTCACCATAGCGGTATTCTCCGTCAGCGGAAATATTCAGCTTCACCGCCTGCATGAAACACTCTCCTGAAATCTCCGCACCAGCCGTTTCTGCAATTTTCCGGAATTCATGCAGATGATAAAAGCCCGTCAGCGAATCATAGAGTGACGAGATCTGCTGACATTGTTTCAGATAGTGAATATCATTTTTCATCCGCAGAAATTCCAGTGTGTTGGAGGCAGTCTTATTCCAGTCACGAAAGCTGAAATCATAGCACTGAGGATATGCATAGACAAGTGCTGTATAGCCGAACAGACGTGTCTGAAAGCACAGTGGATTGAAGCAGAAGATCATGGGTGTTTCACGTTCTTCCCAAAGGGCGGGAAGGAGCGTCTTTCGTGCAAAGGATACCGGCGTATCCGGATATGCTGCTGCATGGATACCGCAGCACAGGAACGTGTCCCCCTCATAATCCGCACTGTTCCACGCCTTATCAAGACAGAGATACAGTCCGGCTGCACCATGCAGAAGATAGAAAAATTCACGCAGCACCTGCACATATTCCGCAAGTGTACGGCACAGCGTCAGACGGCTTGTAAACTGTGCGGCGGAGCTCATCACAGTATGGTGCTGTCCGATACGGGCAGTGCGAAGCTCCTCATTGAGCTGTGCACTGTTCACACCGCAGCTGCATGTATTTCCGCAGATCAGTCTTTCTCCCTCTGCCGGCAGATCACAGTCGGAGGAAAGCAGAAGCCCGACAGCTTTTGCTCCCATCTGCCGTCTGTTCCGGCGATAGGTCGTCAGCACCGGATGGTGATAGATTCTGCCGTCCGTGTGGTCATAGCCCGTGACCGTGATCTGGTCAGGAATCTGAATGCCTGCCGCAGTCAGCACATCACAAAGACCGTATGCCATATAGTCATTGGTGCAGATGACAGCCTGCGGCATGGGCAGTTCACCGCTTACATAACGCTCCGCAAGCTTCTCTCCTGCATCATTCCAGAAATTTCCGTAATATACATGACTTTCATCCAAGACGATTCCATGTTTGGCAAAGGCTTTCCGGCAGCCGGACACTCTTGCATGGGATACGGGCATATTGGCAGAGCCGGTCAGAATGTCAATTTTCGTAAGACCGTGGGTCGCAATAAGATGCTCTGCGATTTGTTCCATATCCGCCTCGTCATCGGAGATAACACGCAGAAAGCCTTCTGCTTCGCCGCCGATCATTACCGCAGGGATTCCGGCTGCTCTGATTCTGCAAAACACATCCTCCAGCATTGACAAATCCATGAAGGCTTCGGCAGTGATAATGACACCATCGAATAATTCGGGCTGAAAGAAGTCATAAATATGATTCTCAAAATTCAGAAGCTCATCCGCTACCCAGTGGTTATAGATATTCGAAAACACTATAACGTCGGTGTTCATGGAAAATGCAGTTTCTGCAATTCCGCCGAGGATCGTTTTCTGTTCGCTGTCATCCGCTCTTGCTGTGATGACAGCGATTCGTTTTCGTGGCATCCTTTGCACCCCCCTCTATTATCAAGTATATCCGATTTGATCCGGTAAGTCAACAACAAAAGGTGCACTTTATGAAGGTGTGGTGGATGAAACGTATTTTTACTGTTGACTTGATGACGCATGTCCTGTATAATGGATGTAAGAAATCAATTTGAGGTGAAGAGAAATGTCAACAATCCAACCTGACACGAACCCATTCAAACCGGAGGAATGTGCAAACCCCATTTCCCCCAAGGTATTCTGTGCCGACCCTACGGGAGTCGAGTACGAGGGCAGACTGTATGTCTTTGGTACGAACGACCACCAGCAATATGATGCGGTCGGATACAACGGAAAGAACAGCTATGAGCATATCAAGTCCTTTGTGATATTCTCCACACAGGATATGGCGAACTGGGAATATCACGGTATCATCGACACAGCAAAAATTGCCCCCTGGATCATAAATTCATGGGCACCGTCCATTGTTTCCCGTGTGGAGGAGGACGGTCTGACGCATTTCTATCTGTACTTTTCCAACAACGGCTGCGGTGTCGGCGTACTCACAGCAACACATCCGCTCGGGCCGTGGAGCGATCCTCTCGGAAAGCCGCTGGTCTATCAGAATATGCCGGGGCTGGAAAACTGTCCTTCCCCCTTTGATCCTGGCGTGTGCGTTGATGAAAACGGCAAAGGCTGGCTCTCTTTTGGCGGCGGAACGGATGCAGGGGGCTGTAAGATCTATTCAAAAGTGCCGAAGATCGTTCGTCTTGGCAGGGATCTTCTCTCCTTTGACAGCGATTTTATCTCCATCAATGTCCCGTACTTTTTTGAGGCAAGCGAGCTGAATGTGATCGGCGGAAGATTTTTCTATTCCTACAGCACCGACTGGCAGTCAAGAGAGCACTGGGATCGTGAGGACATTCCTGCACCGTCCGTTTGCAGCATGGGATATATGACCACCCGAACACCGCTTGATGGTGACAGCTGGGAATTCCAGGGCGGTTTCTTTCTGAATGCCGGAGAATCGGGTATGGAGTGGTGCAACAATCATACACATGTAATGGAATACAGCGGCAGAAAGTACATTCTCCACCACACCATGCACATACAGGAGCGTATGACCACACAGGGAGGCTTCCGCTGCATGTGTGTGGATGAACTTCCATACAGTGAAGCAGGTTTCCCCCTTGCCAAAGCCACGAGAGAGGGCGTGGAGCAGATCGGACTGCTTTCGCCGTTTGGTACGCACAGCGGTGCGGAGATGTGTACTTGTGCAAAGATGTGGTACGAGGAGTGCGGACAAGGAAAAATGGCTGTAAAGTCCCTTTCATCCGGTGCATGGACTTATCTCAGGGGTTTGGATTTCAGCAGCGGTGCAGAACGGATTCGTCTTACCGCAAAAGGCAGCGGAAGAATCGAGATCCGGCTGGATGCGAGAGATTCCGAACCGATCGCATGTATGGAAACTGCATCCGGTGACTGGGCGGACATTTCCGCAGAGCTTCCGGAGAAAACCACAGGCATTCACGATCTGTATTTTCTGTTCTCAGATGGGAACATCTGCCTGAAAACATGGTGGGCTGAATAGGGGAGCACCTACAATACCCTGCGTTTGATGAAACAAAATAATAGGAGGAATCTATATGAAACTGAAAGCAATTCTGAGGATTGCACTCTCTGCAATCATACTTACGACAGCAGTACCCTATGAGCCTGCATCCGCATCTGCGGCGGACAGCACCATGCGTGACATGACGACCATGGAAATCGTCACAGACATGGGCATCGGCATCAATCTGGGCAACACCTTTGAATCCTGCGGTGACTGGATTACACAGTGGGGCGACGGCACGCCGAATGCCTATGAAACTGCATGGGGCAGTCCGACCGTCACAAAGGAACTGATTCAGGGCTATGCGGATGCCGGCTTTGGCGTGGTGCGTGTTCCGGTGGCATGGTCAAATATGATGGCGGATGACGGAAGCTATACCATCCATCCCGATTATATGGCGAGGGTGCAGGAGGTCGTGGACTGGATTCTGGAGGAGGATCTGTATGTGATCCTGAACCTCCACTGGGACAGCGGATGGCTGGAAAAGCTGCCGGAGAATCCGGATATGTGCATGGAAAAATACACCGTCATCTGGGAACAGATCACGGAGGAATTCAAGGATTACGGCGATCATCTGATGTTTGAATCCCAGAATGAGGAGCTTGGCTGGGACAGTCTGTGGAATCGTTACAGCAGCAGCACGAACGGCAAAGCGGAATCCTACGGCTATGCCAACGAGATCAACCAGAAATTTGTCGATATTGTTCGTGCATCGGGCGGCAATAATGCAGAACGTCATCTGCTGATTTCCGGCTATGATACGGATATTACGCTGACCTGCGATCCGCTGTTCGAGATGCCTGACGACCCTGCAAACCGCTGTGCGGTTTCCGTGCATTACTATACGCCCGCTGGATTTGCACTGCTTGAGGAGGATGCTGATTGGGGCAAGGCATTGTCCACATGGGGAACGGAAGCAGATTATCAGGAGCTGAACAGGCTGATGGATACACTCGATGCAAGATATGCATCGCAGGGCATTCCGGTCATTATCGGAGAATATGGCTGTCCGACCAAAAACAAAGAGCCTGAATCAGTCCGCAGATTTCTGACAAGTGTCTGTGAAGCTGCACTTTCAAGGGGCGGAATGTGTCCGGTTCTGTGGGATATTACTGATCTGCATTATAACCGTACCACATACAAAATGACCGACAGCCTGCTGAATGAACAGCTTCTGGCAGTCAGGGACAAATATCTCCCGCAGGATGAGGATGTACGGGGGGATGTCAATGGGGATGGTGCATTCAGTGTAACCGATATTGTGATGCTGCAAAAGTGGCTGCTCTGTGCGGACGATATTACAGACTGGCAGGCAGGCGACTTTTGCGGGGATGGCAGACTGGATGCATTTGATCTGTGCATCATGAAACGTGAGCTTTTGCAGCGGTAATACGAACAGGCTCCGGTATGAATGCATCACAGAAGTTTAAGGGTGCAAAATCGTGACCGATACACCGATATCCGTCAGCAGTCCCTTTGCCTCCGCATTGGGCATGGTGTAACGCTGGTTGAGGTAGCGGAGGGAGGCAGCGAGCTCACCGTCCGGACCGCCGAGCTGGCTCACGATCACCTGTGCCATTTTCGGGTTGGGGTTCTTGATGCAGACGGGATACTGCAATTTCTTCTCGTAGATCCACATAGGTTAATTCGCCTCCTTTTCCCAAGGATACGGGCCTTTTACCCAATCCCACTGTGTCTGGCTCTCCGTCTGACGATGGTCGATGGGACCGAAGCGGCGGACATATTCATCCACGGCTGCCTGACGGAGTGCACGGTATTTGTGGTAGAGGTGCAGTGCATCACGGCATTGGGTATGCGTATCCAGATACAGCGAAAGATCGTAAAGTGCAAAGTCGTACTTGCGGATGAGCTGCATCAGCTGATTGCGGTTTCTCATCTCCAGCTGCCCCCTTCCGCTGCACAGAACGGCAGGTCCAGCTCCGGAAACATCGTTCCCTGTGCCATGCCCTTGTCTGCTTCGTAGACTTCGCCCCACATCTGATAGGGGACATATGCCATTGCCGCCGGTGTTTTCGCCGGAAACGGCGTTTGCGGCTGCGGCAGAAGTCCGCAGTCCGTTTCTTTGGCATGCGGCAGGACTGCCGCCTCTGCGGATTGTGCCATGCGTTCAAATGCATGAAGCTCCATTCTATCATCACCTTTCCTGAAAGGTTGGTTTCTTGGTGTGCACATGGGGTCTGTATCAACCTGAGAAAGCACTTTTTTGCAGGAAGTGATCCTGTAACTGCCCCCACTCGCCAAAAGGCGATTGCCTTTTGAATTCTTTCGTCAGACTGACCCATGGAATGCCCATGTGTATTACATATTATGCCTGAGCTGGCGGATGGTGAAAAATCCCTGCACACAGATGTACAGGGATTGATTTCAGTAAAGTTCCCCCGTGGATGCACCCTCCCTGAAGAGCCGTGACCTTTGATTTTCATTCAACCACTTGCAAAATCCCTCAAAATGGAGTATAATGGTACTACTACAAAGAAAAGGAAGTATCATTATGCAAAAACTTGTGACTTTTTTCAAGCAGGAAGCCGTCCTCTGCATTGCCTGTATTCTTGCCGTGATCTCGGCGTTTTTTGTGCCGCCGGATGCACAGTATTTCGGGTATGTGGACTTCCGGACGCTCGGTCTGCTGTTCTGCCTGATGGCGGTCATGGCTGGCTTGCAGGAGATCGGCGTATTCCAGAGGCTTGCACAGGGCATGCTCTCGAAGGTCAGCAGCATGCGGCAGCTCGTCCCCATCCTCATCCTGCTCTGTTTTTTCAGCAGCATGCTCATGACGAATGACGTGGCACTCATCACCTTTGTGCCGTTCACGTTCATTGTCCTTGATCTGGCAGGGGAGGGGGCAAAGCAGAAGCACATGATCCCCGTTGTGGTCATGCAGACCATTGCCGCCAACCTTGGCAGTATGTTCACGCCCATCGGCAATCCGCAGAACCTCTACCTTTACGGCGTTTCGGAAATGCCCCTCGGTCAATTCCTGCTCCTCATGCTGCCCTATACCGCCCTGTCAGGAGTGCTCCTCCTGCTCTGGAGCCTCTTCTATACAAGGCGTGAAAAAGCCGCATTGACGGTACAGTTCAGCGAAAACACCGCCCCCTTGAGCCGGAAAAAGCTGATAGTCTATCTCCTTTTGTTCCTGCTTTCGCTCCTGACGGTTGCACGGATCGTTCCTTGGGAGCTGACGCTCGGCGTTGTGCTGATCGCCGTGCTCCTCGCAGACCGCAGGGTGCTGCGGAAGGTGGATTATTCGCTCCTTGTGACCTTCACCGGTTTTTTCATCTTCATCGGGAATATGGGAAGAATCTCCATCTTCCGTGATTTTCTCGAAAGCATGATCGCCGGACATGAGGTGCTCACCGCCGTTGTTTCCAGTCAGGTCATCAGCAATGTGCCGGCGGCACTGCTGCTCTCCGGATTTACGGAGGAATATGCCGCCCTCATCGTTGGCACGAATCTTGGCGGTCTGGGTACGCTCATTGCATCCATGGCAAGCCTGATCTCGTTCAAGTTCATCGGCAGGGAAGAAAAGGGCATCAAGGGGAAATATCTCCTGTATTTTACTGCGGCGAGTCTTATGTTTCTTGCGGTACTGATGGGATTGTTTTTTGTGATCTGAGAAGCCATTCTCTCATTGTCCTACTGCCAGAAACAGACTTTTTCTTAGGATTGGGCATCCTGTAACTGCCCCCACCCCAACCCCTCCCCGAGGGGAGGGGCTATGTTTGGAGGGTACTGCGTACCCTCCACCCGCCAAAGGGCAAAGCCCTTTGAACCTGTTGAAGTTTTTCGACAAACAGAATCCCCCTCACTTCGGTGAGGGGGATTGATTTTGTATCAGGATTCATCCGCCTGTGCATCAGCGATCGCATCCATCAGGCGTTCATGGAATGTCAGAACACCTGTGCTGCCGCTGAGAGAACGTCTGCGGACGGTCATGCCGGTGTACTCACCGTCAACCAGAGCAAAGTAGAGCGAATCCTCAGCTTCGATCAGGGAAAGCTCCCGTTCTGTGCCGTCCTGCATCGTGTAGTGGAATACCACAGCAGGCTCTGCCGTGACATCCACCTCGGAAGTCAGGTCAAGTTCCTCAAATTTGAGGTTCGACATGGTATCGAATACCGCACGGAATTCAGAGGAAACCTCCTTGCCCATCGTGCTGATGTCGATGCCGTCAATGCTGTAGGTTTCCGATGCTGCGTCCATTTCCATGCGGAATGTCAGATCATCCACCACTGCATCCACAGCGGCTGTCTGATTGAAGTCCACCTGCATGATGTTCTCGTTCATCAGCTCGGAAAGCTTGGTATTGATGAAGTTCGCATCGCCCTGCATCATCGTTGCAACCTCCTGCTCGTTGCGGAACAGCACATAAACTGTGCCGTCATTCACATCATAAGGAGCAAAATCCACGATCGTTTCGCTGCCGTCCGTGCTTCTGACGGTCAGGGAAGCATAGGGCTTGTCCAGTCCGTAATCCTTCAGGGAAATGCCCTCGGAGGTCAGTCCGACAAATCCCTCCACACGGATACGCACGAGGGAGGAGAGCATGGAATTGACCTGTGCAGAGTCGATATTTCCATTCTCCAGAGGTGCCTGCATCGTCCAGATATGATCCTTCTGCACCAGATCAAAGACGATCTCACCCTCACGCTCCAGCAGCATCTCTGCAATATCTACATCATAGTAGTTGAGCATGTACGGGCTTTTCAGATAGGAAGTGTCGCCGTAGAATACGGAACCATACTCATAATCAATGCCGAAAACGGTATCATTGCCTGGCACCATCGCATAGAAATATTCCTGTGTCGGTGTGGCATTGCCCACATGCAGCACATAGTCCGTACCGCCGGCACTGCATGTCAGAACCACCGGATCCTCCAGACCATAGTCCGCAAGGGATGCCTCCGCACTTTCAAATTTTGTCAGAGCTGTCAGCTCGGAAAGATAGGAGCAGACGGTAGAAACATAGGCGGAATTCAGGACAAACTCATGGGGATAATCGGAATCCGTGATCGCCCATGTGCTGTCCACGATCTCCATCTGGAAGTGCCCCTCCTTGGTGTCGAGCGTTACCTTGTCAATGGAATTGGGATCAAAGGAGAACAGATGCATGGAGGCTTCCTCGTCTGCAACTGCCTGCTCCTGCTTTTTGAGGATCCCGTCAACGATCAGGTAGCCTGCAATCGCACATACAAGCAGTGCTGCAAGGATGATGACCATCCGTTTCATTGTTTTGGAACTCATGAATATCTCCTTCCCAGCCATACGCCCGCACCAATGAGTGCAATGACGAACGGTGCAGCCATGAAGAGTACTGCAACGGTGTTGGCTTCTGTTTCGGAATTCATGACCATGTAGTCATAGTCCTTTGCCTTGTCCGCAATGCCCATGTCCAGATCCAGATCACTGTCATACATCCATGTAATGGAGGAGAGCATCAGGTAAACCGGAATGATCATGTAGTCCTCCTGCAGGTTGACATCATCAATGAACTCCGCATTGCCGAATACCAGCATCTTGGCATCGTTTCTTGCCGGACTCATGGAGTACATCGCCAGATCCAGCGGTGCACCGGAGATCTCTTCCTCTGCATTGCCGCCGTAAGGCTCGCCGACTGCGGAGGAGATCGAGTTGCCCAGCTCATCGGTGGAGGATACTGTCTGGATCAGGGATTCGATCTGGAGCGTGGTATCGGAAGTACCGTCGATCCGGTAGAAGCTGCGGCTGTTACGCATGTATGCATAGTAACCGCTGTTGGTCATTTCGATCAGCTCGTCCGTCAGGTTTGCACTGTAATCGGAGTCGGATGCTACCAGACTTACCTGATAGGTGTAGGGATCGCCGACATACAGATCGGGATCGGTTTCCGCTACAATGTCATAGTCCATGCGGATGCCGAAGCTCTCCATCACGCTGCCGATGTTCTTATAGATCACATCATCGTCATTCGGGGACATCATAAAGGAAATATTGCCGCCCTTGTCGAGGTATTCGTTGAGCTTGCGGGTTTCATCATTGGTCAGGTCCGTCTGCGGTGCCGCAACGAGGATGATTGCCGCATCCTCCGGAACTGCCGGTGCAGAAGTCAGATTCAGCTCCTCTGCAACATAGTTGTAGTTGGAGAGGTTCGCATGGAAAGTCTTGTAATCATTTGCCAGTGTCTTTTCGCCGTGACCTGTCAGGAAATAAACCTTCGCATTGCGTCCGGTCACAACCGCATCAATTGCACCGGTAATGTAATTCTCACCTGTGAAATAAGCCGCCTGTACAACGGAGTTGCCCTCCTCGTCCGTGCTCACTTCATATTCATACATGTTTGTGCCGGGGATGTGCTTGAAATTATCGCCCTTTTTGATGATCATGTCACCGGTCGTCAGGTTCAGCGTACCATCCGGATTGATCTCCTCGATGAGTGCCGGTTCACTGTTCGGATCGAAGTCGATGAAATTGATGCAGTCGTAGGAACGATACTTGTCCAGAGCATAGTACAGAGCCATGCTCTCATCATCCGTTGACAGATATTCCATTTCCATCAGGAAATAGAAATCCACCTTTTCACCGGATTCCTCAAGGGTTTCGAGGTACTCGGTGGTGGTATCCGACAGCTCATAAAGGCTTGCCGGAGTCATATCCCATACAATATCCAGTCTGCTGGAGAGCAGATTCAGCGGAATTGCAACAGCCAGAACCAGAATGACCAGTGTGGATGCATATACAGCAAATTTTCTGGTTTTGGTGTTTTTGATTTTTGTTGTTGTTTGTGCCATGTTAAGACCCCTCTCTAATAAGTAATGCCAGCATCAGCTGCGGCTCCAACGCCGCTTTTCAATGGCAATGACGATCCAGCAGAGAAATACAGCGGTAAAGGACAGGAAGTAAACCAGATCCTCCAGCCGGAAGAGGCCCTGCGAGAAGAATACGAATCTACGCTGGAGAGAAAACCATGTGATGACGGAATTGAGCTTCGGATAGGATGCCACAAGCTCCGTTGCAGCAAACTTGTCGAGAAAGAGGAAGCCCTCCATCACGATTTCACCAAGGATCGCTGCAATGATGGCGTTGTCGTTCAGTGCAGAGAAGAGCATGCCGACTGCGATACATGCCAGACCCCAGAGATAGAAGCCGGTATAGGCACAGATCAGGGAGGACCACATGACCTCACCCTTTACCATGGTCACGATGGGGAAGAACAGGGAAACGACCATCATGAACAGGAACACAGTCGCAATGGAAAGGAATTTCGCCATGACGATCTTGAACACACTCAGCGGACTGGAGATCAGGAGCACCTCAGTGCCGCCCTTTCTTTCATCCGAGAAGGAACGCATCGTCAGGATCGGAATCAGGAAGATGAAATAGAAAAAATTGTTGTAAAAGATATTCGGGTAGGAAAATTTCAGTGTGTTGCTGTCCATGGAACCAATGGACGGCACAAAGCTCAGTGAGAAAATGAACATGAATAATGCAGCCAGTACATACGCAAACGGAGAATAGAAGAAGGACTGCATCTCCTTTTTATAAAGTGCGAACATCGTTATGCCTCCTCGTTGTCATAGGGATTGTCGGATGCCGGAGCTGCTGTATCCTCAGAAAGCAGATCCTGCAGGCTTGTGCGTTTCTTGCCCTGTGCGGTCAGCTTCAGGAACACCTGCTCCAGACTCAGTTTCGCCATGGAAACCTCAACGACGTTGCAGTCATTATTAATGAAGGAGGTGAGGATCTCCTTGCGGACATCTTCATCAGTGATCTCTACTTTATATGTATAGAGATTGGTGCTGACATAGGTAATATCGCTTACATTGGTCACGCCACGAATATCCTTGAGCAGACGGACCACCTTGTCCTTATTGCCCTCGACCTTGAGATTGAGAAGGGTATTGGCAACCATGCTCTTCTCCAGATTCTCGATCGTGTCGATCGCCATGATCTCACCCTTATTGATGATGACGACACGCTCACAGACCGCACTGACCTCCGCCAGAATGTGGGAGCTGAAAATAATGGAGTGATCCTTCTTCAGATCGAGGATCAGGTTACGCACCTCGATGACCTGTGACGGGTCAAGACCTACGGTCGGCTCGTCGAGGATCAGGATCTTCGGATTGCCCAGCAGAGCCTGTGCAAAGCCCACACGCTGCTTGTAGCCCTTGGAAAGATTGCGGATCAGCCGGCGACGCATATCCGTGATCCGCAGGCGATCCATTGCAGATTCGACCTGTGCCTTGCGGTCATCACGCTTCACACCCTTGATGCCGGCAACGAAATTCAGATACTCCTCCACACGCATGTCCGGATAGACCGGCGGGATCTCCGGCAGATAGCCGATGCATTTCTTCGCCTCCGCTGCCTGCTCCGTAATGTCGAAGCCATTGACCGTAACCGTGCCGCCCGTTGAGGGGAGATAACCGGCGATGATGTTCATCGTGGTGGATTTTCCGGCACCGTTCGGGCCAAGAAAACCGAGGATCTCATTATCACGAATTTCAAAATCTATGCCTCGTACAGCAGGATTCTTGCCGTAATACTTTGTCAGATTTTTGATTTCAACCATATCAAATCTCCTTTCCAGAAATCAGTATGCCTGCAAAGACACACATTAATATTATGACATAAAACTAAAGATGTTATGTGAACAAACAATGTATAAAAAGTTAATTCATGTGCAAAATGAATAAAAAACAAAATTCAGATGCGGAAAAGCAGACTTCTGAAAATCTGGGAAGAATTGTGAATTTCACCAATCGCTCACATACCACGTTCTTTTTGACAAAGAAAACCATTGACATGATACACGAGAACTGTGAGAAAAGTGTGAGTATTTACAGTGGATTTGTTGAAAATGCAGAAGGATGTTTGTGAAATCTCGCCTGATTCTTCGTCAAAATAGACAAAATGACGTATTCTGGTATGTGTTAAATGACGAAAAAAGGAAAAACAAGCTTCAGATTTTCTGTAAAGCCTTGACAAAGAAAATTTTATCAGATATAATTAATATGAAAATGTTGGGTAGCTGCATCTGTTTTCAGCTATACGTACATTTATTCAAAGCGGTTCGGGCTAACTGCAAGGTCCGATCCGTTAAGAAGCGGGAGCGATCCCAAAAACACAAACAGGGCGTAAGCCCAAATAAATTACGAGAGGGGAAATTTCAATGCTTTTTAAGAAGAGCAAGGCTATCATCGCAGCAGCACTGTCCGCAGCGGTAGTGTCCAACGTTATGGTAGCAACTGTTGCATCCGCAGCAGGCACAAGAACCAAGCCGGAAGCATTCGGCGAGGACACATATGCAGAGCGTTTTCTGTCCCTGTATGATGATGTCGTAACAAACGGTGTTGAGAATGGCTATCTGAGTAAGAATGGTTCCTCCAGCAGTGCGTTCGGTATTCCGTTCCACGCTGTTGAAGAAGTCATCATCGAGGCTCCTGACTATGGTCATGAGACAACATCCGAGGCTATGTCCTATCTGGTATGGGTAGCTGCAATGAGAGATAACATTGCAAAGAATATGACCGATCAGGTTGACGAGGGCGACCTCCAGTACACAGCTGACCTGGCTAAGGCATGGGCTACCATGGAAAACATGATCCCGACTGTACAGGATAACTTCTGGGGCGGTCAGGTAAGTGCACAGTACTGCGGTGAGTATGATAATCCTGAGGATTGTCCTGATCTGCATGCTGCTGATGCTAACAAGACAGCTTCCAACCCGATCCACAGCTACTTCACACAGGCTTATTCTGGTCAGAAGGGTCTGTACCTGATGCACTGGCTGGCTGACGTTGAGAACTGGTATGGTTTCGGCTCCGGCACAGACTTTACCTTCATCAACACATTCCAGCGTGGTGAGCAGGAGTCCTGCTGGGAAACTGTTCCGCATCCGTGTATTGAAGAAAGAAAGTATGGTAATCCGCAGAGAGGTATGAAGGGTATCTTCAACAGAGATACTGAAGTTGCTATGCAGTATGCATACACCAACGCTCCTGACGCTGAGGACCGTGCAATTCAGGCTGTATATGACGCTAACCGTTGGGGCGTAGGCGATTCCAATGTATCTGCTAAGGCAGCTATGATGGGTGACGAACTGCGTAACAACATGTTCGATAAGTACTATCAGACAATCGGTGAGTCCTCCAGCTGGACAAACGGCAACGCTGGCTATGACAGTGCTCACTACCTGATGAACTGGTACACCTCTTGGGGTGGTGCTCTGGCATCCTCCGGTCAGAACTGGGTATGGCAGATCGGCTGCTCTCACGCTCATGAGTTCTATCAGAACCCGCTGGCAGCATTCGCTCTGATTCAGGACGCAGATCTGAAGTCCGGCATGAAGGCACAGGATGCTGTTAAGGACTACACAACATCTCTGGAAAGACAGATGGAATTCTACCTGTGGCTGCAGTCCAACGATGGCCCGATCGCAGGTGGTGCTACTAACTCCTATAAGGGTCGTTATGAAGCATATCCGTCCGGCGTTTCCACATTCTATGGCATGATGTATACCGAGCATCCGGTATATGCTGACCCGGGTTCCAACCACTGGATCGGTAACCAGGTATGGGCTGTTCAGCGTCTGGCTGAGCTGTACTACTGGGTAAAGACCGAGGGCAATACCACAGGCGTTAAGCCGGGCGGTATGGAGCTTGATGCAGCTCTCGAGCAGATCCTGGACAAGTGGGTTGCATGGTTCGTAAACAACTCCGTTCTGACTGATGACGGCGACTTCTACATCCCGTCCAACCTGAACTGGAGCGGTCAGCCTGACAAGTGGGGCGGTTCTGCAACTGACAACACTGGTCTGACATGCACCATCACTGGCTATGGCAACACCGACTTCGGCTGCGTAGCTTCTCTGGCTAATACTCTGATCTACTATGCAAAGGCTAAGGGCGTTGAGTCCTCTGCAATTGCTGGCAAGACCTATGACTGCATTGGTTCTTCTGCTAAGTCCGGTATCGTTGACGGTGTAACAAACGGCAACGGCAAGACCATCGCTGCTGGCGACGCTCAGCTCGGTGAGGCTTCCCTGTACCTGGCACAGCAGCTGATGGACCGTGTATGGGCTATCGGTCGTGATGACATCGGTCTGACAAGAACTGATCATAACGGTTCTCTGGCAAGATTCTTCTCTCAGCCGGTTCACGTTCCGTCTTCTTACACTGGTACAATGCCGAACGGCGACACCATCGCAAACGGTGCAACCTTCCTGAGCCTGCGTTCTATGTACGAGGGCAACTGTGCAGGTGTTAAGACATCTGACGAGGCAGTAGCACTGGTAGCAGAGCTGAAGGCTGCTTATGAGAAGGACGTTGCAGCTGGTGCAAGCTGGAGCGGCAACAACTCCGCATCCTCCGATGCTGGTAAGGCTGAGCTGGCTGACTTCACAAACGTTGGTGCTGTTGAGCTGCAGTATCACAGATTCTGGCATGCTGGTGACGCTCTGATGGCTCTGGGTACTTTCGCAGAGCTGTATCCTGAGATGGTTCCCACCACAGGCAGCGAAGTTGGTCCCACAGATCCTACTGATGAAGTTGATCCGAACGGTCTGCTCGGTGACGTAAACGTAGACGGTAAGGTTACTATCTCTGACGTACTGCTGCTGAACAAGAACCTGATGGCTGGTGAGACTCTCACTGCACAGGGTGCGTTCAACGCTGACGTTGACCAGGATGGTACTCCGACATCTGCTGATGCACTGAACATCCTGAAGTACACCATCATGATCATTACTTCCTTCCCGGTTTAATGACTTGATCAAGTATTTCTGAATTGAATCAGACAAACTGCTGCACTTCGGTGCAGCAGTTTTTTTTGTGGGTACAAAAGAAGAACCTGCTTCATTCCGAAGCAGGTTCGTTCAGTCTATGGTTTCCCTCATCATCCACCGCAAGGTATGGCTCCCACGAAATATACAATTCATCCGTGATGCCCTCCGTATAGAGCAGTTCCAGCACGTTTCGGAAAACGACGATCCCATCCCGAAGAGCAAGAATATTCTCCGCAAGCTCTGCATCGCAGTTCGGCAGGAGCATCAGCTCTTCCAGCGTGGCGGTATTCAGATTGATGATCGGGATTTCGACCGATTCCGTCATGATCTCCGTGATTTCGACAAATTCCGACACTGGCTCGACCGGATCGGGCGGCACTTGGATGACCGGCGGTTCCGTTTCCACGGGCATCGGCTGTTCATTCGGGAGATAGAGGTAGGGCATGATCTTTGCAAGCGTTGCCTCTCCGATGCCGCTGACTTCCAGCAGCTGCTGTCTGTTGAAAAATCCACCGCATGCACTGCGGTATTCCACAATGGCTGCCGCTGTTACTTCCCCGATTTCAGGCAAGAGGCAAAGCTCCTCCAATGTGGCGGTATTCAGATCAAGGTGCAGTTCCGTTGGGGGTTCTGTCGGCATTTCGGTGGTTTCCGGCATCTCCGTCTGCAATGGCGGCGGAGTTGCCGCCGTTGCTGCCGGCTGGGTTTCTGCAGGTGTCAGATAGAGATATTCCCCCAGTGCAAGGTAGAGCTGCTCCGGCATGCCGGACACATCCAGAAGCTGCTGAAATCCCGTAAATCCGCCGATTTCCTCACGATAGGCAACAATGTTATCCGCAAGCGGACGGCTTACGCCGGGCAGCTTGGCAAGAGCCGCAGCGGATGCAGCGTTCAGATCAAGATAGACCGGCTCACTCGGTTCAGTGAGGGAAAAGCTGTGCTCATAGGGAGCGACCTCCTCAAATGAACCACGCCAGAGCAGATACTGTATCACGCAGAACGCCGCAGCAGCCGCAAAATAAACTGCGAAAATCAGCGGTTTTCCAAAACGTTTCATCAGCGGTACTTGTAGATGGTCACGCCCTCAAAGCCGTCAAGCAGATGGTTGATCTTCTGGAATGCAAGTCCCGTGCCCTTGGCAACGCAGTTGACCGCATCCTTTGCAAGCACACAGTTGACATTCAGCGTGCGGTGGATCAGCTCACGCAGACCGCCCAGCAGCGAACCGCCGCCAGTCAGCAGGATGCCGTTTTCGTAAATATCACCGACCAGTTCCGGCGGCGTTTCTTCGAGGACCTTCTTGATCGCCTCCATAATGGCGAAAATTTCGTCCTCCATTGCATCGAAAAGCTCCATTTCGTTGATCTCCACAGCATCCGGCAGTCCACGCATCACACTGCGGCCCTTGACCACCATGGCAACATCATCACGGGGGTCATAGAGATTGGTCAGCCGCATTTTGATCTGCTCTGCGGTCTGCTCGCCGATCAGGAGCTTGTAGCGGTTCAGCATGTACTTGACGATCGCCTGATCTATGCGGTTTCCGGCGATTTTGATGGAATGGGAGGTAACGATGCCGTTCATCGAAACAATGGCAATGTCCGTTGTGCCGCCGCCGATGTCAACGACCATATGCCCCCTTGCCTTGCCGATGTTGACACCGGCACCGAGCATTGCCGCAATGGGTGCGTCAATGAGGTACGCCTTACGGCATCCGGCACTCATGACCGCATCACCGACCGCACGTTTTTCCAGTTCCGTGATGAAAGCGGGCACGCAAATGATGATTCTCGGCTTGATGAGCTGATGACCGCTGACCTTGATGAGGAATTCACGGATCATGCACTGTGTCAGAAGGTCATCCGAAATGACACCCTCCGAAAGCGGATGCACCACATCAATATAGGGCGGTGTCTTGCCGATCATGCGGTACGCCTCATGTCCGACCGCAAGGATGCGTTCATTGCATGTATTATAGGCGATCACGGACGGTTCCGTCAGTACAACACCCTTTTTGCCGAGTGTCATTACAATATTGGAAGTACCGAGATCAATTCCGATATCCGGTGTATTTGTCATGTTGTATCCTCCTCATTTGGGTTATCTTTCTGTTTCTTTTGGTTTTTAGGGACGGAGGTCGCCGCCGCCGCTGCAACCACAAAGGACGCTCCCCGTTCTTTGAGCAGTCCGGCACAGCGGTGCATGGTGCTTCCGGTCGTCAGGACATCATCACAAAGCAGGATGTGCATGCCGTCAAGGCTGCATTCCCGAATGGAAAAGCTGTCCACATTACGGGCACGTTCCTCTGCGGAAAGCTGATGCTGTTCGACCTTGGAACGACCCTTGCAGAGCACATCCTCCCGATAGGGAACATCCATCAGCCGTGCGATTTCCTTTCCGATGAGAGCCGCCTGATTATAGCCCCTCTGCCGCTGTTTGGAGCGATGCATGGGAATGGGCATCACGCAGTCGATTTTATGGTAATACAAAGCTCCCTGTTCCAGCCGCCGTGCAAGGAGCTGGGCGGCATAAACTGCAAAATTTGTGTTCGATGAGCGTTTGAGTGCAATGACAGCAGGAACCGCACCGCCCTCATATGCCGAACAGACCACCGCCCTGTCATAGGCATGCGGAAACTTGCTGCATCTGCAAATGGTCTTTCCGCAGTAATGGCAGTAGCCGTCCTGTTCAAGCAGGAGGGCATCGCCGCAGGCATCACAGAGCAGTTCATGTGCACCAATCAATGCTTCGCATGCCGGACAGCGGTTCGGGTAGAAGAAATTAAGTAAAGATTTCGTCCATTGCATTGCTTTCACCCTTTTCCATGCTCTGTTCGAGCATGTGCCGCAGGCAGGAATAGCGGTTGGTTCTGCGGTTATTGCTGACCATCTGCTCCACCTTGATGGGGGAGCCGATCAGGATCAGGAGCTTCTTGGCTCTTGTGACCGCCGTATAGAGCAGATTGCGGTAACTGAGCTTCTCAAAATTCCCAAGCAGGGGAATGATGACCGCTTCAAATTCGCTGCCCTGACTTTTGTGCACCGTGATGGCATAGGCAAGCTCCAGCTGTTCAAGGAGCATCAGCGGATAGACTGTGATTCTGCCGTCAAAGTCGATCACCGCTTCACCACGCCGCCGGTTGATGGTGCGGATATGTCCGATGTCACCGTTAAAGATGCCCGTCCCGTTTTCGCCGTTTTTCGTCCATGTGATGTCGTAATTATTTTTCGTCTGCATCACCTTGTCCCCCTCACGGAACTGATAGAGGACGGATTTGACCTCTGATTTTTCCGCAGTCGGCGGATTCAGACGGGACTGAAGAGCCTTGTTCAGCTCGATCACGCCCAGTGTGCCACGTCTTGACGGGCAGATGACCTGAATGTCATGGGTGGGGGAGTACTGGTAGGCATTCGGCAGCCGCCGGCAGACCAGATCCAGCAGCAGATCCACGACCTGCGGGAATTCCTGCCGGTGGAAAAAGAAGAAATCGTTGTCTTTCTTCGTCAGATCGGGCATTTCTCCATGCACGATCCTGTGAGCATTCGTGACGATGCAGCTCTGCTGTGCCTGCCGGAAAATTTCTTTCAGCTCAATGACCGGCATGCATTGGCTGTCGATCAGGTGCCGCAGAAGATTGCCGGCACCCACCGAGGGCAGCTGGTCGCTGTCACCCACGAGGATGACCTTGCAGCCAAGCGTCAGGGCACGGAGCAGACTGGAAAACAGCAGCACGTCCACCATCGACATTTCATCCACGACAAGCACATCGCAATCCAGCGGATTTTCCTCATTATGGACAAATTTCTGTCCTCCGGCAGGATCAAACTGCACTTCGAGCAGGCGGTGAATCGTCTTGGCATCATAGCCCGTCAGGTCAGAGATCCGCTTCGCCGCACGTCCGGTCGGAGCCGCAATCAGCACACGGAATCCCTGCTTTTCGTAGAGGGAAATGATGGCGTTGAGGGTGGTGGTCTTACCGGTGCCGGGTCCGCCCGTCAGAATGAGCAGTCCCTGTGAGAGTGCCGACTGAATGGCATCCCTCTGGAGTGCCGCATATTCAATGCCCCGTGTCCGTTCGGCTTCGGCAATCATGGTGCTGTAATCATGCTCATTTCTTGCACCGAAATCACGCATGATGCCGATACGGTCGGTGATGTACCGTTCCGCAGTATAGTATTCCTTTAAATAGACGAATTCCCGTTCGTTCTTGATGTATTCGACAATGGTTTCCGCTTTCAGCTGTTCCTGATATGCCGCATAGAATGCAGATTCATTCACCGAAAGAAACTCGCAGACCTTCGGTGCCAGCCGGTCAAGCGGAATGCAGGTATGTCCGCCGCCTGCGTTGTGCCGCAGGATGTGGAGCATGCCGGCACCGATGCGGCATGCGGAATCATGGGGGATCCGGAGGTCATGGGCATACCCCTCGACCGCCTGAAACTGCATGCCGATCTCCTCCGTGCACATGAGGTAGGGATTCAGCTCGACCACATCACGGTATTTCTCGCCCCAGATACGGAATGCACGCATTGCATAACGGGATTTGATGCCGTAGTTCTCAAAGTAGGAGATCACCCCACGCAGGGCGAAAATATGCTTCGCCTCGTTTGCGACCTCCTCGCATTTGGTTCTCGACATGCCCCGTACTTCCATCAGCCGCATGGGGTCATTCTCCATGATCTCCAGCGTCCGTGCACCGAAGGTATCCACGATCTTTCCGGCAAGCACCTTGCCGATGCCCTTGATGACACCGGAGGCGAGGTAACGCTTGATGCTCTCCGCCGTATTCGGCAGCTTGCGTTCACAGGATTCTGCCTGAAACTGCGGCCCGAATCTCGGGTGTGTGATGTATTCACCGTAGAGGGAAAGGCATTCGCCCTCGTCAATATCCCCCAGCTCACCCACCACCGTGATCGGCTCGCCGCCGGCATCGAGATCCAGCACAACATAGCCGTTCGCTTCGTTGCGGAACAGAATGTTTTCCACAGTTCCCTCGATATGCAGAGCCTCCGCCATTTCCTCACCTCCATTTTTTTTTACAATCTCTTCTATTATACACCATTTGCAGCAGAATTGCAACTATCTGCGGATTTTTTTTCTGACGCCTCCGCTGCGATCCGCAGTGCCAGCAGTTCCTGCGTCTGCGAAAGGGACATGCAGGTGAAAAAATCATACTGCTGTGCCATCTCCCGACAGAGCTGACAAATTTCCTCGTCCCCGTCCGGATACATCAGCACCATGCTCTGCATCACGCTGCTGTCCATCCATGCGACCTGACCGGCAAGCAGCTCCAAGTATGCCTTGGTGGACGGCAGTGCGTTTTGCACGGGGAGGACGGAGAAGGGGACGAGGTGCATATCCTTTGAAACGGGACGGGGCATGAGCAGGCTGAATGTCAGAAATCCTCCGACTCCTGCCAGCAGCATGATCCCAATGATCAGCATTGCATCCATAGAATCACTCCAATTTTTACAAATTTCCGGTACTATATTTTATGCAAAACTCCTAAAGATGTGAAAACTGAAAAAAATTACAAAATCCTATGGAAAAAATGACAGGAATGTGGTATAATATAAGGAACAGAAATTTTTCAGGAGGAACACCATGCTGCCAATGGATTGTCACACGCATACATATTGTTCGCCGGACAGCGATGCACCGGCAGGATCCATGATCTCCCGTGCTCAGGCACTGGGACTTCGGGCATATGCACTGACCGATCATATTGAGCTGTGCCGTTTCTTTCCGCAGGGCTTCTATGGTGTGCCCGCAAGAAACGAGGAGGATTTCTTCGATTACGCCGCACGCTATGAGCATTCCATGCAGCAGAATCAGCTTGCCAAAGACCTTTATCAAGGGGGGATGCAGCTCATCAGCGGCATTGAGATGGGTGAGCCGAATGCGGATTTTGCCCTCGCTGAAAGCCTTCTGCAGGACAAGCGGCTGGATTTCGTGATTGCCTCCCTCCATGAGCTTCCCGACAGGCTGGATTTCTACTTCCTCGATTATGCACAGGAGGATGTGGATGCCCTGCTCGATGCCTATTTTGCAGAGCTTTGGAAGATCTGCAAATGGGGAAAATTCGATGTGCTCGGACATCTGACCTATCCTTTGCGGTATATTGCGGAGGCTGGAGTTTCTGTTGATATGACAAAATGGCAGGAGCCTGCCGCAGAATGCCTGAAAGCAGTCATCCGCAATGGCAGGGGGATCGAGATCAACACCTCCGGCTATCGTCAGAAGTACGGCAGACCTTTCCCCGATCGGGAATATCTGGAGCTGTACAGGGATCTGGGCGGAACGATCCTGAGCCTTGGCTCGGATGCCCATTGTCCGGAGGATGTCGGCGGCGGCATTGCAGAGGGAGCAGCCCTTGCAAAGTCCTGCGGTTTTGAGAAAGTATGCTATTTCCTGCGGCACGAGCCGCATTTTATAGAACTCTGAGTAT
The DNA here is from genome assembly GCA_017462785.1 of Oscillospiraceae bacterium. Lineage (GTDB taxonomy): Bacteria > Bacillota > Clostridia > Oscillospirales > Ruminococcaceae > UBA3855. The sequence goes on along the minus strand of JAFTQJ010000030.1, from coordinate 21,626 downwards.
TAGGAGGAAATCAACATGATGAATGAATTACTGGATCTGCTCCGGCAGAATGCAAGACTGACGAACGCCCAGCTGGCGGATATGCTCGGCAAAACCGAGGAAGAGATCGCCGCAGAGATCCACCTCATGGAAGTGAAGGGGGTCATCAGGGGCTATAGTGCGATCATTGATGACGAGCTCGCCAAGAGCAATGAAGTTGAAGCCATCATTGAGCTGCGTGTGACTCCCAAGCGTGACTGCGGCTTTGATGAGATCGCAAGAACGATTATGATGTATGACGAAGTGGAAAGCGTTTCCCTGATGTCCGGCTCCTATGACCTCTCCATCTGTGTCAAGGGCAGAACCCTCAAGGAAGTGGCACTCTTCGTGTCCCAGCGGCTTTCTGCACTGGAGGGTGTGGTTTCCACAGCAACCTCCTTTGTGCTCAAGCGTTACAAGGAAAAAGGCATTTTCATTGCCGAAGAAGAACAGGATGAAAGGGGCTTGATCTGTCCGTGATGAATTACGAGAAAATCCTTTCCCAGCGTGTGCAGAATATGAAACCCTCCGGTATCCGGAAATTCTTTGACCTTGCCGCACAGATGGATGATGTCATCAGTCTTGGTGTGGGCGAGCCGGATTTCCAGACACCGTGGAGCATCCGCAAGACCGCCATCAATGTGCTGGAACGCAAGCGTATCGTCTATACGGCAAATTCCGGTCTGATGGAGCTGCGTAAGTCGATTTCTGCCTATCTGAAAAGAAAAAACAATCTGGAATATGACGGCGAGCATGAGATCATCGTGACCGTCGGCGGCTCTGAGGCGATCGACATTGCCATCAGGGGACTTGTCAATCCCGGCGATGAAGTACTCATTGTCGAGCCGAGCTTTGTCTGCTATGCCCCCATCGTGGAGATGACCAGCGGTGTGCCGGTTCCGATCCCCACGAAGGAAGAGAATAAATTCAAGCTGACCGCACAGGAACTGCGTGAGAAAATCACCGAGAAAACCAAGCTTTTGATCCTGCCCTTCCCGAACAATCCCACCGGCGGCATCATGACCCGTGAGGATCTTGAGGAGATCGCAGAGGTGCTGCGTGGCACGGACATCATGGTACTCTCCGATGAGATCTATTCCGAGATGACCTACGGCAGAAAGCACTGCTCCATCGCAGAGCTGGAGGGCATGCATGAGCGTACCCTGCTTGTCAACGGCTTTTCCAAGGCATTCGCCATGACCGGCTGGCGGCTTGGCTACCTCTGTGCACCGGAGCCTGTGATCCGACAGCTGGTGAAGATCCACCAGTATGCCATCATGAGCTCACCGACCGTGAGCCAGTATGCGGCAATTGAAGCACTCGAAAACTGCGATGAAGAAGTACAGCACATGGTCAAGGAATACAATGTCCGCCGCCGCTATCTGGTGGAGGCATTCAACCGCATCGGTCTGACCTGCTTTGAGCCGGAGGGTGCATTCTATGTATTCCCCTGCATCCGGAGCACCGGACTTACCAGCGAGGAATTCTGCGAACAGCTGCTGGCAAAGGAAAAGGTCGCAGTTGTTCCCGGCAATGCATTCGGTGAAAGCGGCGAGGGCTTCGTGCGTGTTTCCTACGCCTACTCCCTCAAGCATCTGATGGAGGCTGTGGAGCGTATCGAAAACTTCATCCGTGAGCTGAAGCAGTGAGGCGGCTATGAACCAGAAAATGACGATCCGCTGCAATGCGAAGATCAACCTCTCTCTTGACGTGACCGGAAAGCGTGAGGATGGCTACCATACACTCGAAAGCATTTTTCAGTCCGTGACTGTATATGATATATTGACCGTCGGTGTGAGCAGCGGCAGCGGCATTACGCTGCGGTGCAGCATTCCGGCTCTGCCCTGTGATGAACGCAACCTTGCATACCGTGCAGCACAGGCGATGCTGGAGGCATCCGGCAAAAAATGCAGTGTACAGATGACCCTGCACAAGCACATCCCCTCCGGTGCCGGAATGGGCGGCGGAAGTGCGGATGCGGCAGGTGTGCTCTTTGCACTCAACAAGCTGCTCAAATGCGGCTATTCCAACGAAAAACTTCGTGAGATCGGCATAAAACTCGGTGCGGATGTACCGTTCCTCCTCATGGGCGGCACGGTGCTTGCAGAGGGGATCGGCGAGATCCTGACACCCCTCAGACCCCTGCCGGAGCTGCCCCTTGTCATTCTCAAGGGCAGACAGAGCATTTCCACACCGAAGGCATATGCTGCGATTGATGCACTGGAAGCTCCGTTCCATCCTGACACCGCCAGAATGCTTGAAGCTGTGGAAACACAGAATACCGCACTTCTGGCAGAGCACTGCGGCAACACCTTTGAGGATGCAGCCGCACTTGCGGACGTGGAACGTGCAAAGGCGGCATTGCTTGAGGACGGTGCCCTGTGTGCAGTCATGACCGGCAGCGGCTCGGCTGTGTTCGGCATTTTCCCCGATCAGCAGCTTGCAGATGCCTGTGCAGTCAAACGGAGAGCTGAATTTGCGTTTGCACAATCCTGCAAAACCACCGCTGAACCCCAGCGGATCCTCCGGAAAAGACACCGGAGCAGCAGACGCAGAACGAGATAACAGGAGATCACAAATGAAAATAAAACGAATCACAGCCGCTGTGCTGTGTACCGCCCTTGCCCTGCCGCAGTGCACCATGCTGACGGCATATGCGGAGGATGCGGAAGGCTCATCCCTGCACATCGGTCATTTTGACACCTATGAGCAGTACGAGGCTTCCTGTCTGACCAGAACGGTAAAGGCTCCCATCGTTGCGGACGGTGTGACCGCTGCGGCGGAGGAGCTTCCGGCGGCATATGATATGCGGAAATCGGGACTTTCGACCATCGCCAAAAAGCAGGGCACCTACGGAACCTGCTGGTCGTTTGCGGCAATGGCTTCACTTGAAACTGCCCTTGCAGCAGATGATCCGGAGATCGACCTTTCCGAGTGGCATCTTGCGTATTACACCTATGCCGATGATTTCGGCTATGAACGGGATGACAATCTTAACCGTTTCGACAACGGCGGTAATTTCACCATGATTGCCCCCGCCCTTGCCAACTGGCTCGGACCGGTGGAGGAAGCGGACTGCCCCTATGACAACTGGGACATACTGCAAGCCGAGATCACGCTGGAGGAATTACAGCAGCAGGCGGATTATCATGTGACCGATGCCGTGCAGTTCCCGTACTGGAACGCATCGGATGCGGAGTTTCTCGCCGAACAGCGTGAAGAGATCAAACGTGCCGTATTTGACGGACACGCAGTTTCCCTCAGCTATTTTGATAAGAAGTCCTATTTCAATCAGGAAACCAACGCTTATTACTATGCCGGCGATCTCGAATCCGAGGTGTCAAGCGGCGAATACCATGCGGTGAGCATTGTCGGCTGGGATGATGCATTTCCGGCTGAAAACTTCTCCAATCCGCCTGAAACGGACGGAGCATGGCTGTGCAAGAACAGCTGGGGCACCGACTGGGGCGACAGCGGCTATTTCTGGATGTCCTATGCAGAAGCGACCGTGTACGAAGCCTACTATCTGGATGCGGTACCCTCACAGGTGCATGCAAAGAATTACCAGTATGACAATTACGGCTGCGGTGTTGCACTCTCCGTGGAGCAGGAGGATACCACCGCTTATGTTGCCAACATTTTCACCGCCGAAGAGGATACCTATGTGACGGATGTCATGGTTTACACCGCAATGACGGATGAGAATTATGAGATCACAGTCTACACGGATCTCCGGAGCATGTCCAACCCCGTTTCCGGCACAGCCTCCGCTGTGACATCGGGCACGCTGCATAATATGGGTTACCGGACAGTCAGACTTGCAGAGCCGGTGAAGATCACAGCAGGGGAGCAGTTCTCCGTGGTCGTGAAGCTCAGCGGCGAGGCAGGACAGCACATCACCTGCGAAGCGGCATACCGGAGTACTTCCACTTTTGAGGACGGTACTGTGGAGATTTTTGACGGCTACCTGATCACAACGGATATGCTCCAGCGTGATTTCAGCAGCAACGAGAGTTTTTACAGTTCTGACGGCAGAAGATGGCACGACATGTACGATGAAGTGGTGGAGGATTCCTACACCTACGAGGATGAAAACGGTGCATCCGTTCAGGTGGAGTCCGTGACCATGCTCGGCAATGCCTGCGTGAAAGCCTTGACGCAGAACGCAGGAACAGTCCTCTTCTCCGCCTATGATGAAACCCTTCCGCTGGGGGAGGCGATCACCCTCAGCAGTCCGGACGGCGGTGCAGTTTATTATACCACGGACGGAAAAAATTACATACAATATGAACAGCCGATCATTTTTGACGGCGATGTAACGATCACTGCATATGTGGACGGCATTGGCACAGAATATACACAGAGCTATGCCGTGCGTCATGCAAAGCTCAATTATCTCAACTGCAACGGCAAACCGCTGGAATTCACACAGAAAGCGGATGGCAGCTATGAAGCCGAATATCCCTCCGATACGGAAATTCCTGCATCACTGGAGCTGTTCCCTGTCACGGCCGGAACGGTCATGTGCGGTGAAACAGCACTCCCGTCCGGAGAAGTGACGGAACTGAACGTGGACGGCAGTACGCTCACGCTCACCGTTTCCAAGGAAAACTGCCTTGATACGGCATACGTCATCCGGTTCGGTTCTGCCCCCGATGTCCTCATCGGAGATACGGATCTTGATGGTGCCGTGACCGCAGCGGATGCGGCACAGGTGCTGATGTATGCAGCCGCAGCGGGTGTCGGTGATATACCGGAGCTGCCGGATGCAGAGTGGACGATCCGTGCCGATTACGATGCGAATGGAGATATTGATGCAGCGGACGCTGCCGGCATTCTCATCCATGCCGCACAGACCGGCGTATAATGCCGTCACAGTACAGGAGGAATTATGTTACATTTCATAGAATCATTACCAATGGGTACTGCCCAGCTGATCGGTTTTGTGCTCGGCATGGTGCTGACCGCCCTCGGTATCAAATTTTTTGGTAAGTATCTGCCCAAGGATCAGGGCAGGGAATTTGCAGTCAACGGTGCATTGTCCGTCGGAAAAACAAGGGGTGTCGGCATCGTGATGATCACGGCACTCGTGATCGCATGTGTCATTACCGTTCCCCTGAAGGTGGAGTACATCATCTATCTTGCCGCCCTGTTCATCGAAATGATGAGCGGCTATCTGGATGACGCATCCGAAAAACCGTGGGGCGAGCTGAAAAAGGGCATCATTGACCTTGCGGTTGCAGTGGGCGTATCCATTACCGTCTACTACTTCCACGGCGGCACGATCTGGCTGCCGATGTTCGACCAGCATTTTGACGTTCCGGCGGTGCTCTACGTCATCCTCGGCACGATCCTGATCTGGGCAAGCATCAACGTGACCAACTGCACCGACGGCGTGGACGGTCTTTGCTGTTCCCTCGCAATGGTCACACTTTCCGCATCCGTTCTGCTGCTCTATATGGCGGATGAACAGAATGGTGTGATGAACATCGTACTCATCATGCTCGGTGTCCTGCTGGTTTACCTCTGGCTCAACTGCTCCCCGAGCAGCGTGCTCATGGGCGATGCCGGCTCCCGTTCACTGGGACTTCTGCTGGCACTGGCGTTCATGGTAGCCGGTACACCGGTATTCTGGATCCCGATGACCATCATGCTCATCATTGACGGCGGTCTGGGACTTGTCAAGCTTACGGTGATCCGTGTGTGCAAGGCAAAGAACTTCATGAAGAATCTCCGCACCCCCGTCCATGACCATGCAAGAAAGAACAAGGGCTGGAGTGACACACAGGTTGTCATCCGCTTTACACTGTTACAGATCCTGATCTGTGCAGTGAGCCTGATCTTTATGTTTGTGCTGAGATAACAGGGTAACAAAAACCTGCTGATGCGAATTTTGCATCAGCAGGTTTTTCATATACATTTGTACCACTTTGTTATACCGGATTCTCCCATGCTCTGTTTCACTGTTTCCTCAGCTGGATTTTCGGATGTGCCACAGCCCTCCGGAACTGCGAAAGTGCCCGAGAGAGAGCCGCTACCGGGAGTCCCACCACGTTATTGTAGTCCCCCTCGATGCTCCGCACCAGCAGGCAGCCGAAGCCCTGAATGCCATAGGCACCTGCCTTGTCGAACGGCTCGCCCGTGTCCAGGTACTGCTCGATCTCCGCATCCGTCAGGTCATAGAAGGTGACATAGGTTTCCGTCGTGAATACGGAGCTTTTTTTGCCGAGGTACAGAGCCGTTCCCGTCATGACCTTGTGCGTCTGACCGGAGAGCTTCCGGAGCATCCGGAACGCCTCCTCACGGTCACGGGGTTTCCCCATGATCTCATCTTCGAGGACAACGATCGTGTCGCAGCCGATGACAATATCCTCCGGAAACTGCTCCGCTGCCGCCTTTGCCTTCACATCTGCAAGGTACACCGCCGCAATTTCCACCGGAATGCCGGCAGGCAGTGTTTCATCCGCATCCACCGGATGCACGGTGAAATCCTCTGTAATCCGTTTCAGAAGCTCCTGCCTTCTCGGAGAAGCCGATGCTAAAATCAGTCCCATATGAACCATCCTTTCAAAGTGATTGTCTGTATCTATGATACCATATTTCAGGAGAAATTGCAAGGTTTTATGAAAGATGGATTAAAATATAATAACTTGATGTGCCAGAATCCCTCAACAAAATCGACAAAGGGGGTGGGGTGACGGAAGGGGAGTGCAGAGGGGAAACCAGAGGGGCAGGGGGTGGGCAGTCTGAAAAAGAAATTCAGTCAATTTTACACTTGCCATCTCCCCCAAAATATGCTACAATAAAAGAAAACCACAAAACCGGAGGAATACCATGAAATTAGTTGTACAGCGTGTGACAGAAGCATCCGTCACCGTCGAAGAGAAATTAGTTGGTAAAATCGGCAAGGGCTATCTCGTACTGCTCGGCGTGGGCGAGAACGATACCGAAGCGACTGCAAAACAGCTTGCGGATAAGCTTGTGAAGCTCCGCATCTTTTCCGATGAAAATGATAAAACCAATCTGTCCATCAACGATGTCGGGGGCGAAGTGCTGGTGATCTCCCAGTTCACGCTCTACGCCGACTGCAAAAAGAACCGCCCCAGCTTCTGCCATGCCGGAAAGCCCGATCTTGCGGAGCATCTCTATGAATACTTCATGGAATGCCTGCGTCCGCAGGTGAAAAACGTGGAACACGGTATTTTCGGTGCCATGATGCAGGTGAGCCTTTGCAATGATGGACCGTTTACGGTGATTCTGGAGGGATGACCGCCCTCACTGCATATTTTAAAGATTTTCCTCCCATACTCCCTCAAGGGCACCTCTAAAAACCTCCCCCACGGCAGAATTTCTATGACTGGCATCATCTGCTGCCACTCATATACAAAATTCTGCTCGTGTTCCGGTTTTTAGAGATGCCCTCAAAAGAGTATCGGGAGGTTTTTCATGCTCAACAGAATGACATTCATCGCCGCCGCCCTCGTCATGGGCTTCACGCTCCTTGTTGCTGTGATCGCCGTCCATATGAAAAACGGCGGCTATACCCATGCTGCACTTCAGCAGAGCCGCCGCACCATCACCGCCGCACATGCGGAGGGAACGATCTATGACCGGAATTTTGTGCCGCTGGTCAATACCGAAACTGCCCATTATGCTGTAGTCCTTCCCAGCCCCGAAGCCGTGGCGGAGCTTCTGCCCCACATGGCTTCTGCCTCGGATCTCATTGCAGGTCTGCAAAGCGATCAGCCCTTTGTGTGCCGTGTGAATACAAATGAATTCCAGTCACCCGACATCACCGTTGTGGATGCTCCCCTCCGCCGCACGCATTCCCAGCTTGCACAGCACGTCATTGGATACACGCTCGAAGGGGAGGGCGTGACAGGACTGGAAGCGGACTACGACAGCATCCTGCGTGAGGCGGAGGATCACGCTGAAGTCACCTTTGCTGTGGATGCTCTGGGCGAGGTGCTGTACGGCATTCCGCCGGAGGTCAGACCGATCGGGAATCTGAACGGCAATGTTGTGACCACGCTCGATGCCCGAATCCAGCGGATCTGTGAGGAAGCCGGAAAGGAGATCCAAAAGGGTGCGATCCTTGTGATGGACGTGCGAACCGGCGATATTCTCGCAATGGCAAGCTTTCCGTCCTATTCGCCCGACCGCCTTGCCGCCGCAATCGGGGATGAAAACAGCCCCCTTATCAACCGCTGTCTGTACAGTTACAGCGTCGGCTCGATTTTCAAGCTCGTGACCGCCGCTGCGACCTATACGCAGGGTCTGACAAGGTATGCAGAGGAATGCACCGGCAAAACCGAGATCTCCGGTCAGCTTTTCCGCTGCCATGACTGGCGTGGGCACGGTATGGTAGATATGCGGCAGGCGATGATCTACTCCTGCAACACCTATTTCGTGCAGCTGAGTCAATACCTTCGGAGCGACATTCTCCGCATCACCGCCCAGAATCTCGGCTTCGGCACGCAGATCCCCCTGACAAGCAGCATGGTTGCTGCCGGCGGCAATCTGCCGACGGAGCAGGAGCTGGAGCTGCCTGCGGAAAAGGCAAACTTCTGCTTCGGTCAGGGACTTCTGACCGCAAGCCCCCTGCAGATCTGTCAGATGACCTGCGGCATTGCAAATGACGGGGAAATGCCCGTAGCAAGGCTGATCGCAGGCTATTCCCTTGACGGCAAAACCCTCGAAAACGAAAAGCCCCCCATCTACGCCAAAGCCCTCCCACGCAATACCGCCTACTATCTGCAAGGTCTGATGATCTCGGCGGTCAATGAAAATGAGGAGTCCAACGCCGTCCCCAATCAGGTGTTTGCCGCCGCCAAGACCTCCACCGCCCAGACCGGACGCTATGACGAGGACGGCGTGGAGTACTGCCATGCATGGATCACGGGCTATTTCCCGATCGAATCCCCGCAGTATGCAGTTACAGTCCTTGTGGAGGACGGCGGCTTCGGGAATGATGCCGCCGCACCGGTCTTTCGGAAAATTGCGGACCGGATCACAGCGGAGTGTTCTCCATGAGAGGAACATCCGAAAAAATTTTGCAAAACAATTGACTTTTTGCCGAAAATCTGGTATACTGTATTTGTATCACAACAGGACAACTGTGTGCAAATGCGAACTGCCCTGTCCCCAACGGTGACAGGGCATTCTTTTGTGCGTCCTGTGAAATAAATAAGATTTTGGAGTGAATTTTTATGGAATGGCGTGGACTCAATGACCTGCGTGAGCAGTATCTGTCCTTTTTTGAAAGCAAGAATCACACAAGAATGGCAAGTGCCTCCCTCGTACCGCAGGGTGACAAGAGCCTTCTGCTGATCAATTCCGGTATGGCACCGCTGAAGAAGTTCTTCCTCGGTCAGGCTGTACCGCCCAACAAGCGTGTCACCACCTGCCAGAAGTGCATCCGTACCCCCGATATCGAGAATGTCGGCAAGACCGCAAGACATGGTACCTACTTTGAGATGCTCGGCAACTTCTCCTTCGGCGATTACTTCAAGAGAGAAGCCATCCAGTGGGCTTGGGAATTCTTTACCAAGGTGCTGGAGATGCCCGAGGAGCTGCTCTATGTTTCCGTATTCACCGATGATGATGAGGCATACGACATCTGGACACAGGAGATCGGCGTTGCCCATGAGCATATGGTAAGACTCGGCAGAGAGGATAATTTCTGGGAGCATGGCTCCGGTCCGTGCGGTCCCTGCTCTGAGATCTATTTCGACCGTGGTGCAGCACATGGCTGCGGTTCTCCTGACTGTAAGGTGGGCTGCGAATGCGACCGTTTTGTCGAAGTATGGAACCTCGTGTTCAGCCAGTTCGACAGCGACGGCAACGGCACCTACACCGAAATGGAACACAAGAACATTGACACCGGTATGGGTCTGGAGCGTCTTGCCTGCGTGATGCAGGGCGTGGACAACCTCTTTGAGGTGGACACCGTGCAGAACATCATGAAGCACATCCAGAAGCTCTCCGGCGTGACCTATAAGGAGGGCAACGAGAATACCGACGTTTCCCTGCGTGTCATCACTGACCATATCAGAAGCACCACATTCATGGTCGGCGACGGCGTTCTCCCGTCCAACGAGGGCAGGGGCTACGTCCTCCGCCGTCTGCTGAGAAGAGCTGCAAGACACGGCAGAATGATCGGTATCAAGGGTACCTTCCTGCATGAGGTATGCGATACCGTGATCAACGAAAACAAGAACGCTTATCCGGAGCTGGATGAAAAGCGTGCTTATATCAAGAAGATCATCAAGGTCGAGGAAGAAGCTTTTGCTAAGACCATCGACAAGGGCATGGAACTGCTCAATCAGGTGATGGACAAGGCAGAGTCCGAGAACTGCAAGACCCTCGCAGGCGAGGACATCTTCAAGCTCAGCGACACCTATGGTTTCCCGTTTGACCTGACAGTGGAGATCGCCGCAGAGCGTGGCTTTGCAGTCGATGAAGAGGGCTACAGAGCACTCGTGAAGAAGCAGCGTGAAACCGCAAAGGCTGACCATCTGGCAAAGGCAAGCTCCTCCTGGGCTGACAACAGCGTCAAGATCGAAGCAGCCGCAACAGAGTTTGTCGGCTACAAGGAATATACCGCAGACGCAAAGATCCTTGCGATCGTCAAGGATCAGGCAGTGACCGAGAGCATCGTTGCGGATGATGCCGCAGCACTCGTGCTCGACCGCACACCGTTCTATGCAGAAAGCGGCGGTCAGGTGAGCGACCTCGGCAGCATCACCACCAACGAGGGCGAATTCAAGGTAACAGCTGTTACCAAGGATGAGGACGGTCATTACCTGCACCTCGGTACTGTCGAATCCGGGAGCATGAAAACCGGCGATGCAGTCAAGGCAGAGATCTGCACCTGCACACGCCTTGCTACCATGAGAAACCATACCGCAGCACATCTGCTGCAGGCAGCTCTGCGTCAGGTGCTCGGTGATCATGTACATCAGGCAGGTCAGCTCGTCAATGCCAAGGCATGCCGCTTCGACTTCTCCCATTTCAGTGCAATGACCACTGAAGAGATCGAGAAGGTCGAGAATATCGTGAACGGCTGGATCCTCGCAGCAAAGCCGGTCGATGTGAATGAAATGCCCATTGAGGAAGCAAAGAAGCTCGGTGCAATGGCTCTGTTCGGCGAGAAGTACGGCGATGTGGTACGAGTTGTCAAGGCTGGCGAAGAGTCCATCGAGTTCTGCGGCGGTACCCATGTATCCAACACTGCGAATATCGGTCTGCTGAAGATCGTTTCCGAAAGCTCCGTTGCATCCGGCGTTCGCCGTATCGAGGCTGTTACCGGTGCCGGCGTACTGGCACTGCTCGACAGCTACAAGAATACCGTGCTTGAAAGTGCAAAGGCACTCAAGCTGAATAATCCTGCTGAACTGCCGGCTCGCTGCACTGCAATGACCGCACAGCTCAAGGATGCTGAGAAGCAGGTAGAGCAGCTCCGTCAGAAGATGGCTGGCAATGTGGTTGATACCCTGTTCGACAATGCCAAGGATGTGAACGGCACACAGGTCGTTTCCATCATGCTCAATGGTGCAGGTTCTGATATGCTCCGCAAGCTCGGCGATCAGGTCAAGAGCATGGATAAGAACATTGTAGCAGTTTTTGCAGGTGTTGACGGCGAAAAGGGCACATTCTACTGTGTCTGCACCAAGGAGGCAGTTGCCAAGGGTGCTCATGCCGGCAAGATCGTGCAGCGGATCGCAGCCATCACAGGCGGCAAGGGCGGCGGCAGACCGGACAACGCAATGGCAGGCATCGGCAAGACCTACATGGTGGACGAAGCCCTGCTGGGTCTGGAAAGCATCGTTGCTGACGTAATGGCTCACTAATCAAAAGAATTCCCTGCATCTGCACAGCGGATGCAGGGAGTACATAAAGGAGGAAATGACATGGATTGCCTGTTCTGTAAAATTATCGCCGGTGAAATTCCGTCCGCAAAGGTCTATGAGGACGAATTTGTTTACGCATTCAAGGATATCAGCCCGATCGCTCCGTTCCATGTGCTGATCGTGCCGAAAACCCATATCTCCAAGGCACTGGACATCAATGCAGAGAACTCTGCGGCTGTTGCAAAGATCTTCGAGGCTGCGGCAAAAATCGCTGCACAGGAGGGGATCGAGAGCTACCGCATCATCAACAACTGCGGCGAGGATGCCGGTCAGACTGTGATGCACCTGCATTTCCACATGGTTGCAGGCGTGAAGATGGGCTGGGGCGAACAGTCCCTCGGTTAAGGAGAACATGTCATGGCTGAATTCTATACAATGAAGATCGCAGGTCTGGAACGCTCCCTGCGTCTTTGTCCGATCAATGAAAAACTCGATATTGCGGCGTTCATTATGTTCTCCGATGTGGAGATCACTGTGGAAAGTGCAAAGGCACTCCTTGCGAAGGCACCGGAGTTCGACGTGCTCCTGACCGCTGAATGCAAGGGCATTCCGCTTGCCTATGAGATGGCAAGACAAAGCGGCAAGCCCTATGTGGTAGCCCGCAAATCCACAAAGCTCTACATGCAGGACGTGGTGTCCGTGGACGTGAAGTCCATCACCACAGCCAATACGCAGACGCTCCACCTTGACGGTGAAAAGGCAGCTCTCCTGCGTGGAAAGCGTGTACTGCTGGTGGATGATGTCATCAGCACCGGAGAATCCCTCATTGCACTTGAAAAACTGACTGCTGCGGCAGGCGGTGAGATCGTCGGAAGAGCCGCAGTGCTCGCCGAGGGTGATGCCGCAAAACGGGAGGATCTCCTGTTCTTAGAAGAGCTTCCGCTGTTCTTTCACTGATCACAGATGAAACGGGCAGCCTTGTACATAGGATTCCCCTATACAGCAGGTTTGTTGATAGCGTCCGTTGTACACTGGCAGCTATGGTATGGGGTGTTCGGTGCCGTCCTTCTGACTGCATTGGTGCTCCTGCTCTGCCGCAGAGCTGTCTGGAAATATGTACTTATCAGCACGCTGTCCATCCTGACGGCGTGTTGTCTTTATTGGGAGCATGATGCACGCACGGCACAGCGGCAGCTTCCGCTTGCCGGACAGGAAAACACCGTATTTTCCGGTGAGATCACAGCCGTTACCGTCCATGACAGCGGCTATGCGTCCTACCTCCTTTCCGGTACGCTGAACGGGGAGATCCCAGCGATTATCCACTATTTCTGTGATGTGCCGTACTATGCCTGCGGCGATACCCTCATTCTGACCGGTACGCCGGAGCCGCTTGAAAATACCTATGTATTTTCAGCCAAAAATCACTACCGTTCACAGAATGTGTTCCTTTCCATGCCCCTCACGGCAGAAGCGGAGCACATCCCCCGCACACGTTCCACCCTCCGCAGCGTCCTCTATGAGTGGCGGCAGGAGATGACGGAACGCATGCAGGAAAATACCGATGCACAGACCGGTGCTTTCATGACGGGGCTCCTTTTCGGGGACAAATCCGCCATGACCGGCAGCACCAAAACGACGCTCTACCGGACGGGGATCGGGCATGTGATGGCGGTGTCCGGACTGCACCTTGATTTCCTTGCCCTGTGCGTTGTCCGGCTTTTGCGGAAATGCAAAGCGGACAGGCGGCTTTCGTTCGCTCTGCTTGCTTTGCTGGCACTTCTGTTTGTGATCTGCGTGGGCGAAACGGTTTCCGTGAAGAGGGCATGCATCATGATCCTGATCTCCCAGAGTGCAGGGCTGTTCTTCCGCAGGGCGGACATGCTCAACTCCATCAGCATCGCTATGCTCCTGCTCACTCTGGAAAATCCCTTCGTGATCCACAGTGCCGCTTTCTGGCTCTCTTTCAGCGGTGCATTCGGCATCGGCGTATTTGCCCCCTACATGGTCAGGGAAATGCCGAAAAAGACCTTTCTCCAGAAGGAGCTGCGGCAGTTTGCAGCAATGTGCTGCGTATTCCTTGCGGTACTTCCGGCATCCATGCTCTATTTCAGGGAGATCTCCCTGATCTCACCCCTTTCCAATCTCCTGCTCGTGCCCGTCTGTATGCTGGTGGTCCTGCTGGAAGCTCTGGCACTCCTGACGGGAATGGAGGGCATGACGGCGGAATGGCTGCTCGGTGCAGCAGAATGGTGCTCGGAGCTGGTGCTCCGGATCTCCGCCTACCTTGCTGAGCTTCCGTGGACATATGCTGACACGGACAGTGCCGTGATGGGCGGTGTGCTTGCCGTATCCGCTGCATTGCTCCTTTGCTGCTATTTTCTCTGGAAAAGCCGCCGCCTCATGTGTACTGCCATTGCATGTTCACTTCTGACCGCCTGCATTGCAGCAGGCACGGAGCGTATGTACCGTGACGAAAACCTGCACATCGCCGTGCTTGGTGAAGCCCGTGACTGCGTACTCGTCCTGCGAAGCGGCAGAGAGGCGGTCATCATCGACCTCAGCGGTGACACGAGTGCACCGGATCATGTGGGAGCCTACCTCCAGTCCTCCGGTGTCCGGAGCATTTCCTCCCTCTTTCTGTGCACGATGAAGGAAAAGACCATGACAAAATACGGAGAAACTCTCCACATGCTCACGCCTGAACAGGTCGTGGCAATGGAAACGCCGGAGGAGTTGACACCGTTTTCGATTGCCGGAAAGGGCGGGGAATATGCCATCAAGCGTGAGATGCTCTTTCACGGTGCAGTCATCTCCGTGACGGAGGATACCGTGCAGGTTTCGTATCCGGATTTCACCTATGTCTGCTGCAAGGAAAAAACAGCGGATCTTCCGGAATGCGAAGCACTGACCATATACGGCACCAGCAAAAATGTCCTGCCTGAATGCGGCATTCTGATGGTGCTTGACGGCAGAAGCTGCTATACAGCGGACAGCCATACCTATGTAGGAATGAATCAACTGGAACTGGCAGTTACCCATGACGGTAAATGCAGTGTAAGGAGTTTGTATGCCGATACTTGATGCAAAAGGGCTGCAGGGACAGCTCAAAAACGGAACAATAGAGCGTCTGTACTACTTTTACGGCAGCGATATTTTGCAGGTCGAAAGCTGTGTGAAAAAGCTGCTGAAAGCGGTCGGCGGTGACGGCGACAGCGTGACACGGCTCGACGGTGCAAATCTGGATCTGGATCAGCTTGCCGATGAAGCGGAGCTTTGTCCGATGTTTGCGGACTACAACTGCATTGTGATCCATGACTGCAATCTGGAGAGAATGCGTGAGGATGCCCGAAAGACGCTCCGCAGTATCCTTGAAAATGTCGCAGATTCGACCGTTCTGGTGTTCTATGTGACCGGCTTTGATATTTACGGCGGCAAAACCGGCAAATCCAAAAAGCCCACCGCCAAGAACAAGACCATCATTGATTATATCGCCAAGCACGGTACAGTCTGTGTGCTGGAACCGAAAACGCCTGCTGCAATGGCTTCGGATATTTCCGTATCCGTCAGAAAACGTGGCTGTACCATCGGACAGGATGCCGCAAAACTCCTTGCGGAGGAATGCGGCTGCCAGACCCTGACGATCCAGCAGGAGCTGGGAAAGCTCTGTGCCTTTGTCGACGGCGGCGAGATCACGGTCGAAATGATCCGGAATATGGTCAGCCCCCAGCTTGAAACCACGGTCTATGAGCTGACCAAGGCGGTCATCCGCCGACATCCGGCGGCGGCAATGCAGGCGGTCGATGAACTGCTTGCCATGCGGATGGAAATGCCCTACCTGATGGGGGTGGTGTCCGGCTGCTTCATTGATATGCAGAGGGCGGTCGTTGCCAAGCAGAACCGCCGCACCGTGCAGGATGTGACGGCGGATTTTTCCTACCGCTTTGATTTTATGGTCGAAAATGCATTCAGGGACAGCAGGGGAGAAACCGCTGCACATATCACCAAATGCCTGAAGCTCCTCTGTGATGCGGAGCGAAGGCTGCATTCTCAGGCAGTCAATGAACGAGTGCTGTTTGAACAAACCATTGCAGAAATGCTGCGTTAACGGAGGAGGTATTCATGCTGCAAATCCGACAGGCGATCATTGTGGAGGGCAAGTACGACAAGATCAAGCTCTCCTCCATCGTGAAAGCCGTGATCATCCCGACCCACGGTTTCCGCATCTTCAAGGATGAAGAAATGCTGGCACTGATCCGGCATTATGCGGAAACCACGGGCATCATCATACTCACCGATTCCGACAGAGCCGGCTTTCGCATCCGGAGCTATCTCAAGGGTGCGATTTCCGGAGGAAGTATCAAAAACATCTATATTCCGGACATTTTCGGAAAGGAAAAGCGAAAAGAAAAGCCCTCCGCCGAGGGAAAGCTCGGTGTGGAGGGCATGGATGCCGAGGTGCTGCGTGAGGCGTTTGCAAAGGCTGGCGTACTTTCTGAGCAGACGGATGCAGGCGATCCCATCACCAAAACCGACCTCTATCTCGCTGGTCTGAACGGTACGCCGGACAGTGCACAGCGTCGCCGGAACCTCCAGCAGAAGCTTGGACTTCCCTCCATGCTCTCAGCAACCGCATTGCTGGAGATCCTCAATTCCATGATGAGCCGTGAGGAATTTCTCCGGATGACGGAAACGGAGGAGGTATAGCATGTATCTTTCCTCCCTGACCTTCACACTGCTTGCCATGCCGGTTCTGCTCCTGCTTTTCTGCTGCATTCCGCAGAAAGGGAAGCCCGTTTTCCTGCTCCTTGCCGGCATGCTCCTGACCTGCTGGAACGGACCGGCAGGCATTCTGATTCCGGCGGTATTCGTCTGCTTCAATTACGGAATCGGTCTGCTCCTCGGAAAACTGAGCGAGAAGCGGCGGCTCTGCCTTGCGGTTCTGCTTGCAGCAGTCACCACACAGGCAGCCGCATTGACCATCATCCGCCAGAACCGGCAGGATGCGGCGTTCATCCCCATCGGCATTGCGATCACCACCCTGCTGGGGATCGGCTACCTCATCGGCATCTACCGGAAGAAATATCCGCCGGAACGCAATTTCCTGCACCTTGCTCTCTACCTGACTTTCTTTCCGGTCATGTTTGCCGGTCCTCTGCTTTCCTATCAGGAATTCAGCCGCCAGCTCAAAGAAAGCCGCCCAAATATCCGCTGCCTTGGTGACGGACTCGGGCTTTTCGTCCGTGGACTTGCGGAAAAAGTCATGCTTGCCGATACGCTCGGCTATGTGTTCCGTGAGCTGCGGCAGACCGACCCTGCCGGCATCAGCATGCTGACAGCATGGCTGACAGTGATGAGCTTCTCCATGTACCTTTATTTTGAGCTGCTCGGCTATGCGGACATGGCAAGGGGACTTTCGAGGTGCTTCGGTCTGGAATTGCCGAAAAATTTCGGACAGCCGTTCTTTTCTTCAAGCGTGACGCAGTTCATGGAAAACTGGAATATCACGCATATTCTCTGGTTCCAGACGAATTTCCGTCATCTCCTGTTCGGCAGAGCGAAACACCGCTGGGTGAAATATGCAAGCCTTGTGCTGATGTGGATGCTGATCGGTCTGTGGTACAAGCCCTCCGTGCAATTCCTGCTCTGGGGTATGCTGATCGGGCTGATCCTTGCAGCGGAGCTGAACTTCTTCAAGCACATCCCCGACCGCAACTATGCCGTCGGTCTGGTTTATACCGCCATCTCCCTGCAATTTTCATGGGTGCTGTTCTTTGCAGATAATATGACGCAGGTGCTGCATTTCTGGAGAGCAATGGTCGGCTTCGGCAGCGGTCTGATCGACAAATACGGCGTATATTTCCTGACCTCCTACATCGTGCTCCTGCTGGTCTGCTTTTATATCGCAACCGACCTCTTCCGCAATATCACCGAGCGTATTTCCACTACCGCAGTCGGCAGGAAGATCGCCTCCTACATGCCGCTGATCGACTCCGTACTGCTGATCTTCTGCCTTGCATGCATGCTGTACACCGATGCACCGGCAGAATTGTGGCTTCAGCTGTAACAATGGGAAAGGAGTACAACGCATGCACAGACAATACCATTACCGCACACTCCTCATGCTGCTGATCGTTTACCTCGCAGTCATGTGCAACACCACCCTGCGTGGTTTCCCAAAGCCCACCGTGCAGACCGTCCTCGACGGCTCATGGGCACAGCACACGGAACAGTTCCTCGGTGAGAACCTTGGTTTTCACGACAGCCTCTTCCGTCTGAAAACGCAGATGGATCTCTTCATCGGCGAGAGGATCATCCAGAATGTGTACATCACCGATGACATGCTCCTCGAAAAGCTGCCGGCAGAGCAGGATGAAACGGTCGTTGATTCCGCCGCCGTGCTCAACGACTTCTACCAGAAATACCGGATCCCTTCCTATTTTGTGCTGGTGCCGTCCGCTTCCGAGATCTATGAAAGCAGCCTGCCAGCCAATACCGTGAAGGAGGAGCAGGAAACCCTGATCCGCCAGATCTACGCCAACGTTCAGACAGGTATCCGCTGTGTGGATGCCTGCAATGTGCTTTCCTCCGTGAAAGATGAGTATATCTTCTACCGCACGGATTCCCGCTGGACGAGCTATGGTGCCTACTGTGTGTACCAGTCCGCCATCCGAAAAATGGGTCTGACCGCCGTGCCCTATAACCGCTATGTTATTTCCCATATGAGCACGGAATTCCGTGGCAATCTCTACGAAAAGACGCTCTATGACGGTGTGCAGGCGGATGTGCTCGACTGCTACACCTATGAAAGCGGTGCACAGATCGTCAGCGTCACTGCCCATTATGCCGACGGCACGACCGAGGACAGGGGCACAGCACTGTATGACATGTCACTCCTGCAATCCGGAAACATGTATGAATTCTACCTCGGCAAGCCCTGTGCAATGCTTGAGATTCAGACCAACCTCGAAAATGACAAAAAACTGCTTGTTTACAAGGATGATTTCGCTGACTGCATGATCCCGTTCCTTCTTCAGCATTACAGCAGGATCTGCGTGGTCGATCTGGAGCAGTCCATGGAGATCAGTGAACGCCTCGCCGATCCAACAGAATTCACACAGGTGCTTTTCCTTGCCGGCATGGAGAACTGGAGCGAGATCTGGCAGAAAAAACGGATGACACAATAAAGCATAGATTCAAAGAATAACTGCAAAATGCTTTTCTCTGCAAAAAAATGCACTGCTGATTTCAGAATCAGCAGTGCATTTTTCATTGATCTTACTTGAACATCTGGGAGAAATCCGCAATCAGCTTTTCTTCCAAAGCAGTTGCTTCTTCCATCGTTGCACCAACAGTGGTGTAATAGGTCTTGATCTTCGGCTCGGTACCGGACGGACGAATCACAACCTTTGCATGGTTCTCCAGTGCAAATACCAGCACATTGGACTTGGGCAGGGTGATTGCAGTCTGCTCACCGGTCGCAACATTGGTCGTAAGACTTGCCTGATAGTCAGAAACTGCAACGACCTTCAGACCGCCGATCTCCTCCGGACGGTCATCACGCAGCTGCTGCATGAGAGCCTTCATCTGATGCATGCCGCTTTCACCCTCAAAGGTGAAGCTCTGCAGGCTGTGACGGAATACACCGTACTTCTTGTACATGTTGTCACGAGCCTGAATCATGGAAATGCCCTGGGTGCGGTAGTAAGCCGCCATCTCACAGATGAGCATGGAAGCAACCACAGCATCCTTGTCACGCACATAGGTGCCTGCAAGATAACCATAGCTCTCCTCAAAGCCGAATACATAGCGGTTTTCCTCGCCTTTATCTTCAAGGAAGCCGATCTGCTCGCCGATGAACTTGAAGCCGGTCAGCACTTCCAGCATCTCCAGACCGTATTCCTTAGCGATCTCCTCCACAAGGTCAGTGGTTACGATGGTCTTGACTGTCACCGGACGCTCGGGCATGGTGCCGTTCTTGGTACGCTCACTGCAAATGTATTCCAGCAGCATTGCACCTACCTCATTACCGGAGAACAGTGCATAATCATCACCATCCGGAACCGCAATGCCAACACGGTCAGCATCGGGATCGGTCGCAAGCAGGAGGTCGGGTTTCACTTCGTCACAATACTTCAGACCCAGCTCAAGTGCCTCACGGATCTCAGGATTCGGATAGGGGCAGGTCGGGAAATTGCCGTCGGGCATCTCCTGCTCCTTGACGATCGTTACATCCTGAATGCCGATTCTGCTCAGGATCTCACGAACGGGCTTGTTGCCGGTGCCGTTCAGGGGAGTGTAAACGATCTTCAGACCGCTGTCCGCACAGAGCTTGGTGTTGATACCCTGTGCCAGTACATTCTGATAATAATCCTCGATCACTTCCTGAGAAATGTAGGAGATCATGCCGCTTGCCACTGCCTCTTCAAAATCGCAGTGCTTGACATCCTTGAACAGATCAAGTGCATTGATCTCAGCCAGTACAGTTTCAGCGACCTCCAGCGTGATCTGGCAGCCGTCATCACCATAAGCCTTATAGCCGTTATATTTTGCGGGATTGTGGCTTGCTGTTACCATAATACCGGCACTGCACTTGAGTGCACGAACCGCAAAGGAAAGTGCGGGGGTCGGCATCAGCTCACTGTAGATGTGAACCTTAACACCATTCGCAGCCAGTACGGACGCAGCAGCTTTCGCAAATACATCGGACTTGATGCGGCTGTCATAGGAAATTGCAACACTCGGATCAGCAAAGGATGCCTTGACATAGTTGGCAAGACCCTGTGTTGCACGGCGTACAGTATAGATGTTCATGCGGTTGGTACCAGCACCGAGCACACCACGCAGACCGCCCGTGCCGAACTCCAGATCACGGTAGAAACGCTCACGGATCGCCTGCTCATCGGATGTGATCGATTTCAGCTCATTCTGCAGATCGGTGTCATCCACCGCATTCGCACACCAGATATCATACAATTCCATTACAGACATATTGTTACCTCCTAAATTGAATCAGTTGCGTCAGTGACATAGCAATGATTGCAGTCAAGAGAATGAATTCTCTGAACACTCCACTATATTATACCACAAAAAAACGTGTTTGAAAAGGGGGTAAAGCAAATTTTTCCGGAATTTCATAAAAAAGATGCAGCGGAACAAGTTTTTGGGAGAGCGATACATATATATGGGGGAGAGCCGGATTGTATTCATCGGTAAACGTGGGAAACCTATAGAACATATTGAATAACATGCATTATAATGTATATCCCCTCAAACCAACCGATTCAGCGTATTAGCACAG
Organism: Oscillospiraceae bacterium; assembly: GCA_017462785.1. Classification (GTDB taxonomy): domain Bacteria; phylum Bacillota; class Clostridia; order Oscillospirales; family Ruminococcaceae; genus UBA3855. Next base: position 458 of record JAFTQJ010000030.1, on the reverse strand, counting down.
TGGGAAATTATAGTAAAGATGATCAAAAAAAGGATAAAAAGGGAAGAAAAGTGCACCGAAGTGACAAACTCGAAAAAAAGCGAAAAAAGGAGTTGACAAAGTAAAAAAAGTGTGATATAATAATATAGTCGTCAGGCGAGAGAGAAACAAAAAACCTCGAAGTATGGCGAAAAACCGCAGATTGAAAGAAGAATAGTGAAGAGGGTAAAGGAAAGCGAAAATGAGCGAAGACTGGAGCAGACAAAAGCGATAGAGAATCGAACACTGCAAGCGGTTTAGCGAGATGAAGCGAAGGAAAAAACTTTGAAAAAAGTTTTGAAAAACCTCTTGACAAACTTCGAAAAATGTGGTATAATAAAGGAGTTACAGCGGTAAAGAAAACGACTGCTGAACTTCGAAAGAGAATAAAAAAAGTCTCTTGCATCTTGAAAACTGAACAATGCTAACAAAAATAAACT
>JAFTQJ010000029.1 GCA_017462785.1 Oscillospiraceae bacterium | reverse complement strand
TTTTTCGCTTCATTGCGAAGTTTTTCCAAAAGCTCCGTCATGCTGACCGACCTGCCGATCTCCTCCATGAGCCTGTCCGCCATTTCCCGCTGGCGGTAGTAATTGCGGATGATCTGCTCCTCGCCACGCTCCCGCAGGTTATAGAGCAGTCCTGCATCCGTGACCAGTATGCAGTAGAGCCGCCGGAGCTGTTCGCTGTCCGGATTTTCCTCGATCCTGCGAATGATTTCGGTGCAGACGGTCGGGAGATGGTCGGCAGGAATCGCAAGACTTTCAAGTTCAGAAAAGAAGTCAGCTCTGTACTGCTTTGCTTCCCAGAGTGCGGAATCGGCGGTCGCACCGTGCATTTTGAGGAGGGTTTCCAGCGGTACACGGGCATCCGCCATTTTGGAAATATGCTTGTAGAGGGCGAATTCTTCCTCGTAGTTCATTTCATCATCTCCCTGCGTATTTTCTCTCTGAGCCGCTTGTTGTCCATGGATTTGATCAGCCGCATGTCCTCCAGAATCACCAGTGCCAGCTCCAGCCAGTGCGGATCATCGGCAGCCTCTGCAAGCTCCAGCATGATGATGGACTGTTCAAGCTCGGGGGAGAGGGGCTGTCTGCGTTTGAGCGTGGGTTTGGGGATGTCGGGGAATGGGATGGTTTCGGGGTTTTGTTTCACCTGCGTCACCTCTTTCAACTTTCCTATATGCAATCTTCACAGCTAACACCTCCGCTCACCCTCTCACGATACTCATTCGGCGTGATTCCCTCCATTTTCTTGAACTGCTTAATGAGATAGGTATCCGAAGAATAACCGCACTGCTCTGCGATGGCGGACAGCGTATACGGCGTATCCTCCAGCAGCTGCTTTGCCTTTGAAATCCGGAACGAGATCAGCTCGTCAATGATGCTCTTGCCGAAAAATGCCTTGTAATTCTTTTGCAGCGTACTCCTGCTGATATGCAGTCTGCTGCACATCGCATCGATCGTCCATTCCTGTTCGGGTGCATGTTCCAGCTCCTTCCGGAGATCATACAGCTTTTCATACAGCTGCCGGCTTCCGCTGTGATGGTGATGGTTGTAGGTATATATGGTGTGATTGACCGCCTCCCCGAGCAGATCGTAAATATCATCCGCTTCCCCGATCGTTTCCGGCTGAAAACGATGCGTCCCCAATGTGATGCTGATCGGTTCATCCAGACAGATCACGCAGTTTTTCAGCTCACGGAATATCTCCTCCATACGATCCGGAAACGGCGTGACAATGCAGAATCTGCTTTCAGATAAGAAGCCGCACACCTCATCTCCATGCAGTGTTTCCGAAAATTCCGAAACGATTCTCCGGATCATGGCAACAACTTTTTTGCCGCCGTATTTTCCATACAGCAGCTTCATATCGGTGATTTCGCAGGAAATAAACATCATCTCAGAAATTCCACGTTCTACACCTGCTATGATTCCACTGTACAGCCGCATCCGTCCGCTGTTCGTCCGCTGTGCGGATTCTGTTTTCTTTGCAAATGCCGCCTTTTCGATCAGACGGAACACAATATTGTCGATGTACTTGACAAACATCTGATAGGAAATATCATAGGTGAACGCATATTTTCCATAGGACAGTGCCGTATATCCGAAGAACCGATCCCCGTAATGCAGCGGTGAGAGGAAATAGGCGGATGACCGTTTCTGCGGTTCTGCAAATGCCGGAAGTATATCTTCCATCGCAAAATCCGCCGCCGGATAGCTGTTCCGGAAATTGCTGTGATACTCCGCACAATGGTGCATCGTGCTGTGGATGTCGAAGGTCAGCCCGTCCGTTTCTCCCGTCTGCATGGCTTGCATCGTGGCTTCCGTCAGGTAAATGCCGAATCTGCTGTAATGGTAAAGGAAGATCGTATATCTCGAAATGACCTCCAACGCCCCCTGCAGATCCTTTGCAAGCCCTGCCTCATAAACGACCTCTCTTGTGTAGATCCTGCCTGCATAATCCCGACGGATCCTTGCCATGCGTTCTTCCTTTTTGTTCACATGGCGATAGGCAGGACAGCCGCAGCTTGCATTGATGCGAAGCCCCTCGATTTTGTTATGCACACGGGGCGGATTCACACCGGTCAAAAGCCTGTACAGCCGCCGCAGTGCCTCCGCACCGAGCTGGAAATTTGCCCTTTTATAGCTGGTAATGCTGATATCGCATTCTCCGTTCGGATCGCCGCAGTCAAAGCCAACCACCGCAATATCCTCCGGTACACGGATCCCTCTGCCGACAAGCCGCATGATCAGTTCACCTGCCGTGATGTCATTGCCGCAGAGGATCGCTTCGGGCTTTGCGAGAATGCAGTCCGCAATCTCGTCCGCCATTTTTCTCGCCGAACGTTTCCAGAAATCCCCGTGCTGCCAATACGTCCGGTCAAAATACAAGCCGTGTTCCTTCATCGCATCCTGATAGCCCTTCAGCCGTTCCTGTGCATCGGGATTATTCTCCGGACCTGTCAGGCAGTAGATCTTCCGGTAGCCATGCTCCTCGATCAGATGTGTGGTCAGTTCCTCGAACGGTTTGCGGTCATCCGAGGCTGTATTCTCAAAATAACGATGTGTTCCGCCGTCGATCATCATGACCGGTTTGTTCGATTGCAGCAGGAGGGTTTCGCAGAGCTGTTCCACATCGGGATTGTCCATGTAGCGTCTGTCAAAAATAAAGCCATCAAATCGGGGCGAAGCGATCAGCTGGTAAATATCCAGACTTGTTTCCCGATGCTTGTTCCACATATTCTGGAGGTTATTCAGCGGTGACAGCACCGCAATATCACACCTGCATTTCTGTGCCTGCGAGATGATACCCTGTACGACCTCGGACGCATTTTCCATGTCCAGATTGGAGGTCACAACACCGATCAGCAGTTTTTCCATCACGATCGCTCCTTTCTCCATTCTATGGTAATATTATATCATGCTTTTCGCATAATTGCAACACAATTTTGCAGTCTGCTTTCCGGACTGCAAAAAATGTATAGCATTGGAAAGAATAAACCATTGCAAAAACATGAATTTCCTTGTAAAATATAGATAGTATATAACAAATCGGATACTTTAGAATCAGGAGGAATCATTATGAAACATAAAATGGCAGGTTTTGCAGCAGCACTTGCACTGCTTCTGCAAATGATGGCTGTACCCGTGGGTGCGGCGGACGGACAGATTTACGAAGCGGAGGACGCAGTGATGACGGGTGCACTCGAAACCATTTCCGAATCCGGTGCATCGGGCGGACAGGTGGTCGGCAAATTCTCGGAAAGCGACGATGTTCTGACATTCACTGTGGAGATCCCGTCGGACGGCTCATACGATCTGCTTTTTCACTCGATGGGCTACGGCGGTGACAAGACGAACAAGGTTTCCATTGACGGAGAGTACATCGGAACATTTGTGACGAAAGCGGAGGAATACAATGACGCTGTTCTGAGCAAGGTGATTCTCAAGGCAGGAATGCATGAGATCGCAATTACAAAATCATGGGGATGGATTGCAGTGGATTATCTGGAAGTACAGCAATCAGAGCCGATTCCGGAATCGGCATATCAGGTCAGCAATGTGCTGAGTGATCCGGATGCGACACCGGAAACAAAGGCATTGTTCACCTATCTGTGTGAGGGCTACGGCAAGCAGGTGCTGTCCGGTCAGGTAGCGGACAATGGTCTGAACAGTGATGAATTCAAGTCCATTTATGAGGTAACAGGGAAAAAACCTGCCATCCTCGGACTGGATATGATGGATTATACTCCGTCAAGAAATGCCATGGGTGCGAATGTTTCCAATGCCGTGGATGTTGCTTCTGCATTCCATGAGGAAAATGGCATTGTCACATTCTGCTGGCATTGGAATGCTCCGGGAGAATACATCAAAAGCGGCACGGATGAGGAAAACGGCAATCCCAGATGGTGGGGCGGTTTCTACACAAGAAACTCCACATTTGACATTGAAGCCGTGATGAACGGCGATGATCCGGCGGGTAAGGCACTGCTGGATAAGGATATTGAGGGTATTGCAAAGCAGCTGAACCGTCTGGAGGATGCCGGTGTCCCCGTGCTCTGGCGACCCCTGCACGAAGCCTCCGGCGGCTGGTTCTGGTGGGGTGCAAAGGGTGCAGAACCGTACAAGGCATTGTACAAGTACCTGCATGACCAGCTGACGAATACTTATGGCTGCCACAATCTGATCTGGGTATGGAACGGACAGAATCCCGATTGGTATCCGGGTGACGAGTATGTGGATATTATCGGTGAGGATCTCTATCTGGATAAGCATGTGTATTCCGCAAGTGCTGCGAAATTCTCTGAAATTCTGGACTATTCCGGCGGAAAGAAGATCATCGCCCTGACCGAAAACGGTGTTGTCTTTGACATCGACAATGTCATTGCCGCCGGTACGAAATGGGCATGGTTCAACACATGGAACAAGGATTTCATCACCAAGAACGGCGTATTCTCCGATGAATATACGGAAGCCCATATTCTGAAGAAAACCTACCAAAGCGATTTTGTCATCACGCTCGATGAACTCCCCGATTGGGACACCTACACACCCGACAGCACAGAACCCACAGAGCCGGAAACGGTCAAGGGTGATGTCAATGCGGACGGAAAATGCAATGTTGCGGATGTAGTGGCAATGCAGAAATGGCTGCTGGCTTTTCCGAATGCAGCTCTTGCAGACTGGAAAGCCGGTGATCTGCACGAAGATGATGTGCTGGACGGATTTGATCTTGCCGCAATGAAACGGATGCTGCTCAATGACTAAGGAGGCATAATAATGGCGAAACATCGGATATTATCCGCACTGACAGCTGATATAACACGAGCAGCTTGACTTGCTGACAAACGTACAGACTCCCCATAACCAAGAGGATGGGGCATAATCAAAACGTGCAGTCAAGTTCGTTTCCCGATTGACGAATCCTCCAAAATATGCTATAATAAAAGCAGTACACCCCAATTTCGGGGGCACGGAGGTTTGACAATGATGACAGGCGTAATTAAAACGAAAATAGATAAAATCTGGACGGACATCTGGGCGGGCGGCATCACCAACCCCCTGACCGTCATCGAACAGCTCACCTATCTGATGTTCATTCGTTCTCTGGATGAAAAAGAGCTTGAAATAGAGGAATTTGCAAACATGATGGGTGTCGGGGCGGATGCGGCTGACCTGATTTTTCCGCAGTCGGAGATCGGGCAGTCGATGCGTTGGAGCAAATTCAAGGACCGTGATTCCCGTGAGATCTTCGACCTGATCTCGCAGCGTGTATTCCCTGCGGTCAAGAAAATGAAATACGGCAAGCTCCCCGATTTTGACGAAAAGGGCGAGTTGATCGAAATTCCCGACCGTGAGGACGGTCAGCCCACGCAGACGGCATTCACACGCTATATGGAATCCGCCGTCTTTGTGATCCCAAATCCCCAGATCCTGCAAAAGATCATCACCGGACTGGAGGATCTCTACGAGCACGATATTGCCGATCTGGACATGCAGGGCGATCTGTACGAGTACATGCTCGGCAAGCTTTCCACGGCAGGGCAGAACGGGCAGTTCCGCACGCCCAAGCACATCCGTGAAATGATGGTGGAGCTTACCGCACCGACTCCCGATGACCTGATCTGTGACCCTGCCTGCGGCACAGCCGGATTCCTCGTTTCCGCTGCGGAATATGTCCGCCGGAATTTCGAGAATGCCATGACGGAGGAACAGTGGGCAAGCTTCGGCACGAAGATGTTTTCGGGCTATGACACCGACCAGACCATGCTCCGCATCTCGGCAATGAACCTGATGCTCCACTCCATCACCAACCCCGACATCAGCTATAAGGACAGCGTTTCCAAGCAGAACAATGTCAGCAGCAAATACACAGTATGCCTTGCAAATCCGCCGTTCAAGGGCACGGTCGATGCGGAGAGCATTCATGATAATCTGAAAGCGGTCACGAACACGAAAAAGACGGAGCTGCTCTTTCTCGCACTGTTCCTGCGTCTGCTTCAGAAAGGCGGCAGATGTGCGTGCATCGTTCCGGATGGCGTGCTGTTCGGCTCGTCCAAGGCACACAAAGCCATCCGTAAGGAGCTGATCGAAAACCACCAGCTCAAAGCGGTGATCTCGATGCCAAGCGGCGTATTCAAGCCGTATGCAGGCGTTTCCACGGCGGTTCTGGTGTTTGTGAAAACCGATGCAGGCGGCACGGAGGATGTGTGGTTCTACGATATGAAAGCGGACGGCTTCTCTCTGGATGACAAGCGTTCGCCGGTGAGTGAGAACGACATTCCGGATATTATCGCACGATTCCGTGATCCGGAGGGGGAGAAGGGCAGGGAACGCACGGAGCAGAGCTTCTTTGTGCCGAAGTCCGAGATCGTGGAAAACGGCTATGACCTGTCGATCAACAAGTACAAAAAGACGGAGTATGTGGCTGTGGAGTATCCGCCGACGAGTGAGATCCTTGCAGAGATCAGGGAATTGCAGCAGCAGATCGATGCAGGACTTGGTGAGTTGGAGGGGATGTTGGATGGCTAAAGTAAAACTGAAAGACATTGCATCTTTTTCAAAAGGTAGTCAAATCAACGGCGATGACTTAATAGAAAATGGGAATTATGATTATTTAAATGGTGGAATCAACCCTTCTGGAAAATGGAATGAGTACAATGTAAACGCCAATTCCATTACTATAAGTGAAGGCGGCAATTCATGCGGATATGTTAATTATATGTCATCACCGTTTTGGTGTGGTGCACATTGCTATTATTTGTTTGATGTAAAATGCAATGTGAAATATCTTTATTACGCTTTGAAAAGTCAGCAAGAGAGAATTATGAAACTTCGTTCTGGTGCTTGTATGCCCAACATTAAAAAGAACGATATTGGAAATTTCGAGTTTGAATTTGATGAAAGAACAGATATACAACTTGAAATCGCCGCCACCCTCGACAAAGTCACAGCCCTCATTGACATGCACAAGCGGCAGTTGAAATTGCTGGAGGAGCTGGTGAAGGGGCGGTTTGTGGAGATGTTTGGGGATCCGATTTCTAACTCTATGGATTGGGAGTGCTGTGAACTTGGGGCTTGCTTGGAAAGTATTGATAACGGAAAAAGCTATGTTTGCGATAGCGATTGTCGCACAGGCAATAATCCTGCAATATTGAAACTGAGTGCTGTTACTTATGGAACATATAAGCCTGATGAAAATAAGGCTATGATAGATGAAGGTTTATTTGATGAGAGTGCAGAAGTAAAGGATAAGGACTTATTGTTCACAAGAAAAAATACACCTGAGCTTGTCGGTATGAGTGCCTATGTGTTTAGTACCCCACCAAAACTTATGATGCCCGACTTAATTTTCAGGCTTAATGCAAAGGCTTCTTGTAATAAAATATATCTGTGGCAGCTTATAAACCACGATTTATTCAGATCATGTATTCAAAATATTGCAAATGGTTCTGCTAAGTCAATGTCCAATATCTCAAAGGAGAGACTATCCAAACTCACTATACCTATCCCTCCTCTAGCACTACAGCAGCAATTCGCCGCCTTCGTCACCCAAACCGACAAATCAAAATCATCCATCCAGCAGAGCCTTGCAAAGCTCGAAACTTTGAAAAAATCGTTGATGCAGGAATACTTCGGGTAAAGGAGTGAGTTTATGTCAAATTTCGGATTCCTTGCAGATTTCAAAGAATACACCCTCTTTTCCTCCGCCGCCATTGAAGCCGAAAAAGTCCTCTCCACTTCCGCCGCCATGTGTGCCATCGGCTGCCGGAAAGCTCTGGAGCTGGCGGTCAAATGGGTGTACGCCGCCGATACCACCGTTACCATGCCCTATCGGGACAATTTGCAGTCCCTGATCCACGAGCCGTCCTTCCGCTTCTGCCTTGATTCGCAGACATGGGGCAAGCTCCCGTCCATCATCCGTCTGGGCAATATCGCCGTACATACGGAAAAAAGCATCACCCGTGCGGACGCTCTGCTCTCACTCGAAAGCCTGTTTGAATTCATCGGCTGGCTGGACTGCTGCTATGGCACGGACTACAAGGAACGGCACTTCGATGCCGCCCTCATCCCCACGGAACAGATCGCCGTTGATACGAAAAAAATCAAGGAGCAGGCATCCCTGCTCGAACAAAAGGAAAGCGAGATCCTCGCACTGCAAAAGCAGATCGCCGAGATGGCGGAAAAGCTGACCTCCGAAAAGGCAGAAAAGCGGAAAACCCGTACTTTCACACCCTTGGATATGTCCGAATGGGAAACCAGAAAGCGGTATATTGACATGGAGCTGAGATTCCTCGGCTGGAAGTTCGACGGCACGGATGCGGATGTCTGGGAGGAATACGAGGTCAATGACATGGACGGCGTGCTCGGTCAGAAAGGCTTTGCGGATTATGTGCTGTTCGGCAAGGACGGTCTGCCGCTTGCTGTCATCGAAGCCAAGCGGACGAGCAAAGATCCCAACGACGGCAGAAAGCAGGCAATGATGTATGCCGAGTGTCTGGAACGCAAATTCGGCAGAAAACCGATGATGTTCACTTCCAACGGCTTTGAAACCTATTTCTGGGATGATCTTTCCTCGCCGCAGCGTAAGGTCAGCGGCTTCTTCACAAAATCCGACCTTGAAAAGCTGATGAACCGCCGTGACACCCGAAAAAAGCTGAACACGATCCCGATCGACGATCAGATCACAGACCGCTACTACCAGAAAGAGGCGATCAGAGCCGTCTGCGATCACATTGAGCAGGGATTCCGCAGGGCACTGCTTGTCATGGCAACCGGAACGGGCAAGACGAGAACGGCATCCAGCCTGACGGATGTGCTGAGCCGTGGCGGACATGTCACAAACATTCTGTTCCTTGCCGACAGAACGGCTCTGGTCAGACAGGCAAAGGACGATTTCAAGAATTACCTGCCCGATATGTCGCTGTGCAACCTGTGCAGTAACAAGGACGACCGGAACGCCCGTATCGTCTTTTCCACCTATCCCACCATCCTGAATGCCATTGACAGTGCCAAAACAAAGGACGGCATACCGCTGTTCTCGCCGGCTCACTTCGACCTCATCATCACGGACGAGAGCCACAGAAGCATTTTCAAGAAGTACAGGGCGATTTTTGAGTATTTCGATGCGATCATGGTCGGACTGACCGCAACGCCGAAAACCGATGTTGACCGCAATACTTATGATTTCTTCGAGGTCGCAAACGGTGTGCCGACCTATGCCTATGATTATGAAACGGCGGTGCATACGGACCATGTGCTCGTGCCGTATTATAATTACGAGGTCAAGACGAAATTCCTCGAAGAGGGCATCACCTATGACGATCTTTCCGAGGAGGATAAAGCACGGTATGAGGAGGATTTTGCAGAGGATGGCTATGTGCCCGACTTCATCCCCTCCGCAAAGCTGAATCAATTCGTATTCAACGAAACCACCGTGGACACAGTTTTGCAGGATCTGATGGAACGGGGCATCAAGGTCGAGGGCGGCGACAGGCTCGGAAAGACGATCATTTTTGCCCAGAACAAGGATCATGCGGAGTACATCATCCAGCGTTTCAACAAGCTCTATCCGAAGTATCACGGCGTATTTGCGGAACGCATCACCTGCGATGACAGCCGTGCACAGAATGTGATCGAGGACTTCAAGCACAAGGAAATGCCCGTGATCGCCGTTTCCGTAGACATGATGGACACGGGCGTGGATGTGCCTGCCTGTGTGAATCTTGTCTTTTTCAAGAAAGTCCGTTCCAAGACGAAGTTCTGGCAGATGATCGGCAGAGGCACAAGACTCTGCAAGGGACTGTGCTGCATGGATTCCATTGACGGCGAATATACGGACAAGCAGCGTTTTCTGATCTTTGATTACTGCGGTAATTTTGAATATTTCAGACAGCATCAGAACGGCTACGAAACAGCGGAAACCAAGTCACTGACGGAGAATATTGTCTGCAAGCAGATCCGTCTGATTTTCGGCTTGCAGGAAAGTGCGTTTGCGGATGCCTCCTATCAGGCATTCCGTTCCGATCTCGTGCAGTCCTGCCAACAGAATGTATGTGATCTTTCCTATGATCTGGTATCCGTCCGGCTGAAAAGGGAGTATGTCGAGAAGTTCCAGAAAGCCGACAGCTTTGTGTCACTTTCTGAAATGGACAAGCACGACCTGACCAAGCACATTGCACCGCTGGTCGTTTTTAAGGATACGGATGAATTTGCAAAGCGGTTTGACAATTTCATGTATGGTCTGATGCTCAGTTACATGGAACAGCTCCCGACAATGCGGTATCTGAAAGAACAGCTCGTGACAACTGCCGGACTGCTCGAAACAAAATCCGCAATCCCGCAGGTACAGAAGAAAATGCAGCTGATCCGTGAAGTGCAGACGGATGATTTCTGGAAAGACATCAGCATCCTGACGCTTGAAAGCGTCCGCAGAGAGCTGCGAGATCTGATGCAGTTCCTTGTGAACGGCGGCGGAAAAGTCCCGAAGATCTTCACAAAGCTGGAAGATCCGGTAATTGACAATCAGGAGGGCAATCCGCTGGATGCTGCCTATGATTTTGAGGATTACAGGAAGAAAGTCAACCGGTACATTGAGGATCATAAAAATGATGTTGTGATCTACAAGCTGAATCACAATCTGCCGCTGACGAAAGAGGATTATGCGGAGCTGGAACGCATCCTGACGCAGGAGCTTGGAGATGCAAAGGATTACCAGCGTGAGTACGGTGATACGCCGTTCGGCTTGCTTGTGCGAAAGATCGCAAAGCTGGATCATGACAGTGCAATGGCTGCATTTTCAGCTTTCATCAATGACAGCTCACTCAACCAAAAACAGATAGAATTCATTCTCAAAATCATCCAGCACATCGAGAATAACGGCTACATTGAGGATGTCAGAATTCTGATGCAGCCTCCGTTTGACAAGCCCTACAGCTTTGTCAAAATGTTCGAGCCGAAGGTGAGAAATGACCTGCTCCTGACCATTGAAAGCATAAAAAACAATGCGATGCAGGTGGTGGCGTAGTCAAAAAAGGAATCAGCCTGCTGTGTCCTGGGGGAACGGCGGGCTGATTTGTCTCTGCTCCCCAAATCCCAGATTTTGGACGTTTCTGTGATGGTTTGTTGGAAATAAGTCAAAAACTCCTGAAAAACACTTGCAATTTGAAAAAGAATGTGTTATAATGAAAACAGACGAAGATTCGTTCGCAACCTGCTCGCTATATGGGTATTGAAACAGCTCAACAGCTGCCGTTTCGTACGCATCCTCAAACGGTCGCAACTTGCTCGCTATATGGGTATTGAAACTCTTTTCTTGATTTGGCTCTAAACAAAATCTCACGCGTCGCAACCTGCTCGCTATATGGGTATTGAAACTCGTGACTTGCCTTGATCGCCTCCGAGCTGGAGGGGTGTCGCTACTTGCTCGCTATATGGGTATTGAAACGCTAGACCCGATACGCCAGCCCGTGTTATCTCTGTCGCAACTTGCTCGCTATATGGGTATTGAAACTTGTGCGGACAGTGAGCTGATAATTGAGTCTTTGGATGTCGCAACTTGCTCGCTATATGGGTATTGAAACGTCTTAACTTCGAACTTCTCGCACATGTCTTCAAAGGTCGCAACCTGCTCGCTATATGGGTATTGAAACGGCATCACGCAATCAGTCACGCAAACGCATACTGTCGCAACTTGCTCGCTATATGGGTATTGAAACTTATCTTTCTTATATTGTTGCCCTTTGTTTGCCCAGTCGCAACCTGCTCGCTATATGGGTATTGAAACGTGCAATAGGTTCCCCTTGCAGTGCTGTACTTTCCGGTCGCAACCTGCTCGCTATATGGGTATTGAAACTTGTGCTTGAGTTCGTAGTCC
>JAFTQJ010000028.1 GCA_017462785.1 Oscillospiraceae bacterium | reverse complement strand
TTCTCAGGGTTAGGCATTCTGTAACTGCCCCCACCCCAACCCCTCCCCGAGGGGAGGGGCTATATTTGGAGGGTACTGCGTACCCTCCACCCGCCAAAGGACTTCGTCCTTTGAACCTAACAAGGATTTTCAACAAACTAACTTCCCCCTCCCCGAGGGGAGGGGGAAGTAAGCCGGTGTTCCGCAAAAAAGTGCACTTTTCTTCCAGAATGCCCTGAATATTCCTCCGGCTGCGTTGACTACTTGCCAAAATCATGAAAATAGTGTGTAATCTATTGACAGGGGGGTGGGAGTTTGATATAATAAGGTAATGTGGGTGTGTATTCCAGTACAGAGAAAAAATGGAGTGTTACAGCCATGATTTTCAAAAGAGAGGCGATGCCAGAGTGCGTGAATATCTGAAAGAACCCGCCGTGCATCACAGAGAACAGTATAAGCGTATGGTGCAGTTTTTCTCCGCAGTCATCCTGCTGGGGATCCTGACGCTCCAGTTTGCCAATATCTGGTACACCTATTATTCCGACCAGATGGTACTTCCCTTTTACCGGAGGGGCAACTGGGTGGTGATCACCATTTATGCCGCAGTGCTGTTTCTGTTCTTCAAAGTCTACGGCGGTTTTAAAATTGGCTATCTCAGGCGGACGGATGTGTTATTTTCACAAATTCTGTCCATACTTGGATCGAACGTCATTACCTACCTGCAAATCAGCCTGATCGCAAGAGATTTTGTATCCGTGCCCCCCATGCTGCTTCTGACGGCGGTGGAGCTTGTGATCCTGTTCTGCTGGACGCTCCTGACCGGCAAGCTCTATTTTCTGCTCTATCCCCCCCGCAGGCTTGCGATCGTATACGGCAGCTCGGCGGCGGCGGCTCTGGTCATGAAAATGAGCTACCGTGTGGATAAGTACATGATCTGCGAATCCATCAGTGCACAGCAGGATTTCCAGACCATCATTGACAAGATCCAGCAGTATGACGGTGTGATCATCTGTGACATTCCGGCACAGCTGCGGAATGATCTTGTGAAATACTGCTTTGATGTTCAGCTGCGGACCTATATCGTACCGAAAATTTCGGACATCATCCTGCGTGGTGCGGATGACATCCGGCTGTTTGATACGCCCCTTCTGCTCTGCCGCAATTACGGTCTGACCTTTGAGCAGAGGCTGATGAAACGGGCATTTGACCTGCTGTTCTGTTTTGTGGTGATGATTCCGGCGGCTCCCATTATGCTTGCCTGTGCACTTGCAGTCAAGCTCTGTGACGGCGGTCCGATCATTTATAAGCAGAAGCGGCTGACAAAGGGCGGCAAGGAGTTCTATGTTTACAAATTCCGGAGTATGATCATTGATGCAGAGCCGAACGGTGCACAGGTTTCCAATGACCATGACGAACGAGTGACCCCCGTGGGCAGGATCATGCGGAAATGCCGTCTGGACGAGCTGCCGCAGCTGCTGAACATCCTCAAAGGGGATATGTCCGTAGTGGGTCCCCGTCCGGAGCGTCCGGAGCTTTGCGAGGAATATGAACGGAAATTCCCTGAATTCCGGTTCCGTCTGCATGTCAAGGCAGGTCTGACCGGTTATGCACAGGTAACGGGTGTTTATGACACCACCCCCTATGACAAGCTCAAAATGGATCTGATGTATATTGAGAGCTATTCCCTGCTCAAGGACATTCAGATCGTTCTGATGACCCTGAAAACGACCATGTTCCCCATTCAGAAGAGTAATGCAGAGCTGCTGCATCCGGAGCTGAATGGAGAAAAGAAAGAAAGAGAGGACAAAGCATGAAAACAACAGCAGTGATCATGGCAGGCGGCAAGGGCGAGAGATTCTGGCCGAAAAGCCGTACCAGCTGCCCCAAGCAGTTCCTTTCCCTGACAGCGGACGGAGAAACAATGATCCAGAAAACTGTCAAGCGTCTGACTCCCCTTGTAGCACAGGAGGATATTTACATTGTCACCAATGCAGCCTATCTCGATCTGATCGCAGAGCAGCTGCCCGAGCTGCCGGCGGAAAATGTGATCGCAGAGCCGTGTGCAAGAAATACGGCACCCTGCATCGGACTTGCCGCAGCCATCATTGAAAAGAAGTACGGTGAAGCTGTGATGTTCGTTCTGCCCTCGGATCACCTGATCCATGCAGAGGACATGTATATTGACACGCTCCGCAAGGCGGCAGAGGCTGCACAGGCGGGCGAGAATCTTGTCACGCTGGGCATTACACCGACCTATCCGGAAACCGGCTATGGCTATATCCGATATGTGAAGGGCAGCGGCAAGGGCGGCGTGTATGAGGTGGAGCGTTTTGTAGAAAAGCCCGATCTCCAGCGAGCACAGGAATATCTGGCGGACGGCGGCTATCTGTGGAACAGCGGCATGTTCATCTGGAAGGCATCCACGATCCTTCAGAACATCAAGGCACACATGCCGGAGCTGTATGAGGGTCTGCAGCCGATCACAGCGGCTTACGGCACGGATGGATTTGACAAGGCATTGCAGGACAATTTCTGCAAGCTTCCGGCAGAATCCGTTGATTTCGGCATTATGGAGAAGGCAGAGAACATCTACACGATTCCGGGCACATTCGGCTGGGATGATGTGGGAAGCTGGCTGGCACTCGAACGCATCAACGAAACGGACAGCGAGGGCAATATGCTTTCCGGCGATGTCATCAATGTGGACAGCAAAAACTGCACGGTCTGCGGCGGTGCAAGAATGGTGGCAGTCCTCGGACTGGAGGATGTTGTCATTGTGGATACACCGGATGCGGTTCTGGTGTGTGACAAGAACAGCACGCAGGACATTAAGAAGGTATTGGCAGAGCTTCGTTCTCATGGTAGATTAGAGCTTTTATAACATGAGTTGCTGCTGGTGATGCTGTTCCCAAGCCCTGCCAAGAATAGTATTCTTGCAATTCTAACGTTTTGCCTTTGTACCCCGCAGGGGTGCAATGGCAAAACGCCTTGGGATTCCAAAGGGATATTATCCCTTTGGCAGGGGGTCTGGGGGACAGCGTCCCCCAGCGGCAAACACAAATTAGCAAAGGAGTAAGTGATTATGAAAAAAGCATTGATTACAGGCATTACAGGACAGGACGGTTCTTATCTGGCAGAGCTGCTGCTGGAAAAGGGCTACGAGGTTTATGGTATCTGGAGAAGAAAGGCAACTGTGGATTACGGCAACATTGAGCACCTCAAGGACAAGGTGCACCTGATCTATGCGGACATGACCGACCCGATCTCCCTCATCAAGGCAATGCAGATTTCTCAGGCAGATGAGGTATACAATCTGGCGGCTCAGTCCTTCGTTGCAACCAGCTGGGATACACCCCTCGGTACTGCGGATATTGATGCCATCGGCGTGACCAACATGCTCGAAGCCATCCGCACCGTCAAGCCCTCCTGCCGTTTCTATCAGGCTTCCACATCCGAGATGTTCGGTCTGGTACAGGAGATGCCGCAGACCGAAAAGACCCCGTTCTATCCGAGAAGCCCCTATGGTGTGGCAAAGCTCTATGGTCACTGGATCACCAAGAATTACAGAGAGAGCTATGATATGTATGCATGCTCCGGTATCCTCTTCAACCACGAATCCGAGAGAAGAGGTCTGGAATTCGTGACCAGAAAGATCTCCAATGCCGTTGCAAGAATCAAGCTCGGCGTGCAGGACTGCGTGGAGCTGGGCAACATGGATTCCAAGCGTGACTGGGGTCATTCCAAGGACTATGTGAAGGCAATGTGGCTGATGCTCCAGCAGGAAACTCCGGATGACTATGTTATCGCAACCAATGAAACCAGAACTGTTCGTGAGTTCGTAGAGATCGCATTCCGCACCGCAGGCATTGAAGTAGTATGGGAAGGCGAAGGCGTGAACGAGGTCGGCAAGGACAAGGCAACCGGCAAGGTGATCGTCAAGGTAAACCCGAAGTTCTTCCGTCCGGCAGAGGTGGACGTGCTCCTCGGCAATCCGGCAAAGGCAGAAGCTGCACTCGGCTGGCAGCGTGAGATCTCCTTTGCAGAGCTGGTAGAGCGTATGGTGAAGAACGACCTCGCACTCGTAGAAAAGGAAATCAAGGTAAGCAAGCTTGCGTAAGCAGTGACAGGACTCCTGTTCCGTCAGGAGCAGGAGCCTTTTTGATAGGAGAAATTGCATGGAACAGAATCGAGTACTCCGGACAGCAATGAAAGGCTACCATAAAATGCAGGTGATGGTCCTGCTCGATGGTCTGAATGCCCTGATTTTCGCCGCAGAAAACGGCGATATGACAAGGGAAGAAGCCATCAAGGAGGCGGAAGCACTCACACGCAAGCCCATTCAGAAAGCAATGGGCGGGTTCCGCATGGACGATGCGGATGCCTATATTGCGGAACTTCTGGCAAAGCTGAAAGGGGAAAGCAATTGAATATCTCATTCGACGCACTGCCCCTCATGGGCAGGCTGACCGGTATCGGCTATTGTCAGGCAGGTCAGGTGACAGCAATGACAAGACTCCATCCGGAGCAGTCTTTCACGCTCAATTATTTTGCAATGCGGCATCTGGACGAAAGAAAATCCGATTTACAGCCCTATCTGCGTGAGAACGTCACCGCAAGGCATGCATTCTGCTCCCCCTATCTCTATCGGCTCATCTCCGCATTCATTCCCGTGCCCTATCACTGGTTTTTCGGAAAAAAGGCGGATGTGACGCACTTTTTCAACTACATCGTCCCCCCCTTCGTACACGGAAAGACCGTCGTGACCGTGCATGATATGGTGTACCGTGCCTACCCTGAAACTGTGCGTGGCAGGACAAAGCACATGCTCGACCTCGGGCTTGTGAAGTCCATGCAGCGTGCGGACAGGATCGTGACGGATTCGGAATTCTCGAAGCGGGAGATCATCAAATACTATCCTGCATTTGCCGGAAAGATCAGGGTCGTGCCCTGCGGTGTGGATACCAAGCGGTTCCATCCGGAAACGGATGCAGGAAAAATCACGCAGGTGCGTGAAAAATACGGCATTACAGGGGAATACTTCCTCTACCTTGGCACACTCGAACCGAGAAAGAACCTCGAAAGGCTGCTGGATGCCTACGCCGTTTTTGCCAAGCGTCACGAAAATCCGGCAAGACTCGTCCTCGCCGGCGGCAAGGGATGGCTGTATGACGGCATTTTTGCAAAGGTGCAGCAGCTCGGACTTGAGGAGTATGTCATTTTCACGCAGTACATCGACGCTGCGGACATGTGTGCCCTGATGTCCGGTGCACTTGCTTTCACATTCCCCTCGATCTATGAAGGCTTCGGCATGCCGCCGCTGGAAGCAATGGCATGCGGTACGCCCGTGCTCGTGTCCGATGCGGCTTCTCTGCCGGAGGTCACGGGAGAATCCGCCGTGATCGTCAAGCCCGACAGCACGGAGTCCATCGCAGAGGGGCTGGAACGGCTCTTCACGGATGCGGCACTCCGGAACCGCCTTTCCGCTGAGGGGCTGGAACGTGCGGCAGCATTTTCATGGGAACGCAGTGCACGGATGCTGTATGAGGTCTATGCAGAGCTTTTACCTGCACTGAAGGAGAACGGCAATGGCTGAAAAACTGCGAATTTTAGAGGTGAATAAATTCTACTTCCCCCATATCGGCGGCATTGAAACGGTCATCCAGCAGCGGACGGAGGTCTTTTCCAAGCTTCCGGATGTGGAAGTGAAGGTGCTGGTCTGTCAGGAAAAGGGGCGGGGCTGTACGGAAACCATTGACGGTGCGGAGATCACCCGTGCCGGCAGCTTCGGGACGTATTTTTCCTGTCCGCTTTCTCTGGAATTTCTGTGGAAATTCTGGAAAATGGCAAGATGGGCGGACGTGATCGAATTCCACACTCCCTTTCCGCTGGGCGACCTTGCATGCCTGTTATCGGGCTTCAAGGGGCGTGTGGTCATTGCATGGCACAGCGATGTCATCAAGCAGAAAAAGCTCCTCAAATACTACAAGCCCATCCTCACACGCTTCCTCAGACGTGCGGATGCCATCATTGCGGCGACCGAGGGACATATCAACAGTTCCTCCTTTTTACCGAAGTTTCGGGAAAAGTGCCATATTATCCCCTATGGGCTGGATCCGAAGCCCTATGACAGGGCGGAAATTTTCCCCATTCTCACAAGGCAGTGTGGAAACGAGGGCTTTGTGAAATTCCTCTTCGTGGGGCGGCTGGTGTACTACAAGGGTGCGGATGTGCTGCTCGATGCGTTCCGGAAGGTGCGTGGGTGCGAGCTGTTTTTCTGCGGCACCGGTCCTCTTGAGGATGAGCTGAAAGAGAGATCCGCCGGACTTCCGGTGCATTTCCTTGGGAAAATGACGGATGAGGAATTGAAATCCGCATTTGCGGACTGCGATGTATTCGTGTTCCCGTCCGTGGAGAATTCCGAAGCGTTCGGCATTGTCCAGCAGGAAGCGATGGTGTACGGCAAGCCCGTCATCAACACCTCCCTCCCGACGGGTGTCCCCTATGTGAGCATTCACGGCAAAACGGGTCTGACCGTACCGCCGAAGGATGCCGATGCACTGGCTGAAGCCATCCAGAAGCTTGCAGAGGACGCAGGACTCCGCCGTGAATTCGGCGTAAATGCGAGGAAACGAGTACTGGAGGAGTATGACTGTGACAGCATTATGGAGAAGGTGCTGGAAGTGTTGAGGGGATAAAATCATTCCTATAATAGTTCTAAAATTCCCCGACCCCAATGGGGTTCCAAGGGGCAAAGCCCCTTGGTCGGTGGAGGCGGCGAAGCCGCCTCCTATATCAGCCCCTCCCCTCGGGGAGGGGTTGGGGTGGGGGCAATTTCCGCATGATGATTCAAGAAAAACAAACCTGAAAAAGAGGTGTACAAAACAATGGACTCACTCATCATTGGTGCAGGCGGCTTTGTTGGGAGCTACCTGATACAGGAGCTGATGTCCGCCGGAAAATCCGTCGGTGCAACCAAGCTCCCACATGAAAGCATCCGCATCGGCGGATGTGAGGTATTCGACCTTGATCTTGCAAAAGAAAACGATATCCGGCTGCTTTTGCAGACCCACCGCCCTGCACAGATCTACCACCTTGCTGCACAAAGCTCGGTTGCGGTTTCATGGAAGGATCCGGAGCTGACGGTGGATGTCAACATCAAGGGTGTGCTCCATCTGCTCGAAGCCATCCGCAGTGTTGAGGACTACTACCCCAGAATCCTGCTGGTCGGCTCGGGTGAGGAATACGGCTATCTGCGGCATGGTGCATGCCCCATTTCTGAAACCGAAGCCCTCCACCCCGGCAATCTCTATGCCGTGACAAAGGCTTGTCAGAATATGATCGGCAGTGTCTATGCCAGAGCCTATGGCATGGCGATCGTGATGGTGCGTGCGTTCAATCATATCGGCGTGGGACAGTCGCCGCAGTTTGTGGCAGCGGATTTTGCCCTGCAAATCGCCGAAATGGAGGCAGGCTTCCGTGATCCCGTCATGAAGGTGGGCAATCTTGCGGCAAAGCGTGATTTCTCCGATGTGCGTGATGTGGTCAGAGCCTATGCACTGCTCATGGAAAAGGGCAGAGCAGGGGAAACCTACAATGTCGGCAGCGGACATGCTGTGTCCATTCAGGAGCTTCTGGATATGCTGCTGGAACAGAGCACACAGTCCATTACCGTACAGCAGGACCCTGACAGAATGCGTCCCTCGGATGTGCCGGTCATTGAAGCGGATGTTACAAAGCTCCGTGAGGATACCGGCTGGTCGGCGGACTATACGCTGGAGGAAACGCTGCGGACAATGCTCAATCACAACCGCCGTAATTTCGGCGTTCCGGTGAAATAAAGGAGGCATAGGGATGAAAACCGATACTTACAAGGAAATCTCCGGCTTTGGAAAAACCGGACAGAATCTCAGAGAATTCGGTGAAAGTCAGAATGCAATGAATGCCCAGCTTTCGGAAAAGCTGGAGCTTCTGACCAACCAGCTCGGTCAGGCACTTGAACGCATTGCAGAGCTGGAACTGGAACAGCATGGCAACATGCAGCGGTTTGCCGCCTATGAAGCAGAAATTGCAGACCTCAGAAAAGAGGTTGACCGCCTGCGGCTGACGGCAAAGCTCAATTCCAATACGATCGACAGATTGGCGAAGCAGAATACTGCGGAATGATCTGAAACTAAAAAGGACGCTGCCCGAAACAGCGTCCTTTTTTATGGATTCTTCATCTTCCGCACCACCACAGATGCAAGCTTCCTCCGCCTTGTCCCGTGCGGCAGAAGCCTGTCAAGCCCCGTCTGTGCCGGAAGTACTGCGTCCTTGTCCAGCGGCAGGAACATCGCATGCATGCCCAGATTCTGCGGAATGATCACATCGGAAATCGGATTGTCCCCGATGTGCAGCATCTGCGAAAATGCCATCTGCTCCTGCTTTTTGACATAGCGGAACATGTCACCGCTTGCCTTATTGTGCCTTACGTCACAGGATACATACAGCTCTGAAAAATTTGTGATGCTGCATTTGCACAGCATCCGCCCGATGTGCCGCTTGGGGAGGTACATGTCACTGATGAGTACCACACGCATGTCCAGTGAGGTCGCTGCCTGCAGCAGCTCCGCACCCTCCGGACGGGGCATGCAGATCCGCAGCTCCGTTTCCTGCTCCATCAGCCGCAGCCGCTTGCAGAGCCTCGGAGAATAGCCCTCCATCCGTTCGAGTACGTCATAGATCTCATCGATATTGCACTCCCGTCCCTCTGCCAGCTCCCGTGCCGCCTGTTCTGCCTGTATGCGGTTCTGGGGGAAGCTTTTCGGGATCTCCGGAAATGCCGCTGCCATCTTCACAAATACATCCGTCGGCTTTTTGCACGGACGTGTCAGCAGCGTGTCAAATATATCAAAACTCAGCAGCTCTATGCCATGCTCCATGATCTGCTGTTCGAGTGTTTTTGCATCCATTAATGTAATCCTCCGGCAGCCTTTGCATTTGCCAGCATCAGCTTGATTCGGTTTTCCTGATTCACTCTGGTTGCACCGGGGTCGTAGTCGATCGCAATGATATTGGCGTTCGGGTATGCCTCCTTGACAGCACGGCTCATGCCCTTTGCTACGATATGATTCGGCAGACAGCCGAACGGCTGTGTACAGATGATATTTTCCGTTCCGCTTGCCGCAAGTGCTCCCATTTCCGCAGGAATCAGCCAGCCCTCACCCATGCTCACGCCCAGTCCGATGAACTTTTTGCCGTTCTCGATGATCTCTTCAAAGTCGTGGGGGGCGTTGAATACACCGTGCTTTTTGATGGCTGCGATCATTTCACGCTGCTTGTGCAGGAAGAGCTTGTAGGCTCCCTTGTAGATCGGTGTGCCCTTGGTGGCTGCATCGTAGAGCTTGGCATCCGTGACCTTGTTGATCGCCCAGTACAGCATGAACTCCATGAACGTCGGTACGACCGGTTCACAGCCCTCCGAAATCAGGAAATCTTCCAGATGGTTGTTGGCAAGCGGGGAGTATTTCACATAGATCTCGCCCACGATGCCGACCTTGATCTTCGGGACGGAGGAACGTTCGATCTTTGCAAAGTCCTCCAGAATCTCCTTGTAGATCTTTTTGGTTCGGGTGAATTTGTTCTCCTTGAACAGCTTGTCGAGCTTCTTTTCCCACATTTGCAGGCATTTTTCCGAGCTGCCCTTGATCAGCTCATAGGAACGGCACTGGTTGTACAGGGTCATGAGCAGATCGCCGTACAGTACGCCGTACATGCATTTGAGCGTGATGGGGGCGGTCATCTGGAAAGCGGAATCCTTTTCCAGTCCGGAGAAATTCAGGGATACCACGGGTACCTGCGGAAAGGTTTCTGCAAGGCATTTCCGCAAAAGATAGATATAATTCGATGCACGGCAGCCGCCGCCGGTCTGTGTGATCATGAGGGCGGTGCGGTTCGGGTCATATTTGCCGCTTTTGAGTGCCTCCATGAACTGTCCCACGACCAGAAGGCAGGGGTAGCAGGTATCATTGTGCACATTTTTCAGACCCTCCTCCACCACCGTCCGTGACTCACTTTCCAGCAGTTCACAGTGAAAGCCGTAGGATTCAAAGACATTCATGAACAGCTTGAAATGAATCGGGAGCATATTGGGTACAAGGATGGTGTGTGTTTTTTTCATTTCCTCTGTAAATTTTGCGTATTCTGCCATGAGATACTCCTTTGCTGTGTTGGAATGTGGTGGGGGCTTTGGTTCTTCGCACCGCTGCCCAAGAAATGGTTGCTTTGCAATTCTAACGTTTTCCCTTTGTCCCCGCAGGGGGCAATGGGAAAACGC
This sequence comes from Oscillospiraceae bacterium, assembly GCA_017462785.1. GTDB lineage: Bacteria > Bacillota > Clostridia > Oscillospirales > Ruminococcaceae > UBA3855. Next base: position 11,564 of record JAFTQJ010000028.1, on the reverse strand, counting down.
CTTGGGATTCCAAAGGGATTCCATCCCTTTGGCAGGGGGTGTGGGGGACGGAGTCACCCACTATTTCATCGCAGCAAGCAAACTTCTCAAACGAATCTTTGCCGCACCGAGATTGTTGATCTCATCAATTTTCAGCTGTGTATAGAGCTTCCCCTTGCTTTCCAGAATGCTCCGCACCTCGTCCGTTGTGATCGCATCAATGCCGCATCCGAACGATACGAGCTGTACCAGCTGCATGTCCGGCTGTGTGGTCACATACTGTGCGGCACGGTACAGACGGCTGTGATAAGTCCACTGGTTCAGCACTCCGAGCTTGGGCATCTGTCCGAGCTGTGCTACGCTCTCTTCCGTTACCACCGCAAGACCAAGGCTTGTGATCAGCTTGTGAATGCCGTGGTTGATCTCCTTGTCAAGATGGTACGGTCTGCCGGCAAGTACGATGATCTTTCTGCCCTCAGCTCTTGCCTGCTGAATGACATCACTCGCCTTATTTGCGATATTCTGCCGGAAATCCTGCATGGACTTGTATGCCGCCTCCACTGCACCGGAGATCTGTCCGCCGACATTGTACTTGGCAAGCGTCCTTTTCATGACGTTGATCACGTTCTTCGGACGGTTCAGATCCATGTAGGGATAGACAAAATTTTCTTCATTCAGTCCGCTGTGGTTCGCTCTCATCAGCTCCGGATAATATGCCACCACCGGACAATTGTAATGATTGGAGGTGTCCGCCTCCTTGACATTATAGCTCATGCACGGCCAGAAAATGAAATCCACTTTCTTTTCGAGCAGGGTCTCGATATGCCCGTGTGCAAGCTTCGCCGGATAGCAGACCGTGTCCGAGGGGATCGTGTGCTGTCCCTTGAAATAGACCTTGCGGTCGCTTTCGCCGGAAATTTCCACCGCAAATCCAAGCTTTGTGAACATGGTGTGCCAGAACGGAAGCTGCTCATAATTGCCCAGCACCAGCGGCAGACCGATTTTTGCACGGGGGGAAGCCGGCTGCTGCTTTGCAAGCTGGAGCAGGCTCTCATATTTATAACTGTACAGATCCGGTACCTCGGTTTCACGCTTGATGCCGGCACCCTTTTCACAGCGGTTGCCGGAAACAAATCTGCCGCCGTCCGAGAAACGGATGACATTCAGCAGACAATTTGCCGTACATCCGCCGCATCTGACATTTTTCGACGAATAGGAGAAATTCTGAAGTGCCTGCGGCTGGATCAGCGTGCTCTCCTGCTCCTGTGCCTGTTCCTTGGCATAGAGTGCCGCACCGAATGCTCCCATCAGACCGGAGATCGCCGGACGAATGACATTCCTGCCGATCTCACGCTCAAAGCAGCGGAGTACAGCGTCATTCAGGAATGTACCGCCCTGTACGACAATATTTTTACCCAGCTCATCCACACTCTTGGCACGGATGACCTTGTAGATCGCATTCTTGATGATGGACGAGGAAAGACCGGCGGAAATATCCTCCACCGTTGCACCGTCCTTCTGTGCCTGCTTGACAGAGCTGTTCATGAATACCGTGCAGCGTGAACCCAGCTCCACGGGATGTTTCGCAAACAAGCCCATTTTCGAGAACTCCCCGATGTCATAGCCCAGTGCCATTGCAAAGGTCTGGATGAAGGAGCCGCAGCCGGAGGAGCAGGCTTCATTGAGCATGATGCTGTCGATTGCACCGTTCTTGATCTTGAAGCACTTGATGTCCTGACCGCCGATGTCGATGATGAAATCGACATCCGGACAGAAGAAGGCTGCCGCCTTGAAATGTGCCACTGTTTCGACAATGCCGTGATCCACGGAAAGTCCTGCACGGATCAGATCCTCGCCGTAGCCCGTCACCGCACTGCTCCGGATCCGGAGATTGGGGTGCTTGTCATGGTAGATCTGCTTGAGCTTTGCTGCGATTCTGTCCAGCGGCTGTCCCTCGTTGGAGGCATAGTGGCTGTACAGCAGCTCACCCTTGTCCGTGATGAGTACAAGCTTTGTGGTGGTCGAGCCGGAGTCGATGCCAAGGTATGCATCGCCCTGATAAGTACGCAGATCGGCATATTTCAGATCATGCCGCTTGTGGCGGTCAACAAATGCCGCATATTCCTCGTGGGATTCAAACAGGCAGTCGCCTGTGAGCACCTCGGAGCTTGCGGATGCATGCTGCACCTTTCGCAGCAGCTCCTGCGGTGTTTTCGCAGAAAGCCGGCTTTCCTGTGCGTAGAGTGCGGAGCCGAGAGCAACAAAAACAGGAGCCTGCTCGGGGAAGATCGCCTGTTCTTCGGAAAGTCCAAGCGTATCGACAAATGCCTTCCGCAGACCCTTCTGGAAGGAAAGCGGGCCGCCGAGGAAGAGCACATTGCCCTTGATCTCTCTGCCCTGTGCAAGTCCTGCTACGGTCTGATCGACCACAGCCCTGAAAATACTTGCAGCCACATCCTCACGGGCTGCACCCTGATTGAGAAGCGGCTGAATATCGGACTTTGCAAATACACCGCATCTTGATGCGATGGGATAGGTGCGTGTGGCACGGAGGGAAGCTTTGTCCAGCTCATCCACCGTAATGCCGAGGAGGGTCGCCATCTGGTCAATGAATGCACCCGTGCCGCCGGCACAGGAGCCGTTCATTCTCTGCTCCACGCCGCCGGTCAGGAAGATGATCTTAGCATCCTCACCGCCCAGCTCGATCACGGTATCCGCTTTCGGATAGCAGGTCTTGACTGCCAGAAATGCGGCGTGTACCTCCTGTACAAACGGAATGCCGGCAGAATTGGCAAGTCCAAGACCGGCGGAACCGGTCATGGCTGCACGGAGCTGTACGTCCGGAAATTTCATCAGGATGCTTTCGAGCTGTCCTGCGACCGTTTCCTTGACCTTGGAAAAATGACGCTGATACGCCGAATGTAAAATTGTTCCCTGTTCGTCACAGACCACTGTCTTGACTGTGGTCGAGCCGACATCAATGCCTAATGCGTAAGTATTCATAGCACTCTGTTCCATCCTTTGATTCTATCATACAAGGCTATCCTCATGAATGACCTTGCCTTCATCCATAAATATTCTGGGCACCCGTTTGGAAATGCCGCAGACCACTTCATAACCGATCGGTCCGTATGCCGCAGCGACCTCATCCGCTGTGATGCAGTCCTCGCCGTCCCTGCCGATGAGTGTGACCATCGTGCCGACCTGCACCTCCGGTACATTGCCGATGTCGATCATCATCTGATCCATGCAGATGCGTCCGACCACCGGACAACGCACACCGCAGACAAGCACCTCACCCTTTCCGGAGAGGAGTCTGCTGTAGCCGTCCGCATAGCCAATGGTAACAGTCGCTATTCTCTGGGCTTTTTCCGTGCGGTAGGTTCTGCCGTAGCTGATGCAGGTGCCAGCCTCCGCTGTTTTGATATGGCTGATTCTCGACCGCAGCGACAGCACCTGTTTCAGATCCAGCGGCATATGCAGTGCGGCATTGGGCTTGAGTCCGTACATGATGATGCCGGCTCTTGCCAATGTGCTTTTCGGCTGGTTTCTGTAGCAGATCGCTGCACTGTTCATGCAGTGCACATGGGGCAGCTCAATGCCCCTCTCACGCAGAGCCGCATCCACTGCAAAGAGTGCCTGCTCCTGTGCGTCAGTATAGGCGGTATTGTCCGCATCCTCCTCGTCGGCTACCGCAAAATGCGTGAAAATGCCCTCGATCTGCAAGCCGCCCCGTGAGAGGATGGTTTCCATCTCTGCAAGGCATGCCTGCGTATCCCTTGCAGGGATGCCGATCCTGCCCATGCCCGTGTCAAGCTTGACATGACAGCGGACGGGTCTGCCGGGGGATGCAAAATCCGACAGCATTCTGCCGTATTCGGAGGAAACCACCGCTTGCAGGATGTTCTGCTCCGCCAGCATCGGTGCACATTCGGGGGAGGTGTAGCCGAGAATGAGGATCTCCGCCTCCGGACACCATTTCCGGACACGGACTGCCTCTTCAAAGCTGGAAACCGCAAAGAACCTTACGCCGATGTCATAGAGCTTGCGGCAGATGAATTCTTCACCGTGCCCGTAGGCATCCGCTTTGACAACACCGCAGTAAGCTGTGGTGTCTGCAAGTGCCTGCCGGATGGATTGTACATTATGGGAGAGGGCATCAAGTGAAATTTCTGCCCATGCTCGCTGACGATACTGCATGATGTTCAGGATCCTTTCTGGAGCAGTGCAGGCTCTGCACTGCAAATGATGTCGAATTGGTATCGAAATGGGAACAGAAATGTAATATTTGAAAAAAAATCACATTTTCCCCTTGTGGTTTTGTTTCTGGTATGCTATAATAAAATAGACTGTTTTATAGGGAGGGATCGGATGGACCAGCAAGAAAATCAATATCCGCTGCTGCGGGGTGTACCGAGAGAAAACGCACTGTTTTTCACAGGTCACCGTCCCGAAAAACTCCCCGACGGGGCAAAGCTCAATGACCTGCTCACACTGCTGCATCTCTACACAGAGCTTGCGGTCAGAAAAGGCTACACCCATTTTTTCACCGGTCTTGCGGACGGGATCGACTACTATGCAGCGGAATACCTGTTCCAGCTGCGGCGAAGCTGCCCCTCCATCCGGATCATCGGTGTGCAGCCCTGTGACGATTATGAGGCATTCTTCCGCCGGCGTGGGTACAGTATGCCCCGTCTGCAATATATGCTTGCCAATGCGGACACAGTCATCAGACTGCCCGGATCCAGCTGGAATCCGCAGGTGTTCCTCAGCCGCAACCGTTTTATGGCGGATCATTCCGGTGCTGTGATCGCTGTCTGCGGAAACGAACGCTCCGGCTCCATGCAGGCGTTCCGCTATGCCCAGAGGCAGGGGCTGCGTTATTGCAGGATCTGTCTGGAGCGTGAGCATGAACCGTCCGGCTGGGATGCAGAGCGAAGCGGATTCTGATATACACACATATATTATAGCATCTAATTTGCAAAATTGCAAGGGGAAACGTCAAACTTTCATAAACTGCACAAGCTTTCCGCCGTATGTGAAACGAATCCTTACGGTAATTCCCATAATGACGGGAAAAAGAGGGGAAAGCATGCAGAACTCAAAGGAGGAAATTATGGCAAAGAACCAAAAGAAGAAAAAAGGCGGACATGTCGCCATTCCGTTTCTGATCGCATTTCTGCTGGCGATTGTGGGAATCGGCGGTGTTGCGATGTTCCTGTTCAGCAAGCTTGACGGCAGCGAGGGCGGCATCCAGCAGATGGGCAGCGGCAGCCGCAAGCCCGGTGCGGACAGTGATTTTACACTGCTGTTCGTTCTGGATGAATCCGATGATTATGAGCCGCTGACCTTCCTGCTGGCGAGGGTGCGTCCGTCGGAAAAGGATGTCATGTTCGTGGGTCTGCCGGATAACATGCTTTCCGTTGTGGACGGCAGACAGGACACGCTTTCCGGCTTCTACAAGAACGGCGGCATCCAGACCGTCAAGTCCGCTATTACCAATGAAACCAGCATCACGACCGACCGCTATATCATCCTCAATTCCGAGGGCTTCCAGAAGATCTGCAATATCTTCGGCGGTGCGTACTATCAGGTGCCCTCCGGCACCAAGGGCTTTACGGACAGTGCGGAGCCGCAGTACCTCGGACCGCCGCAGATGGAAAAGCTCATCACCTATCCCATGTTCGATCAGGGTGAGATCGAGCGAAGTGCTTTGACGGCTGACCTGATGTGTGAGATGCTCAACCAGACCAATTACGACCGCATTTCCTCGTCGATGGACTCCAATTTCAGAACGCTCATCAACATGATGCAGACGGATATTTCCTCGATCGACTACAGCGACCATGAATCCGACATCAAGTACATGTACAAGTACAGCGATTCCCTCGGCGTGTTCCGGATCGCTACCGGTGATCTGGATGAGGAAAGTGATGTATTCGTGCTCGACAGCAGTTTTTATGACGGTGTTTCGGAATTCTTTGAAGCCCCTGAGGAAACCGCACCTGCCAAAACGGAGGAATGAGCCGTGTACAGCAATATGTTTGATACGCATGCCCATTACACCGACCGTGCATTTGATGCGGACAGGGAAGAGCTGCTTGCAGAGCTGCAGGAAAAGGGCGTTTCCCTTGTGATGCTTGCCGGATGCAGCACACAGGATTCGGCTGCCTGTGCTGCACTTGCAAACCGCTATGACTATATTTATGCCGCCGCCGGCGTGCATCCGGAATGTGTGGACGAGCTGCCGGAGAACTGGCTGGCAGAGATCCGCCGCATTGCCGAAACGGAGCCGAAAGTCCGTGCGATCGGGGAGATCGGTCTGGATTATCATTATGACGGCTATGATGCAGAAAAGCAGAAGGCGGTGTTCACTGCACAGCTTGAGCTGGCACAGGAGCTGGATCTGCCGGTGATCCTGCATGTACGGGATGCCATCGGTGATGCAATGGAGATCCTCCGGAAATACCGTCCGAGGGGCGTGATGCACTGTTACAGCGGTTCCGCAGAAACGGCAAAGGAGATCCTTTCCCTCGGGCTGCACATCAGCTTCACGGGGGTACTGACCTTCAAGAATGCACGCAAGGCACTGGAGGTGCTGGAACTGCTCCCTCCGGAACGCTTCATGCTGGAAACCGACTGCCCCTACATGGCACCGGTTCCCTTCCGTGGCAAACGCTGTGACAGCAGCATGATCGCCCATACCGCAGAAAAGGCAGCGGAGATCATGGGCATGGACACCCAGCAGCTGATCGACCGGTGCTGTGAAAACGGGAAGAAACTGTTCGGGATATGAATCGTGCGAAGCGGCGGCTTCCGTTTCCTTTTTGTATCCCAAAATCTTCAATTTTCATTCAATTTTCACATAAGCTATTGACTTTATGGCGAAATTGTACTATAATAATAGTAATTGTCGTGAGATCTTTCACGAGAAAATACTGGACAGCATCCCCGTACTATGGAGCATGTCCGTCAGGAGGTTAGATTGTGAAGAAGAAATCAGGAAAATCAGTCTTTTTTGTCACCTTTATCGTGATTATGGCGTTTGCACTTTCCACAGTGTTCGGCGTTTCTACATATTACGGCGACATCAAGACCACCTATGTCCACGGTCTGGAGGATATCCGTCTGGGTATCGACATTCAGGGCGGTGTGGACATCACCTTTGAACCCGAAAATGATGTTGATGCAACAGAAGAACAGATGGACGCTGCACTGCAGGTCATCAATATGCGTCTTGTGTCCCTCAATATCAACGACAGCGAAACCTATGTGGACTACAACAACAACCGTATTATCGTGCGTTTCCCGTGGCAGTCCGGCGAGGAGGACTTTGATCCCACCGCCGCTGTGGAGGAGCTGGGACAGATGTCCGAGCTGACCTTCCGCTATGGTCAGGAAGTGGACGGCGAGGTCATTCTGACCGGTGCAAGCGTTGTAGAAGCAACCCCCGGCTATGATTCCCAGAATTCCAAGTGGGTCGTTCAGCTCAAGCTCGATGATGAGGGTGCAAAGGCATTTACGACCGCAACTGCTGCACAGTCCGCAAACGGCGGCTATATCTCCATCTGGATGGATGATATGTGCGTTTCCAGTGCAACTGTCAGCGAAACCATTTCCACCGGCGATGCAGTCATTACCGGTAATTTCGATGCAGAAAGCTCCAAGGAGCTGGCTGACCAGATCACCTCCGGTGCTCTGCCGTTCTCTCTGAAAACCACCAGCACCAAGACACTGTCCCCGACACTCGGTGCAGGTGCTCTCTATACAATGATCCTCAGCGGCATCATTGCCCTGACATTCATCTGCATCTACATGCTCGTACTCTACCGCCTGCCCGGTTTTGTGGCAGTTGTCGGTCTGATCGGTCAGGTTGCCGGCATGCTCGCTGCGGTTTCCGGCTGGTTCGGCTTCATGCCCAGCTCTACGCTCACCATCCCCGGCATTGCAGGTATCATCCTTTCCGTTGGTATGGGCGTTGACTGTAACATCATCACCGCAGAGCGTATCCGTGAGGAGCTTGCAAAGGGCAGATCCGTGGAGGCTTCCCTGCGTGCAGGCTACAAGAACGCATTCTCTGCGATCCTCGACGGTAACCTCACTCTGGCGATCGTTGCAGTGATCCTGATGGGTGCATTCGGTACCAACACCAATCCCCTGACCAAGTTCCTTGACAGCACCATCTTCTTTATGTTCGGTTCTACGACTGAGGGCTTTGTGTACTCCTTCGGCTTCACACTGCTCGTCGGCGTAATCCTGAACTTCGTGATGGGTGTAGGTGCTGCAAGACTGATGACCATGTCCCTTGCAAAGTTCAAGTGCTTCCAGAAGCCCTCCCTGTACGGCTACAATGCAGAGAAGTACAAGCCTGCAAGAACCTTCAACTTCAGCGGCATGAAGAAGGTTTACTTCTCCATCGCTTCTGTACTCGTTGTACTCTCCCTGTGCATGACCTTCCTCGGCGTTGAGGTTGCGATCGACTTCAAGGGCGGTACCATCGTTTCCTACTCCTACACAGGAGATATTGATGAGAATGCCTGCAAGGCAGAGATCGAGGAGATCCTTGGGACTCCCATCACCATCCAGACCGGTGAAAGCTTTGATGCGGACACCAACACCCTGACCATTTCCTTCAGCTATAACGAGGGTCTGAGTGCGGATCTGCAGGAGCAGATGCTCGCTTGTGTACAGGAAACCTATCCGGATGCAGAGGTTGCAATGCTCGACAGCAACGATGTCAGCCCGTCCTCCGGTAAGGAATTCTTCGGCAAGTGCATCGTGGCAGTTGTCTTTGCAGCGATCCTGCTCATCATCTACATTGCACTCCGCTTCAAGAAGGTCAGCGGCTGGTCTGCCGGTATCTTCACGATCGTTGCCCTGCTGCATGATATTATCATTACCTATGGTGCATTCGTGCTCTGCGGCTTTGAGATCAACGCAAACTTCATGGCAGTACTGCTGACCATCTTCGGTTACTCCATAAACAACACCATTGTTGTTTATGACAGAATCCGTGAGAATCAGGCACTGCTCCCGAAGAAGAGCACCATTGCAGAGCTGGTCAATGCAAGTGCATCCCAGACGCTCCGCCGTTCCATCCGTACTTCCATCACTACACTCGTGACCATGATCGTCATCAGTGTTGTGGCTGGTGTATGTCATGTGGATGACATCATGAGCTTCTCTGTACCGATGGTATTCGGTCTGCTGGCTGGTACCTTCTCCTCCCAGTGCATTGCACCGACCCTGTGGGTATGGTGGAATGAGAAGAGAGGCATCAAGACCATCGGCGATTACATCAAGCAGTAAGATTCGTTTCGCACAGTATCCCGTCCCCTGATTTCTCGGAGGACGGGATATTTTTATGTGAGGGCGGTTTGGTTTCTCTCACCAGAAATCCCCTGACTGCATACAATGCAATAGGGCGTTTATGCCCGAAAGAAAGGGGAATTGATATGCCAGTTTTTACAAATCAGGCATCGCTGACCTATAACGATGTTGTGATTGATTCCAATATTGTCACCGGTGAGATCATCGGTGCACTCACTGCTGCTAAAACAGCCCTGACTTCCTCCTACCAGCAGGGGGATACTGTCACCTATGTCATCAGCATCACCAACTCCAGTGCAAGTGCCTATACGGGGCTGACCATCACGGACGATCTCGGTGCCTATACAGTCGGTGCACTGACCGTCAGACCGCTGGATTATGTGGACGGCTCTCTTGCCTATTACAGCAGCGGCACACTCACACCGGCATCCGCTGACGCAGGCGGTGACTCGCTCGTGATTACGGGCATCGGTGTTCCTGCCGGCGGCAATGCGGTTGTCATCTATCAGGCAAGGGTCAACCAGTTTGCACCGCTTGCACAGGATGCACAGATCACCAACACCGCCGTCATTACGGGCACGGGGCTTGCTGCACCGATCACAATCACCGACACGATCACTGCGGAATCCGCACCGCAGCTTTCCATTACCAAGTCCCTCTCACCGGAAACTGTGGTGGACAACAGTGAAGTGACCTACACCCTGACGATTCAGAACACCGGCAATGCACCGGCGGAGGGCATCGTGGTGAGTGACGTATTTGATCCGGTTCTGAGCAATATCAGCGTGACCTACAACGGCGTTCCGTGGACTGCACCGGCGAACTACACCTATAATACGGGCACCGGTGTATTCCAGACCGCTGGCGGACAGATTTCCCTGCCGGCGGCACAGATCACACAGGATCCGGAAACCGGCGTTGTCAGCATCACACCTGCCACCGCTGTGATCCGCATTACCGGAACGATCTAATCGTTCTTTTCAGAACGTGACGTCTTCCCACCCCGTGGGAGCCTCAGCCCCTCCCCCAAAGGGGGAGGGGCTATATTGCGAGGGTACTGCGTACCCTCAACCCGCCAAAGGCTATCGCCTTTTGAATCCGTTATCAACATTTTATTGCCGAAGTAATAAAAAAAACCTTGACTTTCACGTTACGTCATAGTGTATACTGGTTACAGGAGGTGACACCATGCAGATCAGGGAATTTGCAAAACTGACGGGTGTGAGCGTCCGCACACTGCATTATTATGATGAGATCGGCTTGCTGAAGCCCTCCGCTGTGGACGGGCAGAACGGCTATCGGGACTATGATGCGGATTGCCTTGCAAGGATGCAGGAGATCCTGTTCTATCGGGAACTGGATTTTCCGCTGAAAGACATCGCTGCGATCCTCTCCGCACCCGATTATGACAAGCAGGCGGCACTCCATGCACAGAAACACCTGCTCACACTCAAAAAGGAACGTCTGGAACGGCTGATTGCGGCTCTGGACGATGCAATGAAAGGAGAAACCATAGCTATGAACGTATTTGACACAAGTCAGCTGGATGCACAGCGAAGAGCCTACGCACAGGAGGCAAAAGAAAAATGGGGCAGTACCGATGCCTACAGGGAACATGAGGAGAAAACAAAGGGCTATTCTGCGGACACATGGGCTGCGGTCAATGACGGCATGCAGGCACTCATGGCGGAGTTTGCGGCTTGCCGGAAAAATGGCAATGCACCCGACAGCGAGCCTGCACAGGCACTTGTGAAGCAGTGGCAGGATTACATTACAGAGCATTTTTACGTCTGCACCAAGGAAATTCTGGCAGGGCTGGGGGAGATGTACACCGCCGATGAACGGTTTGCGGCGAATATCGACAGCCACGGCGAGGGAACGGCTGAGTTCATGCGTGAGGCGATCGGGGAGTATTGCAGGTGAGGGGAGAAGAAAGAGCGTCAGGATGGGATCCGGACGCTCTGTTTTTATTTTGCGGCAACATATTTCTGATAGGGACTTTTCGGTTTTTCCGGCATTGTCAGCTGTAATACGCCGCTTTCGATCAGTGGCTGTACGATTTTGGACATTGTGTAGTACTTGGAATATCCTGTAAACTTCTGTAATTCGTCACGGGTTCTTGGAATCTCACAGAATTTTACGATTTCACTTGCACTGTGACCGCCCTCCGTCATCAGATTGCTTTTATAAAAATCATTCTTGAAGGTAACAACAAAAGAACCATGCCGCACTGAAAAAATCGGTGCAGGAAGCCC
>JAFTQJ010000027.1 GCA_017462785.1 Oscillospiraceae bacterium | reverse complement strand
CCCCACCCCAACCCCTCCCCCAGAGGGGGAGGGGCTATATTGCGAGGGTACTGCGTACCCTCAACCCGCCAAAGGACTTCGTCCTTTGAACCTAACAAGGTTTTTCGACAGACTGGGGGCAGCTTTTCCAAAGCTGCCCGCCCTTTATTGCACTCTATGCTCCTGCGGCGTATACACCCTCACCGGAGCCGTACTCTGTGAAAGCTCCGCAAGCCTTGCAGCGTCACTGTGCTTTGGCTCATAGATCTTGGTCGGTTCTTCCGTCTGCATGCCAACGCCCCCTTACAGATACGGTGTGATGCGGTCGAGGTATTCATGCTCATGAGCCAGAATTTTCTTTCCCTGTTCCTTCAGTTCATCGGGAATATTCTGGTTGCGGTTGAGCACCTGATGCAGCTGCACCATGCCCATGTTGGTACCCTCCACCATGAGCTTTGCCGCTTCCTGCGTGGAAAGTCCGCCGATGCTGTGCATTTTGATCGTCATGTCGCTGCAAAGCTTCGCCATCGTTCCCGGCTCTGTCGGATGCTGGAATACCGATGCCATCTGTTTTGTGAGATTCAGCTTCTGCGACTCATAATAACACCGCTGATCGGAAAGCTCCTGCCGCAGTGCCGTGTTCTTGACATGATCCATCAGGTTGGTGATGCTGTCCGCACCGACCGCCGCATTTTTGTAGAATCCATTCAGTACATTCTCTACCGGATTATTCTTGTGTTCCATATTGCACGCTCCTTCCTGTCCGTAGTATGTGAAGCAGCCGTGCAGATATACCTGACAAAAAAATCTGAGGTGAAAAAATGAAAGATTATTTGAAAATTCTGGGTTTTCTGCTCTTCGCTGAGATCCTCACGCTCTTCATCAATGTCACGCTTGCCTTTTCCGGTTCATGGATATTCCGGCTCGTGACCGCTGTCTGCACGCTGGGCATCCTTGCAGGGCTGATGGCACAGGCAGGGCACAGCATCGGCAATTCCGACCGGAAGCTCCTGAAACAGAATCCGGATGCCGTGCGTCCGAGCAAGCCCATATTTCTGGGACTCGTGTCCATTTTCCCGTTCCAGATCTTCTGGATCCTGCTCACACTTGCGAAATGCGGCGTGCTGGACGGCGGTTTCTACCGCTTCTACAAGCTCCTCTGTGCACCGTTTTTGCAGGTCTGCAACCTCATTTGTGATGATGTGACGGCTTCTTCACTGCCCGTCTGGGGGCTGGTAATTCTGGCGATCCTCTCCGTGATCCCCTATGCGGCGGTCATCATCGCCTACCGGATGACGATGAAGGGGAAGAGCGTGGAAGAAATGATGTACCAGAAGTGAATAACGAAGTATTTCAATAATACATACAGGAGGAGATAGCCGTGTTGAAATGGCTTCAGAAATGGTATGCTGACAATTGTGATGGTTCATGGGAGCATATGAATGTAATTAAGATTGAATCGCTCGATAATCCGGGATGGCTTGTAAAGATCAACTTAGAGGATACAGCTTTAGAGGGTGAACCATTTGAAGAGATCAATTATGACAATGGAAATGATGACTGGCTGTGCTGCCGCATCAACGGGAATCTATATTACTGTGCAGGTGATCCATCGAAACTGGAAACAATGCTTTCAATTTTTAAAGAATGGGCTGAAACAATCTGTCCGATCGAGTGATCATATATAAGAAAATCCCCCGAAAAGCCACGACTTTTCGGGGGATCGTTTGATCAGATATTGAATACATCCTTAATGCTGTCATAATGCAGGAAAATGCCCTGCTTTGCAAACTCCTCGATCTGTGCCTTGTCCGCCAGCATAAAACCTGTGGTTTCACGCAGCTGGGGGGTGACATCCTCCTCCGTGAAATCCATCATAAAACGGTAAATATCCACGAAATAATTGTCGCCCTTGCTTTCTCTCCGGTAGCTGAACTGGTAGCCGCCCTCGGCATTGCGTACATCCAGACCGGTTTCCTCCAGCACTTCACGGCAGACCGCATCATAGGAGGATTCGCCGGCTGTCACACCGCCGCCGGATACCTCCCACCAGCCCGGTGCCCAGTGCTTGTCCATTGCCCTCTGCGTGATGAGGAATTTTCCGTCCGGACGGCATACCACGCCCAGCACCGTCAGGTGATAATCTCCGTCCGCCATCGTGAAGTCATTACGCTCCATCGTGCGTCCGGTCAGCTGCTTGTTGATGTCATAAATATCCCAGTATTCCATTTTGAACCTCCAGAATGTTTTTTTACTCTAATCAGTATAGCATATTTCAGAATATTTTGCAAGCGTTCTTACTGCCAGAAAATCACCAGATCCTCCAGCTGTTCAAACAGATAGGGGAATTTCACTGCTGTGGTATTCGCCCTGTCAGTCAGCATGATCGCCCAGACAACGATCATCGAAAGGATGCCGGTCAGGATCACAAGCCCATACTGCGTTTTTCTGCGGTGTGTGGTCGTCCGCAGGATCGTGCAGGCACTGCCGAGAATGAGCACGGGCATGATGTCAAACAGGTAACGCAGATGGATACCGGCAAGGCAGAAGTCCGCCCATGCAATGAACAAAGCCATCACAAAGCATCCGATCAGGAAGCCACGCTCACGGAGCCTGAGCACCATTGAGGACTGCGGCTGCATGCGGAGCGAGGCGGGCAGAAGAAAGGTGCCCATGAGCAGGATCGGCGTAAAATACGCACCAATAATAATGTCCACATAGGTGTACATCTGGTAGTTGGCAGTGCCGACTCCCATCATGCCGAAGAACGGGAACGCATTCCGCATGCTCGGGATATGCAGGAAATAATGCATGAATGCCGCCGGAAGTGCGGAGAGCCGGAGCTTATTTGCGTGGATGTCGCTGACAGTGAGCTGGTAGGATGCACCGAAATCAAACGGAGAACCAAAACGCAGGTGGTTGTAGTACATCAGTCCTGCCGCACAGAGGATCACGGGCAGGAGGAATGCACCTGCCTGCTGCAAACGGAACCGCAGCGGGCTCTGCTTGTCCAGCAGGATGGAGAGGAACACGGGAGCAAGCACAAGGGCACTGATCGCCATGCTCGGACGGGAGCCGACCGCAAGACCGATGCAAAGACCGCATGCAGCAAGCTGTACGAATTTCAGCGTTTTATGCTCCGTCAGGCAGGCGGAGCAGCCCAGCCAGAGGGATGCAAAGGTAAAACAGAGTGCGGAAGCCACTGCCGCACCGTACTGGTCGGGGTAGTGGAAGCAGTAGTAAACACCGCAGATGCAGGTCATGAATGGCATCAGCAGGAGCATCAGCAGCAAATTTGCCTTCGGTGCGAACAGCCGAATCGCCGCCTGAATCGCAAGGCAGAGGAAGAGAATGGCGAATACTGCGAAAAATTCATTGACCGTCACAATGCTCGGCAGCGAACCGGTGATCCAGTACACAGGATAGTACAGCAGCAGCACCGGCGTGATGCCGAAGTAGGAATAGTATTTGCCCTCAAAATATGCCCTGTCCCACAATGCAGGATGACCGGATCTGGCACGGATGTTGCGGTCGTAGACATTCTCCAGCTCCGCAAGTCCCGGATCCGGCTCAATGTCCAGCCAGACCTGCCCTTTCTGGAACGCATCGAAGGTCTGGGTGTATGCATCATATTCGGAAAGGCTTTCCTCAAGCGGATAATGCACAAATTCCTGTTCCGGCACATGGTAGAACAGCATCGTGGAAACACAGACCACCATCATGGATGCCGCCATGATGCGGTGAGCACGGTTCCGGTGGTCGTAACGAACCCTTGCAAAGCCCGTGATTCTCACAGCGAGCACAAGTGCGAAGATGCCGAACAGCACCAGATACCGCCAGAGCGAGAAGCTGAACGGCAGGGCACTCATGACAGTCACGGAGGTAAGACGGACAGTACGGTGGTACACATCCAGAAACTGGAGCTGGATGCTGTGCAGTTCGCCGTAGGGGAGGATTGCAAAATCACAGGGATATTTGCCGCCCTTCGTGAGCTTGTCACCAACTGCAATGTATTCCTGAGAATAGTTGTCATCCTTCATTTTCACCTGAATGCGGAAATTGTTCTTTTCCTCATCCTGCACAGCTACGACGGAAACTGCCCTTGTATAGGAGGGGAGGTCGTAGAGGTTGATCTGTGCATTGCCGGTGATGTGGATCGCACCGCCTACTTCCGGCTTGACCAGATCAGGAGTGCCCACCTCCATTTCAGTGTAGGGAATGGTCTGCTCCTGATAATCCGTGCAGATGCTTTTTCCATTGAAAACGCCGATCTCCGCAACCAGCAGCACCAGAGAAAGCACCGTACACTGGGCAGAAAGCCGCTTGGGTGTACCCGAAATACCGAACAGGTGCAGGAGCAGGGAAGCAGTGGAGAGCAGGCTGATCAGGAGCATCACCGTGATCGGCAGAAGATTTTCCGCAGGAGCCATACAATTTTCAACAAAGAGATCGGAAAGCCAGTAGCAGAGGAACTGTCCTGCACTGCATATGGCTGAAATTGTGACACCATAGGCTGTGTTCCCGAGCTTCGGGAGGCTGCATTTTGGGAACCTCTGCACGTTTTTGCATTTTTCATGCAGCAGGATCCAGACGGATGCACTCAGCATGAACATGATCAGCGGAATGGTCAGCGTGGATGGTCGAAAAATCATAGTATTCTTCCTTTCATAGACAATTGCATACTTATTATAGTAGATTTTCAGGCGAATGTCAATACTGTTCCAAAGGGATGGAAGAATATGATACATTTTTCGGTAAAATTTCATGCAGTCGGCGTTAAAAAATGCCATTTCAGTCTGTCGAAAAACCTTGTTAGGTTCAAAGGACGAAGTCCTTTGGCGGGTTGAGGGTACGCAGTACCCTCGCAATATAGCCCCTCCCCCTCTGGGGGAGGGGGAGGGGTGGGGGCAATCTTTGGGGTTCTAACCCCCAAAAAAGACTTTTTTGACAAGCTGATTTATCAGTATGCCTGTGCATTTTACTTTGCCTGCATACTCATTTTATGTGAAGCGGCTCTAAAATGAATCGTTCGGTTTCCGCTGAAGTTGTGGACCCTGCCTTCCGCTGGAGGGAGATTCCGCAGACCTTGATCATGAAAAATTGATCCGTGTATTCCTGTTGCATGTTGGAACGAAATCTGGTATAATAGAGAAAAAGGAAGGTGGTACAATGAAGAAATCCAAAAAAGCCCTGTTCATTGCAGGACTGGCTGCAATGCTCTGCGGCATTTCAGTACTCGCTGTGTTCGGCTGGAAGAAGCTCAGCCGAGAGCTGGAAAAGCACCGTCTTTTGCGTGAATGCGTCGTATTTGAGATTCCGGCTCTGAATATCAAAGCTCCCGTGATGGATGGAACTGAACATGAAGTGCTCTCAAAGGCAGCAGGGCATTTTCCTGATACGGGCGGCATTGGCTGGGGAAATTACTGCATCGCCGGACATAACAGCACCATCTATGCGGAAATCTTCAACGAAATGAAGCACATCGAAACCGGCATGGAAATGCACCTGATCGACAATGATGAACAGCGTACTGTCTATACCTACATTGTCACCGACAATTTCATTGTAGAACCGAGTGAAACGTGGGTGCTGAAGGATTTTGGTGATGACCGCATCACCATCGTCACCTGCACCGACGACGGCACTCAGCGTCAGATCGTGGTGGGCATGCTGGAGCGTACACCGGATACTGCTGAAAACGAAACATAAGTAGAATCTCTCTTTCAAATCTAAATTGCTGGTTGAAATTCACATAAAGTTCAACCAAATGTTACAATATTAAGAAAAGATTGACTTGTTTTCAACCACAGGATGTGCTATAATAAAATCAGTTCATCAAAGGAGGCGTTGAGTATGCCGGAGTCTGTATTTTCCAAAAATCTGATGAAATACCGCCGTCTGCGGGGCATGACGCAGGAGGCACTCGCAGGCAGGCTCAGCGTCACGCCGCAGGCCGTTTCCAAATGGGAAAAGGGCGGCTACCCCGATAGTGAGCTTTTGCCTGAAATCTCCCGTGTTCTGGATATTTCGCTCGATGTGCTGTTCGGGCTGAAAAGTGAGGAATCCGTCAGTCCTGCCGCCCTGCTTGCAGAGGCTCTGCAGGAGCTTCCGGAGGCAGAGAAGCCGGATTTCTGTATGAATCTTTTCTACACCATCCTTTCAGCCTACAGCAATATCAAAGCATGCGAACTGAAGATCCCCAAAAAGCTTCTGCGTGAAACCTACTCCGAGCTGAAAACGGATCATGAATACGCCCTTGCCCGTCTGAATCCGGACATGCGGTATTTCTGTTTCGTGCAGCTTCCGAAGGAGGGCATCAATTCCTATGCGAAGATCGATGACCGGATGCTTCAGTTTTTCCGGATGCTGTCCGATCGTGACACGCTGCGTATCATCTATTTCTTTGCTGCGGTGGAACGGAATCACCTCTGGTCCGCAGCCTCCATTGCAGAGAAATTGCGGCTTCCCTTGCAGGCAGCAGAGAAAACGCTGGACGAGCTGGACAGATCCGGCGTGATCTGGAAGATCATGGTCGATGAAGGCAGCGAGAAAGGTTCCGTGTACGGCTATACCTACAGCACACCGCTGACCACGATTCTGATCCTTGCAACTTCCTTTATCAACTATTTGCAGTACACGGATCCGCTGATCGAAAAGTGGACGAAAGGGGCATTCTCTGCGGAGGATACCAACGAATCATAATCAATTCTGAAATATGAAAGAGAGGGCTATTCCATGAAGAAAAGACTTTTTGCCGGACTTGCTGCCGCTATGACCATGTGTGCAGCCGTTACCACCTGCCTTCCTGCAATTTTGACCCATGCAGCAGGCAGCTATGATCTGGATGTCACTGTTGACCTGAATGGTGCGAGAACCCCCATCAGCCCCTATATCTACGGCATCAATGATGCCGGTTATCTGGATGATGTGACCGCAACCGCAGTACGTCAGGGCGGCAACCGCTATTCCGGCTATAACTGGGAGAACAACTACTCCAACGCCGGCTCCGACTGGCTGCACAGCTCCGATACCTATCTGACAAACGGCTATGATGAAACACTTGCCAAGACACCGGCAGCCTGTGCACAGCACCTGTCCGCCGATGCCGCTGCAAACGGCGTGGACTACAAGATCGCCACCATCCAGATGGCAGGCTATGTTTCCGCCGATGCAAACGGCGAGGTTTCCGAAGCAGAAGCAGCTCCCTCCGCAAGATGGAAGGAAGTCAAGGCGACCAAGGGCAGTGCCTTTTCCATGACACCGGACACTTCCGATGACTATGTGTACATGGATGAGTATGTGAATTACCTCGTGCAGACACTGGGCGATTCCACCACCTCTTCCGGTATTCAGGCGTACAACCTCGACAATGAGCCGAGCCTGTGGAACCATACCCATGCAAGAATGCACCAGCAGCAGACGACCTGCGAAGAGATCGTTGCAAAGTCCGCAGAATATGCGTCCGCTGTCAAGTCCGTTGACCCGAATGCGGAGGTGTTCGGTCTTGCACTGTTCGGTGTGGGTGCCTATACCACATTTGCCGGTGCTCCGGAATGGGAGAGCACCTACGCTTCCAAGTATGACTGGTTCGTTTCCTACTACCTCGACAAGATGGCAGAGGCAGAGAAAACCGCCGGCAAGCGTCTGATCGATGCGATCGACCTGCACTATTATTCCGAGGATACAGGTACCTGCCGTGTAACCAACTGTGCGGACAATTCCCACACGGACTGTGTTGCAGCCAGAGTACAGGCACCCCGTTCTCTCTACGACAGCACCTATATCGAAAACAGCTGGATCGGTCAGTGGTGTCAGGCATATCTGCCCATTCTGCCGACCGTGCAAAGCTCCATTGACAAGTACTATCCGGATACCAAGCTCGCCATGACTGAGTACAATTTCGGCGGCGGTGACCATGTTTCCGGTGCGATCGCACAGGCTGACGCATTGGGTGCATTTGCGGCAAATGATGTCTATGTGGCAACACTCTGGCCGCTGACCTCCAGCATTGACTACCAGCTCTCCGCCATCGACCTCTATACCAACTATGACGGCAAGGGCAGTGCATTCGGTGATACGCTCGTGACCTCCAAGACCTCCGACATTGCAAAGGGTACCTCCTATGCAGCGATCAATGGTTCCGATGAATCCAAGGTTACGCTCGTACTGACCAACAAGAGCCTGACCGATGCTCAGAATGCGACCATTTCCCTGAATTCCGATGTTTCCTACAGCTCCGCTGCGGTATACGGCATTACGGGCGAATCCAGCGACATCCAGCTGATGCAGTCCGTAAACGGCATCACGGACAATACCTTCACACTGGAAATTCCGGCTCTCTCCGTTGTACAGATCGAGATTTCTGCGGATGAGTACATCATGATGGGTGATGTGAACACCGACGGCATTGTGAATGTGGTCGATGTTGTGACCCTGACGGGCTGGCTGCTGAACAGAGAGGGCATTTCCATTGCGAATGCCAATGCAGATATGGACGCTGACGGCAGAATTTCCGCATTTGACCTCGCAGCTCTGAAAATGAAGCTCACAAGCCAGAAGGCACCCGTGGAAACAGAGGTTTCCTTTGAGGAGATCAACACCGCAACATGGAAGGTCAAGGACGGCATGGAAGGCAAGACCCTGACCTGCACCTTCGGCGGTGAAACGGGCTATGTCGCATCCTTCGGCTACGGCTACTGGGATCCGACACTGAATGACGGCGAAGGCGGCTGGGTACAGGGTGATGATACCTCCCTCGGCAATGCGACCTTCAACGGCGACAAGGAAGCTACCGTATCCTTTGAGGTACCGGAAAATGCCGTAAGCCTTCAGGTGCAGGTATATTACTATGCGGTGTATGATGCCGCAGCCGGTGAATCCATCGAGCATGACCTGAGCGAAGTGACACTGAAGTCCGTCACCTATCACTAAAGACAGTTCCCCCCTTTGAAATAGCAAAAGAACGATGCATTTTCGGTGCATCGTTCTTTTGTTATCTGCGTTTTTTTCTTGGATACGGTTCCTTTTCATCCGTCAGCCCCAGCAGATAATCCACGCTGGTCTGATAGAATTCGGCAAGCCTGACCGCATTTTCTGCACTCAATGCAATCGTCCCGTTTTCATACTGCGAATAGGTGTTCTGGGACACGTTCAGAAAGCTGGCAAGCTCACGCTGTTTCAAGTCATTGTCCTCACGCAGATTGCGGATTCTTTCGTATATCATAGGATCACCCAGATCAAGTATGACATATCTGTAATACGGATATTGACTTTTATCTGGAATACAGATATCATATTGTTTGAAAGGGGGTGAAAACGGATGGATGACTATAAAAAACCATACTATTTTCTTTTCAACAGCATCACTGATATGGTGCAGGAGCTGGAGAACACAGTGATTTCTTCCGAGGATGCGGCACAAAGGGAAACACTGGAACGCTGTGTACTTGCTCTTCGCCAGCTCCAGATGGATGCGGAGGAAATGTATCTGAGTGAAATGTGAAACCTTGCCAAACCTCCAAAAATATGCTATAATAATACCATCACATTTCAGAAAGCTGGTGGCTGCCCATGAACCAAACACTCCTCAGACAAATTGCTGTCCGCTGCAAAGCGGCACTTGTACAGGAGCTTTCCCCCCTGACGGATACTCCACAGAAAACGGCGGAGCTGTGGTTCGTGCGGCTGACCGCCCTCCGCTTTCTGGAGGCAAGCCGCTGGCTCCCCGACGGAAAAGAGCTGTTCCCTCCGGAGGTGCCACGCACGGAACGTATCCTCTCGCTCTGCCGGATGCTTGCCCGAACACCTGCCCTTGCAGACATGTTCAGCGAATCCCTCCCCCTGCCCGATGCTGTCACAGAACGGAGGGGCATTTTTATGACCCAGCTCATGCAGATCAGCAGCCGCCAGTGGAACAAACCCGAACTGCTCGGCTGGCTCTACCAGTACCAGAACGCCGAGGAGCGTGAGCAGACCAGCCGCAGGATCCGCAGTCATGGAAGAATAACGCCGGAGCAGATTCCGGCTGCAACACAGATGTTCACCCCCGACTGGATCGTGCAGTACCTCACACAGAACGCCCTCGGCATGCTCCGCACCCCCTGTTCCGGCTGGAAATACTGCATTTCCTCACCGCCCCAGACCGATGCCGTGCAGGAGCAGCTCACTGCACTGATGCATGAGCAGCGAAGCCGCCGCACCGCAGAGCTGACCGTCATTGACCCCTGTATGGGAACGGGGCATATCCTCGCCTATGTGTTCGATGCTCTCATGGAGCTGTACCTGCGTGAGGGGGCTGCACCGGAACAAGCTGCCGTGCAGATTCTGGAACAGAACCTTTACGGTCTGGATATTGATGCCTATGCCTGTTGCCTCGCTTCGTTCGTCCTCCTGATGAAAGCCCGACGCTATGTGCCCGATCTTCTGAGCCGTCCCATTACCCTCCGGCTGTTCCATTTTTCAGGACTTGCAGTGCCGGAGGGGGACATCCTGCCGCAGTACCGTACATTTGCCGCACAGTTTGCGGATGCTGAGAACTTCGGCTCCCTTCTTCGCCCCGTGCCCTGTGCAGTGCCGGTGCCGTGCGGTGCACTGAGCCGGATGCAGGAGCTTTCCTGTGTCCTCTCCGCAAAATACGATGCCGTCATCACGAATCCCCCCTATATGAGCAGCAGCAGCATGAACCGTGCACTTTCCGCATTCGTCCGCAGGCATTACCCCGACAGCAAGAGCGACCTCTTCGCTGCTTTCATGGAACGCTGCACCGAGCTGACCGCTGCGGACGGGTGCTGTGCGATGATTACACAGCATTCATGGATGTTCCTTTCCAGCTATGAAAAGCTCCGCCGGAAAATGCGGAGCTTCACCCTGCAAAGTCTGGTGCATCTCGGAGCAAGAGCCTTTTCACAGGCGGATGTCGGGATCATCGTACAGACCGCTGCCTTTGTATGCATGGGCAGTGAGATCGGGGACTACCGCACCCCCTTCCTCCGCTTAACGGAGGCACAGGACAAGGAGCATGCGTTCTTCCTGAAGCGAAACCGCTATGTCAGGGAGCAGCGGCAGATGGAGGGGATCGCCGGAGACCCCCTCTGCTATTGGATCAGCAGCAGGATGCATGAGCTTCTGCAAAGACCCAAGCTCGGGGAGAGCTGTAAGATCTGTCAGGGCATGACGACCTCGGACAACCGCCGCTTCCTCCGGTGCTGGCATGAGGTGCCAAGGGAGAGCATCGCTTTCGGATGCCGTAATGCTCAGGAGGCAGCCGATACCGGAAAACGCTGGTTCCCCTACAACAAGGGCGGCAAGGTCCGCAAATGGTACGGCAATCACACCCATGTGGTGGATTTTTACCGGAACGGCGAGGAAATGCGTGACTTTCATGCAATGCTCAACCTCGAACATTCCGGCGGCAGGATCAAGAATGAGAAGATGTATTTCCGCCCTGCCCTGACATGGCCGTTCATCACAGAGAGCAGCCGTTTCGGTGCAAGGTACCAGCCGGAGGGCTTCCTGTTCGATGTGTCAGGCTCCTGCCTGTTTCCGCAGGAAGAGGATGCAGAATGGATCATGGGCTTTCTGGCATCCAGAGTCGCTCTGGAGATCCTGCGGATCTACAATCCGACCATGAATTTTCAGGTGGAAAATATCAGCAATCTGCCCCTTGTCATGAGCGAAGAGGACAAGCCCGAGGTCGGACGGCTGGTGCAGGAAAACATCGCCGCCGCCCGTGAGGACTGGGACAGTCACGAACAGAGCTGGGATTTCACCGTCCATCCGCTGGTGCAGGAGGGCGTGACACGCATTGCGGATGCGTTCGCAGTCTGGGAGGAGCAGTGCCGCCGCAGGAGGGAACTGCTGCGGTCGAACGAACAGCGGCTTAACGAGATCTTCATCCGCATCTGCAAGCTGGAAGGGGAGATCAGCCCCGTGGTCAGCATGGACGAGATCACCCTTCCGCCCGCCGACCTGCAAAGGGATGTACGGGATCTGATCAGCTTTGCTGTGGGCTGTATGTTCGGCAGATATGCAGTTTCCGGCTTTGCACCGCTTGCGGAGAATTACCTCCCGATCAAGGAGCTTCTGCCGGAGTTGGAACGTTTCCTGACCGCCGTTTACGGTGCGGAAACGCTGGAGGAAAACCTTGCTTTCATCGCACAGGTGCTCACAGGCAAGCAGGAGCATGCCCGTGAAGCCCTCGCTCAGGAGCTGATACAGCATTTCTATGCAGATCACTGCCGCATGTACAAGCAGCGTCCGGTCTACTGGATGACCGACACCGGCAGACGGCATGTGTGCAGGGGATTGATGTACCTTCACCGCATGGATGCCTCCCAGACGGAGCTGATCCGGCGTGATGCGGAGAAAACCGCTGTGCAGCTTGCCGGAGAGATCGCAGAGGTGAAGCATGGGATCGCCGCAGCGGAGAACAAGGTGCAGTGCTATCCGCTGAACCGCCGCCTTGCCGCCCTTGAGGGCAGGGAACAGGAGCTTGCCGCCTTTCTGGAGCATCTCTGGGAGCTGTCCGGCATGGAGATCCTTCCCGATGCCGGCGTGATCCCGAATTATGAACGATTCCGCAGCATCCTTGCACCGCTTCGGTGATCATTCATCCCAGTCCTCAAGCAGCCGCCGCAGCTCGTCCTCCGTTGAAACCGTGATGCCGCCGCTGCGGATGGATTCCTGATCCGCTTCCGGCAGGAGGTAGACCTCCATTTCCAGAATGCGGTAGGGTTTGCTGCTGTGCTCACGGAAGAGAGCAAGTCTGCCGTTGTACTCCCCGAGTACATAGCCCGTGTTTTCATGTGCAGCCGTGGAAGCCTGTTTTGCCATAGCGGATGATTTCTGCTGTTCCACGCCCTTTGCCGCTGACAGCAGAATGATGACCGCTGAGATCGTCATAGCGGTCAGAAGAAGAATGATCTGCTTGTAGGTATTCTGCATCAGTGCCCCTCCTTTTTCCTTTGGATGCAGATAGTATGGCTTTTTCTGCCGGAAATATACGGTCAGAAAACAAGATTTCGGAGGGAAGAAGCCCTGTCCTGAAAAAACTCCTCCCCCGGAAAAATGCCTCTTTGACGCAATTACCCGCAGACACAAATATTTTTACAGAAATCTGCAAAAAACATTTGCGTTTTTTCAGAGAATATGTTACAATAGAGGTAAGCATGCAATAGTTAATTGCAAAGCGAACCGAGTACAGAAGAAAAGGAGCTTTATTATGTCTGTTTTTCGTGTCTATGTAGAAAAAAAGCCTGCCTATGCCGTTGAAGCACAGTCCGTACTGAGTGACGTACGCACTGCACTGCGTCTGAACATCAATGGTGTCCGGATTCTGAACCGCTATGATGCGGACAACCTCACTGAGGAAGATTTCAGAATGTCCATCCCGAATGTGTTCTCTGAACCGGCTGTGGATATGGTGTACAATGAACTGCCCGCTTTGCAGGCATCCGAGCGTATGTTTGCAGTGGAGTACCTCCCCGGTCAGTATGACCAGAGAGCTGACAGCTGTGAGCAGTGCATTCAGATCCTGACACAGAAGGAACGCTGCCGTGTGAAGAATGCCCGTATTTACATCATCAACGGCAATCTGACGGATGCAGAATTTGATCGTCTGAAGAAGTACCTCATCAACCCCGTAGAGAGCCGTGAGGCAACCCTCAATACTTATCAGACACTGGATACCAACTATGATATTCCCACCACTGTTGAAGTGCTGGAAGGCTTCATCCGTCTGAACGAGGAAGGTCTGAAGGCATTCATCCGTGAGTTCGGTCTGGCAATGGATCTCGATGACATCCGTTTCTGTCAGGAATATTTCCGCAATACAGAAAAGCGTGACCCCACCATCACAGAGATCCGCATGATCGACACCTACTGGTCCGATCACTGCCGTCATACCACATTCCTGACCAATATCCGCAATGTGGACATCACCACCCCCTACATCAAGGAAACCTATGACCAGTACCTTGCAGACCGCAGGGAAATGGGCAGAGAGAATAAGCCCCTGACCCTGATGGATCTTGCCACAATGGGTGCAAGAAAGCTCAAGGCTGACGGCAAGCTCAATGATCTCGATGAGAGCGAGGAGATCAATGCATGCTCCGTAAAGATCAAGGCAAATATTGACGGTGAGGAAGCTGACTGGATTCTCATGTTCAAGAATGAGACCCACAACCATCCGACCGAGATCGAGCCTTTCGGCGGTGCGGCTACCTGCCTCGGCGGTGCGATCCGTGACCCGCTGTCCGGCAGATCCTATGTATATCAGGCAATGCGTGTGACCGGTGCTGCAAATCCCCTCGTACCCGTAGAGGATACCATCAGCGGCAAGCTGCCCCAGCGTAAGATCACAGTCGGTGCAGCAAACGGCTACAGCTCCTATGGTAACCAGATCGGTCTTGCAACCGGTCATGTATCCGAGGTTTACCACCCCGGCTATGTCGCAAAGCGTATGGAGATCGGTGCTGTGCTCGGTGCTGCTCCTGCGGAAAATATCAGAAGAGAAGCTCCGGTTCCGGGCGATGTTGTCATCCTGCTCGGCGGCAAGACCGGTCGTGACGGCTGCGGCGGTGCAACAGGCTCCTCCAAGTCCCACACCATGGAATCCCTCGAAAGCTGCGGTGCAGAGGTACAGAAGGGTAATCCGCCGGAGGAAAGAAAGCTCCAGCGTCTGTTCCGCAATCCGGAAGTAACAAGAATGATCAAACGCTGCAACGACTTTGGTGCAGGCGGCGTTTCCGTTGCCATCGGTGAGCTGACCGACGGTCTGCTGATCGACCTCGGTGCAGTACCGAAGAAGTATGACGGTCTGGACGGCACAGAGATCGCAATCTCCGAATCTCAGGAGAGAATGGCAGTCGTTGTTGCTGCTGAAGATGCAGAGAAGTTCATCGCAGAAGCAGGCAAGGAAAACCTGCTGGCAACCAAGGTTGCAGATGTCATGGCAGAACCTCGTCTGAAGATGGAATGGAACGGCAAGACCATCGTGGATCTGTCCAGAGAGTTCCTCAATTCCAACGGTGCAGCAAAGTTCACCAATGTGACTGTGAATGAGCCTGTCACCTCCAGCTGCGATATTCCCACAGACTGCCCTGAAACATGGACTGAGCTGATGGCTGATCTGAACGTATGCTCCCAGAAGGGTCTTGTGGAAAAGTTTGACTCCACCATCGGTGCAGGTACCGTCCTGATGCCCTACGGCGGTGCATACCAGATGACACCCTCTCAGGCAATGGCTGCAAAGCTCCCCGTTCTGAACGGCGAAACAGACACCTGCTCTCTGATGGGCTGGGGCTATAACCCGATGGTCAGCGAAAGAAGCCCGTACCACGGTGCAATGATGGCTGTCATCGAATCCATCGCAAAGGTCATTGCTGCCGGCGGTAAGCGTGAGCAGTGCTGGCTGACCTTCCAGGAATATTTTGAAAGAACACAGAACGACCCTGCACGCTGGGGCAAGCCCATGGCAGCTCTCCTCGGTGCATACAAGGCACAGATCGAGCTGGGCTGCGGTTCCATCGGCGGTAAGGACTCCATGTCCGGTACCTTCGAGCAGATCGACGTACCGCCCACGCTGGTTTCTTTTGCAGTTTCCACAGCAAGTGCGGAAAAGGTCGTTTCCACAGAATTCAAGGCTGCCGGTGACAAGGTCATCCTGATCGCTCCGGAATATGACGGCAACGGTCTGCCGGTATTCGACAGCGTTCGTGCATGCTTTGACAAGATGGAGAAGATCATTGCAGACGGCAGAGCAAAGGCAGTCTGGACGGTCGGCTACGGCGGCGTAGCAGAGGGTATCGCCAAGATGTGCATGGGCAACAAGATCGGCTTCACCTTCTCCGGCAAGCTGCCCTCCTCCATGATGTTCATGCCCTGCTATGGTGCATTCATCGTAGAACTGAACGGCGAACCCGAGGCAGATGAAAACTGCATCGGTAAGACCATGGATGAGTACAAGATCTACACACTCGACTACTCCGTTTCCATGGATTCCCTCCAGAGAACATGGGAAGAGAAGCTCGAATCCGTATTCCCGTGCCGCATCACCACAACCGATGAAACACCGGAAACCTACAGCTTTGAGGCTGCAACACGTCCGTCCCCTGCCATCAAGGTGGCAAAGCCCCGTGTACTGATTCCGGTATTCCCCGGCACAAACTGCGAATATGACACCGCAAGAGCCTTTGAAAAGGCTGGTGCAATTGCAGAAACACTCATCATCCGCAACCTGTCCGCAGCGGACATCGAAGCTTCCGTCAAGGCAGCTGCTGAGAAGATCGCACAGTCCCAGATCGTGATGATCCCCGGCGGCTTCAGCGGCGGTGACGAGCCGGACGGCAGCGGTAAGTTCATTACAGCATTCTTCCGCAATCCGGAAATCAAGGACGCTGTGCATGAGCTGCTCAAGAACCGTGACGGTCTGATGCTGGGTATCTGCAACGGCTTCCAGGCACTCATCAAGCTCGGTCTGGTGCCGTTCGGTGAGATCGTTGACATGACTGACGAATCCCCGACACTGACCTTCAACACCATTGCACGCCACCAGTCCATGATGGTTACAACGAGAATCGCTTCCAACAAGTCCCCGTGGCTGGCTGACAGCAAGGTGGGCGACCTCCACAGCATTGCGATCTCCCATGGTGAGGGACGCTTCGTAGCTCCCGAGAGCCTGATCCAGAGACTGGCAGCAAACGGACAGATCGCAACACAGTATGTGGATCTGACCGGCAAGCCCACTATGGACATCCGCTACAACCCGAATACCTCCATGAGTGCGATCGAAGGCATCACCTCTCCGGACGGCAGAGTTCTGGGTAAGATGGGTCACTCCGAGCGTAAGGGTGCAAACATCTGCAAGAACATCCCCGGTGCAAAGGATCAGCACATTTTCGAGAACGGCGTAAAGTACTTCCTGTAATCCCTGCAAAAATCCCCCTGAACGATGTGTTCAGGGGGATTTGCTGCATATAATGAAGGGACGGTGCAAATCACACCGTCCCTTTTTTTACTTATAGTAACTATACAGCTGACACGAGATCATACCGTTGTACAGCTTTCTGCGTTTATCCGCTTTTCTGCCGAATCTGCGTTCAAATTCATCATCGCCGCAGATGATGTAGGCAGGGGAGGTCAGTACCTTGCCCATGATGGCGTAGATTTTCCGTGCCTCCTCCAGCTCCAGCATTCTCTCGCCGTAGGGCGGATTGCAGATGGTCACTGCATCCGGCACCGGCTGGAAATCACGGATGTCACGCTGCTCCACATGGATCATCTTCTCAACGCCGGCTTTCTTGGCATTGTCCATCGTCAGCTGTACTGCCGCCGGATCAATGTCATAGCCGAAGCCCTCAAAGCCCACGCTTCTGTCAATGCGGTCGAGTGCCTCCATTCGTGCTTCCTGCCATGCCGTTTTCGGCACGCAGTCCCACTGCTCGGAGATGAAGCGTCTGTCCAGTCCCGGAGCAATTTTGCATGCACGGCGAGCCGCTTCGATCAGGAATGTACCGCTGCCGCAGAACGGATCACATACAATCGTATCGCTCCGCAGTCTTGCCAGATCCAGAATGCCTGCCGCCAGCGTTTCACGGATGGGGGCGAGGTTGGAATTTCTGCGGTAGCCTCTCTTATGCAGTCCGGCACCGGTCGTATCCAGATAAATGCTCACCTGATTTTTCAGGATGGTGAATTGCAGCTGGTGCAGGCTTCCTGTCTCCGGCAGGAATTCAGCGGTTTTGTATGCTGCCTGCAGCCGCTTGACAGCGGCTTTTTTCAGGATCTTCTGGCATGCCGGAATGCTGTGCAGCGTGGAATTGAGGGAATGTCCCTTGATCGGGAAGGCATCCTCTTTGCCGATGAACAGTTCGAGGGGGGCACGGAACATGCCCTCAAACAGCTCCTCGAAGGTTTCAGCTTTGTATTCTGCCAACAGGATCTGGATTCGCTCGGCAACGGAAATGCCGATATTCGCCTTGGCGAGGGTCGTGAAATCTCCCGACCAGCTCACTCTGCCGTCCTGCACGGTGATGTCCTCACCGCCGATGCGTGTCACTTCAAATCGCAGTACCTTTTCCAGACCGAAGTGACAGGGTGCTGAAAAGCGGATCTTATTTGTATTCGTCATAGTTTTCTCCAATTATCCTGCCGGTTCTTCCGGTACCGGCTGTTCAGGTTCTGCCGGCTGTTCCGGCTCAACGGGCGGTGCGGGCGGATCAGTCGGTGCAGGCGGCTCGGGTGCCTGTGTTTCAGGCGGATCGGTCGGTGCAGGTGTGTCACCGCCGGACGGTGCACTTGTGGAGGAGGAAGGCTTCTCTTCGTCCTCATCCTCGCTTGCCTTGGTTGCACTCGGATCCTCCGTGGTCTCCACTACACAGCCGCTGCACTTGGGTGCATTGGAGGACTTCCAGTAGCCCTTTTCACCCTTCGGGCAGCTGGAGGATGCGATCAGACCGGAGTTCGTGCAGATCGCAGCTTCGATGACTGTGTCGCATTTCGGATATTCCGCATCCGTGTCAAGGCTGTTTGCATACTCACCGATGATGTTGTACCAAAGCTGTGCAGAGGAGGGGTTCGCTTCGATCGTATCACGCTCTACATAGCCGATCCATGCACCGGATACAAAGTCCTCCGTCAGACCGATGAACCAGAGGTCATCCCAGTTCTGTGTAGTACCGGTCTTGCCGACAACTTCCTTATTGGCAAGTCTTGCCGCACCTGCCGTACCCTGAGAGGATACAACATTCTTCATCATGCGGTTCATGACATATGCTGTTTCCGGATCGACCGCTTCGTGCGGATCGCCGTTGTTTTCATAAACCAGCTCATGATTGCCCTGTTCCAGACGGCTGACGATGTGGGACTTATAATAGGTACCGCCGTTGCCGTAGGGGATATAGGCGTTGACCATATTCTGCACGGTCACGCCATAGGTCAGAGCACCTACGCTCAGCGGGGACAGAGCCATGTCCGTATTGCCGTAAGCATCAATTTCTGTAAGATTCAGACCCAGATTGTCACGGGAGAAATTGAATACAGCCTCGGGTGTCAGGGCATCGACCAGACGTGCAGAAGTGGTATTGAGAGATCGCATCAGACCATAGTACATGGGCTTATTCTCGCCGGAACCCTTGCTGCCGCCGTAGTTATGCGGCCAGAGCGTACCGTCACTCAGGGTCAGGCTATAGTCTTTGAGCATGCTGCCCCAGTGGAACTGGTCAGTGTAGATGCCGTAGCCATAACCTGCAACGGGCTTCATTGTGGAGCCGGGCTGACGGGGTTCCATCGTTGCATAGTTCCAGATCAGGGCATCCTTCTTCTCGCCGGTCGCACCGACAACGGAAAGCACTCTGCCCTCATAGTCCATTGCGATGAACGAAACCTGCGGATAGATGACGGTGTCCTGATCGTCGATCACACCGTCCCCGTTGGTGTCCTCATACTTTGCCACGGAGCTTGCCTTGACGAGGTTATTCAGGTCAAGGAATTTTTCCTCGACATATTCCTGCATATCCATATCCACAGTGGTGTAGACCTGATAGCCGCCGGAGTTGAAGCGTTCGAGGGCATCGTCCGCATCGAGGTTGTAGGTCGTCATCAGATACGCCTGTACTTCTCGGATCGCAGCATCCACGACCCACGAGGTTGCGGCTTCGTCCTTGTACTTTTCAGCTTCCAGCTCGGGGTGGAGCTGTTTGTATTCGTCCGTATCGGTATAAATGATATGCTCTGCAAGAGCTTGCTGGTATTCATCATAGGTGATCGCACCGTGGTCGTACATCTGCCAGAGAACATATTCCATACGGTCACGGTTACGCTGACGGCCGGTGTTGACCCATTCTCCGGTTTCGTCATCCCTGTAGCCTGCAAAGGGATTGATGGTTTCCGGTGACTGCGGAATCGCCGCAAGCACAGCACTTTCTGCAATGGTCAGCTCATTGACATTCTTGCCGAAATACTTCATGGATGCCATCTGGATACCGTTTGCCGCACCGCCGAAGCCGATGTAGTTGAGGTAGGTGTCAATGATCTTGTCCTTCGGGTAATTCTTTTCGAGCGTCATCGCACGGAAGATCTCACGGATCTTACGGGAGGGAGAGGGATCATCGTCACCGGTCACGTTCTTGATGAGCTGCTGGGTGATGGTCGAGCCGCCTCGCTCGGTATCCCAGAAGCTGAACACAAGGTTCATGAACGCACCGACAGTGTTTTTGTAGTCCACGCCGTCATGGGTATAGAAACGCTCGTCCTCGGTGTAGATGAAGGCATCGAGGGTATGACGGGGGATCATCTCCAGCGGTACCGGAATACGCTGGATCTCATTCGGAACCTCATACAGCGTGAGGAGGTTTCCCTCCTTGTCATAGGCATAGACGTTGCTGTTGTAGCTCAGTTCCATTTCCTCCAGTGTGATAGTGGAGGACTCGTCCATAAAGTCCAGAACATAGATAGTTGCAGCAGTTGCAACGATCGTACCGGTAATGATGCAGATGAGGAAGAGCGAAAGCAGCGTGGAAAACAGGATGGAAAACAGCTTTTTCACCACGATCCAGCCGGTGATCTTCTTCTTGCGTTTTTTCTGCGGTGCCGGCGGTTCTGCCGGTTCACGCCTTGGTCTGCGGTTTTCTTGCATGATTTCAGGTGTCCTTTCTTTCTATGGTGAAGCTCCTGACGGAGCATTTTTGGAGATAGCAATACATTATCATTATACCACAAAATTTCCCGTTTGTTAAGTCTTTTTTCAAAAAAAAACGCACTTTCGGGAATATCGTGAAAATATACAAAGATTGGGTAAAAATCGTGCTCTGAAAGGACGGGAAAAGCAAAACCCCTGCCGGATAGCAGGGGCTGTGCATGTTATTCTGTAACAGGGAGTGAATCAAGGATCATAACAGTATATTTCAGGATGTTGAGTGCATCGGAGGAAGTGGGGCTTCCGTCAAGGTCCACGTCCGCATTGAGAATGCCCTCAGCACTCAGCTCTTCGCCGCTGAGCAGGTTCTTATTCAATGTCAGTACGTCCGCAATGCTGACCTTACCATCCATATTGACATCACCATGCATTGTGGGCACGATAATATCACCCATGCCGTGTTCTGCAACTGTAAGCGGGAATTCCACAACATACATCGCACCGCCGACCGTAACAAGGATCTTGGTTTCGCCGGCTTTCAGCCCCTTGATGGCAAAGGTGCCGTTGCCGAGGGAGCTTTCCACCACTGCAATGCTCTCGTCCTCAATGGTGATGGTGTTCGGGTAGCCAAGACCATTCGTGGTGAATGTGACCTCTGTCGGGTTATCACCGACATAGATCACCTCCGGCAGACCTTCAACATAGACCTGTGCCTCGGAAGTATCCTGGGAGGGCGGCTGGGTATTGCTGCCCCATTCGCTTTCGTCGATCTGGTTTGCTACTGCATAGTAGCTGTCCTTCGGAGCATAGTTGCCGTCAAACAGCAGGGGAGAACCGTCCGCTCTCCAGCTTGTTGCATCCGTGATGCCCCAGAATACCACGGCTGTGATATTCGCACCGTCACGCTTTGCGTCCACGATCTGTCCCATGATGCTTTCATATGCCGCAGTCTGCTTGTCGAGATTGCCGCCGTTGTCATACTGGGTAATATCCAGCTCTGTGACCTGAATTTCAAGACCGGTGGTATTGAATTTGTCGATCGCCTGTCTGTAAAGGTTCGCATCCGGATAGCCCACATCGAGATGGGACTGCATGCCGATACCGTCGATCAGACCCTGAGCAGCAAGCTCCGTTGCCTTGTTGTAGATCGCTTCACGCTTGCCCTCAATGTATTCGTTGTAGTCATTGTAGAACAGCTTGCAGTCCTCGGGGGCATACTGTCTTGCAAAGGTAAAGGCTTCGTTGATGTAGGAATCGTCGCCGTAGATCATCGTCCAGCGGGACTGACCGTTTGCAGCATCCGCACCGCCGGCACGGAGCGTGCCGTCCTCCATGTAGCATTCATTCACGACATCCCATGCATAGACCTCCAGATCGGGGAATTCCCGTTCCATTGCCTCCATGACTGCCTTGATGTAATTTTCCAGACGCTGCTTCATGACATCCTTTGTCACCCAGTTGCCGGAATCGGAGAAATTCTCCTTGAAGAACCAATCCGGAGTCTGGCTGTGCCAGAGCAGGACATGACCACGCACCGCAATGCCACGTTCCTGACAGAAACTCAGCACGGAACGTGCCTGATCGAGGGAAACGGCAACCTCCGTATTGCTGCCCATAGCCTGTGTTGCATACTTGTCCAGCACATAGTCGGGTTTCAGCTCATTGCCGACGGTCAGACAGCTGAAATGATGGGAAACCAGATCCTGTGAAATGGGTGTATTCAGCTCGGAGGGCGTTGCAGCACAGCCGATGCGGAAATAGTTGGCGTAAATATCGGAAAGAGATGCTCCCTCCAGAGCCTCGGTATTCCAAGCCGCCTTGCCGGAAATGGAAACATCATCCACATAGAAACCATTCGTTCCCTCGGCGGTCTGGAAGTAGATCAGAATGTCCGATGCATCGGACGGAACCGCATAGCTGCCGGAGATCTCTGCCCAGCCGGTGTTGGTGGCATCCGCCTGTCCCATCGTCTTGTACACCGCTTCACCGGAAGCGTCGGTGTATTTGAGCGTCAGCATGATGGTATCGGAAGCAGCATTGGACATGACAAAGCTTGTGAAATTGTAGGTTTCACCGGCATTCATGATGCCCGCCATGGAGCAGGATGCACCGTTCCAGGAATCGGTTCTGTCACCGACCCAAAGGCTGTTGGTGCCGCCGTGAGCCGCATTGTTGGTGGTGGATACGGATGAACTGCCGAAGCCCTGCCAGCCGTTTGTGCCTCCCTCAAAATTCGCACTGTGCAGCAGGCTGTCCTCCGCAGAAACGCCCAGCGGCATTGCAGCCAGCATTGCGGCAGCTGTGACCGCCCACAAGATTTTATTTGTTTTCATAAAAACACCTCTCATTTCTGTTCCAGCTATGCCCTCTCTGTAAAAATGCACAGCTTTTGTTTCTATTTTATCACATTTTTTGGAAAACATCAATATGTAAATTGAACAAATCCTTGCAGGAATCAAATCCTCTTTTCTGGGATGTGTATAAACAACGCAAAGATATTGACCTGTACAGGACGATGTTGACTTTATTACTTTCTGTTCTGAATTGTGGACATGAACAATTCCGGTTCAGCAATTTCAGATAAACGGGCAGTTTACTTTTTGCTCGGAATATGGTATAATAGAAGTATGGACTACCGCAGCGGAGCCTTGAGGACTGCGTCCCATTGACGGTACTCAGGAAAGACCGAGATGAGGGCTTCGTAGAATGCGGAGGAATGATCCTGATGCAGAAAATGTGCGTATTCATGGCAGAATACCCCGTAGATACATTCTTTCGGATACTGCATCAGCCGGAAATTGATGGAGAGCCTGCCCGTGGACGGCGTACAGCTGCCCCAGCGTGAGGTCATTTCCTTGATCTGGATATGTGCCAGCGGCACGGCGTAGCCTTTTGAATGGTAAGCGTGGTACACTTCACGGTTCAGCTCCTTGCACAGTGCAATGCATTCAGCGATCTTCCACTGACGGAATGCCGTTTCCGCCTCCTCCTGCGAACGTGCAAAGAGCGAAAGCACGTTGTTTTCCAGCGTGGCAGGACGTGGAGCATCCAGCCAGCGGAGGGTGATCCTGCCGCCCAGCCAATGATGCTGAGAGCCGTCCGAATGGTCGTTTGCAGCAGCTCGCTGCATGACCGCTTTTTCCGTCATCTCCGCAAGCTCTGCGGCGTGTTCGAGCAGAAAACGGCGGATGAAGCTGTCCGGCACATCATGCGGTGCGGAAACGTAGATGATGCCGTCATCCTTAACCCGTACACGCATGTTTTTCATTTTTCTGCGTGTGATGACGCAGGACATCTGTTTTCCATGATATTTGATTTCCATAATTCAGACCTCCGGTAGGATGATATTGGTATTATAACATATTCTGACGAAAAGTGCAAATAGAAAGGATGATCACCATGAAAAGAAAATTCATCAGTCTGCTTCTGAGCGTGTCCGCAGCAGGTCTGCTCTGCGGCTGTACACAGGAAGAGGTCGATCTCTTCTTTGACACCGTTTCCGTTGTGGATCAGGCTCTGAATTCCGGCACGGATGCCGAAAGCAAGCCGGAATCCCAGACAGAAGCAGAAACAGAACAGAAAACAGAACCTCCGACAGAACAGAAAACGGAACCTCTGACTGAGCTGGAAACCGAGCCTGTAACGGAGCCAGTGACCGAAGCCCCGACAGAGCCGCCCACCGAAGCTGCGACCCAGCCGCCGGATTCTGAATCCGACATCATATGGGGCGAGAGCTACACGACCGCAGAGGATGTGGCGGAGTACATCTACCTGTACGGCGAGCTGCCGGAAAACTTCATCACAAAGAAGGAAGCCGGCAAAATGGGATGGGAAAGCTCCGAGGGCAATCTCTGGGAGGTCGCACCGGGCATGAGCATCGGCGGCGATTATTTCGGCAATTATGAAGGTCTGCTTCCCGAGGGTAATTACCGTGAATGCGACATCAACTATGACGGCGGCTACCGTGGTGCGGAACGCATCATCTACGGCGATGACGGCAGTGTATGGTATACCGATGACCATTACGAGAGCTTCACACAGCTGTATTAATGGGGTGACAGCATGAAAAAACGCTTGACTGCGGCATTTCTTGCCGTCTGTACGGGCTTGCAGCTCACAGCTGCACTGCCTGTGTCCGCTGCATCCGAGCTGAAGGATGCAGGACTGAATTATACGGAATACACGGGCTATGACCTCGAATACCCCGACTGCGGCTTCACCTCCACACCATGGATCAACGCCGCACCGGACAAGATCTGGACAGCCTCCCCCACACGCTACACACTCCTGCTCATCAGCATTGCCGGCTACTCCTCCGCAATGAACGAAAGCGGCACGGACTATGATTTTGACGAGGCATTTTTCACCAGCCTTGAGGGGACGCTTGCAAATGCCAGAAAGAACGGTGCAATGCTCGGCATTCGTTTCCGCTACGATGCCAACGGCATTGAAAAGCCCGAGCCTGCGTCATTTGAACAGGTGCTCCGGCATATTGAGCAGATCGGGGAAAGCGGTCTGCTGACCGAGTATGAGGATGTGATTTCCTTTGTGGAAACCGGCATGGTCGGCTGCTGGGGCGAGCAGTGGGGCGGCAAATACACCTCCCTCGAACACAAGGCACAGGTGCTTGATGCCTTCCTGAATATCACTCCCGACAGCGTAGCCGTGACCGTCCGCACACCGAACACCATGCGGCAGTGGCTGAAGGATTACTGCGGCATCGAAACCACGGCTGCGGACATGTCCTACGAGATCACCGATCCGGAGCTTGCGGCAAAGGCGGCGAGGGTCGGCATGTACAATGACGGCTATATGGGGTCGGACAGCGACCTCGGCACCTACTCCAACCGTGCCGGCGAAACGGCGTGGCTGACGGCTGCCCCTGCCTACGGCGGCGAATTTTCGGGCAATGATGAATGGCGGCTGAAATATACCACATGGCAGCCGGAAAATGCCCTGCCGGAGATGTATTACACGAACCTCGTGCGGATCAACAGCAACCTTTACAGAAGCCGTACCGTGACCCAGAATTTTGCCACACAGGAGGAGGCACAGGCACGGCTGGATGCGATCCGGACGCTGTACGAAAACTGCGGACTGGGCGGTTATGATGAAGCCCCGACCGTGACTGCCAATGAGGACGGCACATTTACCGCAGGCTGGAAGTGGATGGGCTATGATGATTTCACCTTTGACGCAGAGCTGGACGCACTGCTGGATACGGAATGCGACAATTCCGCTTTCTACGGCGAAACGGTCTATCAGTACATGCGTGCACATCTGGGCTACCGCTACGTCCTGCGAGAAAGCCGCCTGACGGCACAGTCAGAGCCGGGCGGTGAGCTGAACATGGAGTTTACCATCGAAAATACGGGCTTTTCTGAAGCTCCCAAGGATAAGGAAGTGGAATTCCTCCTGACGAACGGGGACATTCTCTATACCTATTCCGCCCCGACGATGAATGCCCGTGACTGGGCATCCGGCTCACGCAACGAGCTGGAGATCGGGCTGACGCTCCCGAAAACCATGCCGGGCGGTGAATGGGATGTTTATCTGCGGATCTCCGAGGAGAATGAGGACCCTGCCTTTGACAGGGCGTTTGCGGTGAAGTTTGCCAATGCGGACTTGCAGTTTTCCGAGGAATTGCAGGCGAACTACATGGGCAGCCTGACCGTTGCCGGAGAGCCGGATGCAGAAAAGCCGGAGAACCCCGACACAAGGGCAGCTGGTTATTATCCCGAAAAACAGGCGATTCCCCTCAACGAAACAGAAACCATCCACCTGCTTGACAAGGTGTGGAATTTCACGGAGGACGGGCATTTCGGGTTTACGTTCCTCTACAAAACGGAGGGCGTGACTGCACCCATCCAGCTCGGCAACTGGTACGCCGCCTTCACGCTGGACGGCAAGGGCTACGGCTCGGCATACACGACCTACGGGCTGAACACACGCAATCAGGTGATCGAAAAGGACGGCTATTATGCGATGCATATTCCGTTCTACGGCTCTGTGTTCAATTGTCCGGATGTTTCCACCGTCAAAGGAAACAGCCAGCTTTCAGCGTTTTCCATCAATGACGGCAGAAACTACTGGAGCGAGGACACCTACACATCTCTGGGCGGCGTGACAGGTGCGAAGCTCACACCGCTGGGCTTTGTCGAGGGCGGTCATGCAGGATATGATGTGACGTTCCATCTGCCGGACGGGGATGTGCAGTACACGGGAACTTACGGCTTCAAGGATACCTGCCACCAGAGCATCACGCATCTGGAGGCTGTGACCGTGCTTTCTCTGCTCGACAGGGAATGCCCCGAAAGCAAAACGCAGGACAATGCGGTGTACAGGCTGCTGGGCTTTACCACGAGGGAGGGCGATCGCTCCGCAATCATTGACGAAGATTTCATTGCAATGGGAACGGTGGAGCTGTACCCCTATTATGAGATGGACAAAACACGGACTGATTTTGACGCACTTGTATTCCCCCTGACCAATGGTGCGGATGCACAGGGCGTGCGGTATGCCGTGACCGGAACAAATCAGGTCAGCGTCGGCGACAGTGCCGGCATGATCTGGGAGAATAACAGCGGACTTGCAGAGGGTACAAGCCTTGTCATTCCGCCGATGGTCACGATTGACGGCAAGCAGTACGACATCAGCAGCATCCAGCCGGAAGCTTTCTGGGGAACCGATGTCAGGGAGGTCGTACTTCCGGGTACGATCACATCGATCGGCGAAAATGCATTCCCGAAGGATACTATCATCTATACCTATGCGGACAGTGCGGCTGCTAAGGTACTTGCAGATACGGACTATCATGTGGAGTATCTCGAAAGAGTCACAGATTCCGCAGAGAGCTGTGATGTGAACAGGGACGGTGCAGAAAATGTGGCTGACATCATCGCCCTGCAGCAGTATCTGCTGGGTGAGGGGAATGCGATCGACTTCCTCG
Source organism: Oscillospiraceae bacterium (assembly GCA_017462785.1). GTDB lineage: Bacteria > Bacillota > Clostridia > Oscillospirales > Ruminococcaceae > UBA3855. The sequence continues at coordinate 21,779 of JAFTQJ010000027.1, read as the reverse complement.
CCGCCAACCGTATCAAGGACGGAGCTGTGAATGCATTCGACCTTGCAGTGCTCAAACGGATTCTATTACAGGCAACATAACAGCAAAACGGCTGCCCGCACAGGCAGCCGTTTTCATGTCCGCTTTTATTCCGCCGCAGCGTGATAGTCCTCCTTCGTCTGGAACGTGGAGGAGCATGCCATGACATTGGCATCCTCACTCGTGAACTCGATCGCCAGATAATAGCAGTCCGCAGGATCGGCAGGATCCTCGATCAGCCACGTCACCAGAAACTTGTCCACATCCGTGAAATGGCAGTAAAGCTGGAGGGAATTGTAGCCGTTGATCTGTACTGTTGCACCCGTCAGCCCCTCGATCGTGGCATCCTCCTGCATGTAATACCGCAGGTTGTTGGCTGCCGTCTGGTAGTCAATGTCCGCATAATGGTCGAGTGTGATGATATTCGTACCGCTGACATCCGAGTACTGTGTCAGCCCCGAAACGCCCTCCTCCTGAAAGGATACATAGCCAAGCGGCACCTGAATATAGCCGTTTTCGTCATCGCCCCCCTGACGCAGAGGACCCGTGTAGACAAAGGAGCCGGATGCGTCCGCAATCGCCCCTTCCGGAATCTCCGGAAGGGTTTCTGTTTCTGCGGATGCAGAAGCGGCTTCTGTCGGGGCGGCGGTTTCTGTGTCTGCATCGGGCTGTCCGGAGCCGTCACAGCCGGACAAAACCGGCAGGACGGCAGCACAGAGCAGCATTGCAGTGATTTTCTGTTTCATGTTCATTCCTCTTTCTCCGCAGCTGCCACAGCCAGTGCGGCAGAAAGCTGCATCATGATCTCGCTGAAATAGCGTGCATTGACCTCGGAGAGCACAACGGGATGATTGTCACCGATGCGGTAGAACTTCACCTTGTCAATGGTCACATCCTCGCGCTCATAGACAGCAACGCAGGTGCCCGAGAAGGTCAGCTCTGCGGCATTGCCCACATTCCGCAGATTCCCCTTTTCGTCCTTTTCACGGCGGATCACATCCGAGCGTGTGAACTCATAGAAGAAGCCGGCATCCTGCGGTGTGCCCTTGTCCCAGCCGTATTTTGTCATTCTGCCGAGGAGGGAGAGGTTGTTGATCTTTCTGTCCGCAAAGCAGAGGGAATCCGTCTGCTTCATTTCGTCCTCCTCCACGGTGAATACGGGGCGTGAAAGCTGTGCAAAGGGCTGGGTGATCTCATAATCCGCCAGCTGTTCCGTCCATGCGGAAAGCACATCCTCCGCAAGCTCGATCGGATGCACCAGACCGATCACTGCCTGTTCGGGCAGCTCATATTCATCCTCATCCGCCGTATTGAACGTGCCGTCCTCCATGTAGCGGAACGTGTCGAGCAGTGCACCGTCCGCATCATAGGTACCCCAGATCAGACCGATGGCAAAGCAGTGCATCACAGGATTTTTCACAAACAATTCCTGCCAGCCCTCCGCCGTCCATGTTCTGTGGCACATGAGCACATATTCCAGCCTCTGCTTCTGGGCAGCGATGACGTTTTTCATCTGCTTCTTCATTTCCTTGAATGCCTTGGAGGAGCTTTCTGCAATTTCCGCATCATCCTTCACACCGGGCTTGGGGAGATTTTTCAGCTTCTTTTCGCCCTCGAAGATCTCCAGCTCCAGTGCCGGTGTCAGGTACACCCTGAATTTTCTCGCGCCGTAGTCGAATTCACGGCAGAGGTTCTCATCAAAGCCGAGATTCGGCACGATCCTGTCCGCCAGCTCCTCGGTGGTGATGTGCAGAGCTTCCGCTGCCTGAGCGAGTGCGTCCGCTGCCGCAGAGCGAACCTGACGGTTCTTGAATTTCCGTGCCATCTGGTCAACTGCCATCAGTGCTTCGGAGGTGCCCTTGAAAGCGATCGCACGGACTGCCTCTGCTGCGATCGCACCTCTCGAATGCTCCGACCAGTCCTTGATGTAGTGCAGGAGTGTGGTCTGTGCTTCATAGCCGCCATGCTGTGCAGCCGCATGGAGCACCCATTTCTGCTTTGCCGGTGCACCCTGTTCCAGCCACTTGCCGAGCACCTCCAGCGAGAATGCTGCCAGATCCGCTTCATTCAGCAGTGCCGCCAGCTGTTTTGCCATGTCGCTCACGCTGAACACCGTCATATTCGCATAGCAAAGGAGAATCGCCTGCAAATGGGCAGTATCCGCTTCCGTACCGTCCGCATTGCGGACTGCGGCAAAGGGCGTATCAAACAGCCACTGAAGCTTCTTCGCCTTGTTGCCCTTGGTCAGATCCTTAATGAGGTCAGCCGTTGTTTCCGCTGCTGCCTCCTCCGGCACCTCTTCACCGAGCAGGACGGCAAGCTTCTGCTTGATGTCCGCTTTCTTCTCCGCTTCAAACGCCGCCTGCACCGCCTCCCGATGAGCCGCAATGTCAAACGCAGTCAGCACTTCGGCTGCCAGCTCACGCTTCGCCGCTTTCTTTGCTGTCAGCAGTGCCAGCACGTCAGCGATCCATTCAGGATGCTGTTTGAGATATGCCGCAAGCTCCGCACGGATGATCTTGCTGCCGTCATCGGCAAGGGAGAGGATCTCGGATTTGTAGGCTTCCGGCTGTTTGCCGAGGATCTCCAGATACAGACTTCTGCCCGTCACATTCAGGGGCTTCAGCTCACAGGCTGCGACCTCAGCGGGGTTCTTGGAGAATTCGAGGAAGAATTTATCACGCATCTCCACACGGATGCCGCTGTAATCCGGTGCATCCTCCACCAGCTCACCGGCACATTTGAAAATACGCTCAAACGGCATGCCCTCCTCACGCAGGATGGCAACAAATCCCCGTTCATTTCCCTTGACCTCATAGCCGGGGGTACTGTGCCCATAGTAGGACAAGCCATTGACTGCCATTGCCTGTACGCAGATGCAGCGTTTTGCAAAATCATCCACACCGAACGCCGCCACATAATTCACACGCTTTCTGTTGTAGTACCATTTGCGTGTTTCCATCTTTGATGCAAGGGGCAGGAGGCTTTCAAGCGTGATTTCGCCGTTAAGGTAGGCTCTGACCTCTTCCTTGCAGTCCGTGAAATCGTCACAGATCGCCTCTTTGCATTTGGCTTTTGCAAGCTCTCTGACATCCTTCTGTTCCCCCTGATAATCCGGTACCGCCTGTCTGAACACCTGTTCCATCACAACAGCAAGGCTCGGGTTCTCGGATGCCTGTGTCAGTGCCTTGCGGTAGGTTTCGGGGTAACGCTTTGCGAGATCTCCCAGCACACCGCCGTCAGCAAGGGCAGGATTCTTCGGGTTTGTCCACATTGCGACCTTCTGGATGAATTCCGCATCATTGCCGCAGGGGTTGCCTGCGATGGAAAGCAGGATGCGGACAGCCGCATTCTGGGTGGGCATGCGGACTGCAAGCTCCGCAGTATTGATCTTGTGAGATTTGATATTCCCGTGGAACTGCGTAGCGGCGAATTCCGAGAAGAATGAAGCCGCCGCAGATGCCGTCATCAGATGGAGAATGCTCTTGGCATCCGAACGGAAGCCTGCAATGCTCCTCCAGCATTCCTCCACGAATGCGATCGCTTTCTGTGCTTCGGCACTGGGCTTTGTCTTGAACAGGAGCTTTCTCTCCGGAATCGGCTCGATCGTCAGGATATACGCACAGAGCAGGAGCTTTGCCGCCGGATGAGCCGCAATGCAATGATCCATCGCTGCGGCAAGCGTCCGGATGTCCGTGCATTCCGGCAGTCTTGCCCAGCCTGCATTGGAGAACACCTGCATATCAAACGCAAGCTTCACCGCATCCGCTTCCGCACCATAGCGGCATCTGAGTGCACGTTCATGATGCTGATTGAGTGCGGTGCCGTAGATCATGCCGGCACAGGTATTGCCGGCGATCGCCTCGCAGAGCAGGACATAGCGGTCACGCAGCTCTTCATTCTGCGGACGGAGGATCTCACGCTCCGCAAATTTGCCGAGCAGTTCACGCTCCTGATAGCCGATCCTTGCAGTCATGTCCACCGGTGTGATCTGCCGGAGCAGTGTATTGTCCATGGGCTTGGACAGATCGAGGTATTCCGCTGCAACTGCCAGCACCTCGTCCGTCACACCGATGTCAGAAAGAGCCTTGAACAGCCCTGTATAGTCGTTGGTTTCATTTCCGTTTGCGTAAAGCATTATGATGTTCCTCCCATCTTTCTGATTGCCGACAGAACTTCAAGTTTTTCTCTGCCGGTCTGAATATACTGTATGCATCCGGCTGCATGGTGCACTGCATCCGTGCAGTCCTTTCTGATCGAATGGCGGCTCTGCTCCGCACTTTCTGCAAATGCCGTGAGCCGCTGTGCAAGTCCGTGCAGACCGTGCTCCTTTGCACGCTCCGCAAGCTCCCTGCCCGTGCTGCCTGCCGCTTGCAGACCCGACTGCATGACCTCACACAGCCAGCCCTCCGCCTCTGCCAGCACGTCCAGCACATCCTTGGCATATTTCGTCCTTTCCGCTGCAAGCTGCTCCGGCGGCTGCCAGCTCTCCGATACCTCCGGCACACGGATGAAATCATAGATCTCGATCGGGAACAAGCAGAGTGCACCGTCCTCAAAATACGCAGAACACAGCAGAACATAGGGCTTTTCCGGATGTTCCGTCATGCCCTTTCCGATCCGTTCAAGAAGCTCGATGAATTGTTTGCTCTCAGCGGTATACCGTGCCTTGACGGTGATATGATTGCCTGCATGGTCGGCAAGTGTCATGTAAAACTGCTGTGTGTGCTTGTCAAAGCCGCTTTCCGTGCATGCCTGCGGATGCACAAAGCAGAGCCTTTGCAGCTCATGCTCGGGCTGTTTTGCGGAAAGATCCGCCGCCAGCTTCCGGAAATCACGGTACAGCATCTGCCGGATCTCTTCACAGTCAAGATTGGCAGGGGATGTGCCGGCGACAAAGGTTTCCTGCGAGGAGGAAAGCTTGCCGTCCGAAACTTTGGCATTGAGCAGGGTCATTTTCGTTTTCATTGCCGACCGCAGCGGCATGTTCAGGCTCCACGGCACTGCACTTGTCCGCCTTGCACGCTTCTGCGTACTCTCATAGAATACGGGTCTTAAATCGGAGAAGCTCAGGAATCTGTCCTCTGCGTTTTTGTCCATATTCAGGAAATAATAAATCTCCCCCTCATAATCTCCCCCCTGCATGGTACGCATGCCGACGGGGAGAATCGTCAGGTCGCCGCTGTACTGCGTGTAGCTTTTCCGGAATGCACCGAGGTCAGATTCGGTCAGGCTTTCCGCCCGCATCCGTTCGAGGCATGCGGCACATTCCCCGAACCGCCGCAGGAATACCTCCGCCGAAAATGCCGCACGGCGTTCACGGCAGTCATGCAGTCTGCTCCCAAGCTCACGCAGAAGGCGTTCACCGTCCGCCATTTTCGCACTGTGGCACTGCACCGCCGCAACTTCGAGGTGTTCCGGCAGATTGTCCGGCATCCGCACCAATCCCCATTGCAGCACCTCGCAGAGCACTTCCTGTGCATGGGCAGCAATTTCGTGGATGCCTGCGGTTTCTGATGCGGAGAGGGTCTGTGCCTGTTCCAGCAATTCCTCCGGCTGGAGGATGCCCTGTGCCGCCTGCCATGCAAGCACCGCCGCCGCCTTGTGACTGCAAAGCTCCTTGCGGTGGCAGGCACAGGTAGAAAATCCCAGCGGATGGAGCAGTCTGACCGCCGTGCCGTCGGGCAGCTGTGCCGAGAGGATACTGCTTTCCGTGAGCGTGATGCGTCCGTTCCGCACATCCTCCGCTGTTTTCGCCAGTTCCTTTCCGAGTGCCCGTTTGAGTGCATTCGGCGTGATGCTCCGCAGAGCATCCGCAAGCTCCGTGCTGATCTGTTCCGGCTCTTTCGGGTGCTCCTCTTCCTCTTCGGGTTCTTCCGCATCCTCGGAAAGCTGCTGTTTCAGCCAGAGCACCGCACCGATGATGTGCCGGCAAACGCTTCTTGATGGGCAGGAGCATTTGCTCTCCCAGAGGGGAGCTGTAATGGTGCAGGTTTCACCGCAGAGGGAAACTTTTGCCGTGTTCCCGTCATATTCCGCCTCCACCTGTGCACCGTCAATGTCCTTGCAGGCACGTTTGTACAGCCCTTTGTTGGACATGCCGGTGAGATAGGCTTCATCCGCTGCTGCGAGGGCTGTTTTGAGTTCTTCCATTGTGTTCACTCCCTTCCGATCATCCGCCGCAGGCGGATACTAAAAAAGCAAAGCTTTTCGCTCAGGAGAACATCCTCCCGATATAGTCCCCCAGCTGTTCCGGTGTCAGGGCACCGACAAAGGCTCCCATGTCCGCAAGCTTCTGTCCGAGATTCCGGTCAAATGCCGGATTGGCTTCTTCATCGAGTGCTGTGAGAAAATTCAGCTTTGCACCGCTTTCCAGAATGTTCCGGCTGGTGTTCAGCAGGTATTTTTCCGGTGCACCCTCATACAGATCGGTCACGACCAGCACACAGGTGCGGTGGGGCGTTTCGATCAGTCCCTCGCAGTACTGCAAAGCCCTGCCGATGTTCGTACCGCCGCCGAGCTGGACGCTCATGAGTACCTGTGCCGGATCCTCCGCTTCGCCGGAAAGATCGACCACGCTTGTATCAAAGATCACCAGCCGGATGTCCGCAAACGGCAGACGGGAGAGGATCTGTGCCATGACTGCACTGTAGATCACAGAACCCATCATGGAGCCGCTTTCGTCGATCGCAATGATGACACGCCATGTACTGTACTTCTTCACTCGGTCGCTGAAATACACATCCTGCAAAACAAGCCGGTTCTGCTCCGTGTCATAATGCTTCAGGTTCCGGCGTATGGTCTTTTTGATGTCCAGATTCCTTGCCGAATGCACGGGGCTGGAGGAATTGCGGTCGATCCTGCCGAGGATGGAACGCCGGATGCTGTTTTCCAGCTTTTCACGCAGCTGTTCCGCTACCTTTTCGGCGATCTTCTTCGCCGCTTCCAGTACCTCGCCTTTCATCAGGTGTTTGAGCTGGAGGATGGATTTCAGCAGATCCATGTCCGGTTCCAGCTTTTCGAGTACCTTTTTATCCGTGATCAGCTCGGTCATCCTGAATTCTTCCAGTGCATGCTTTTCCAGCACATCGGTTGTTTCTTTCGGGAAGAGCTTGCGTACCTTGGTGATCCATTCCGCTGCACTCAGGACGGAGCCGCCCATGCCGCCTTTTCTGTCGGCTGTGCGGACATCCTCGCCCTGTGCATTGGAATAGAGATAGTCTAGCAGCTCCTCCATATTCTCAAACCGCTGGATCTCACGGGCACTGCCGCCGAACTGCAATTGCCGGTCGGACATGCCGCCGAGCACCAGCCGCCAGCGGTTCACCGCCTGCTGATCCTGCTGTTCCATGCTGTTCATCCTGTTGCCCCCTCTCCAAGTATGCCGCAGATCTCACGGTCAAGCTCCGCACCGAACAGGTACAGCTCTTCATTGACCGCCTTTTTCCGCAGAATGTCCTCCGCACCTCCTGCATGCAGTGCCGCAGCCGCAGCCGCTGTGCTCTGGATTTCGGAGGGCGTGAAATAGCTGAACGCCAGCCGCAAAGAGGGGAGTACCTCCAGAAAATCCTGAAAGTCCATACCCCCGATCAGCTCATCCGTCATCCGCAGGAAGCTCTGATCCGTCAGGGCAATGTCCCTCGCCGTTTCAAACAAGCCCTTGAGGAAGAGTGCACCCTGCTTCTGCATCGCAAGACTGCCACGCAGATAGCCACGCATTGCCCCCTCTGCCTGTGTCCGGCGGCTCCCGTCCATTGCGTACAATAGACCGGAAGCTGCACCGAATACGGAGGGTTCCTTCTCTTCACGCTCCGTGAGCGTGAGCAGGGCAAGCTCCAGCTCCTCCCGACGCTCCGGCAGCACACGCCCCGTCACGCCGTAGAGGATGCGGCAGATCTCAATGCATTCCTGTGCATGCTCCGGCGGCACATCCCCCATCGTGGGCAGCAGAGCCGTCAGCTTGCTGAAGCACTGGGAAATATACCGCAGTACTGCATCATCCGAAAAGCCGTAGAGCATCCGCAGGGAATGGAGCATATCGAAATAATACAGCCCCTTGCCGATGGAAAAGAAATCGCCGTCATTCACCAGAATCTCCTCCATGCAGGCGGTATCCTGCGGCGGCAGCGTGATCCCCATCAGAAAGCAGTCCACGGAGATCCTTGCAGCCATTTCACATCTTCTCTCACGGTGCAGAGCCTTTCCAGCCAGTGTCCGGCATGCCTCCTCCAGATTCACACCGTCCGTCGTATGGTCGATCAGCACCGCATCCGTATGGGGTGTGCGGCGGTATTTCCAGACCTCACGCACACGGCTCCTGTCCGTGCCCCTGTGCAGGTCGGGACCTTTCAGCCGCTGTGCAAATTCCGTGCCGAGGAATTCCATCCGGTGCAGAAAACGGCTTTCCTCCATGCCCTTTCCTTTCTGAAAGAGGGGGATTTCCACCTCCTGCGGCACGGCACTCCTCGCTTTGAGCCGGAATTTTTCGCACTGTGCTTCAAAATCCGCAATCAGCGGCGGCACATGCGTCCGGTCGCCGATCCTGCCGACCGCATCACCGGTCGCAAGCCGTCCGAGAAGCTCCAGCGGCATCGCACTTGCCGTCGTCTTTTCGCCCTTGATCATGCAGGAAGTCACACCGTCATAAAGCTCATACATGCCGCATTCCTGTGCACCACGCAGAGCCGCCAGCCCCTCCATCAGGGAGTAAGCCGCCGTCACATCGGCAATGGAAATGGGAATGTCCTTTTTTGCCGATTCCTTGGCAGTTCTCGCCAGCAGATCCAGTGTGTGATCCCGATAGACCCCCTCCGGCTCCCTGCCGGAAAGGAGGTCTTTGCAGATCTCATCATAGAACTGCGGATGCTGCATGCCGGAGGCATATCCTCGCAGAGCGTCCGCCGCATCATAGGAATACGCCATCGGGTAGCAGTTCTGCACCTCCGGAGAAAAGCTGTGCAGCTTCGGAGTCTTGACCTCTGCCTGCAAAAGCTCATGCAGTCCGAGGCTGTGAAAACCTCCGGTCACGACCAGCACCTTTTTGTACTGCTGCATTGCCTCCTGAATCCGTGCTGCCATGCACTGTTCACGGGCAAATGTTGCATCCGCTTCCATCTCCTCCTGCGGTGTTTCCCTGCGTGTGAGGATGCAGTAGGTGTACATCTGCCGGATGAATGCCTCCGGTGTTTTCCGGATGCCGCCGATCTCGAAATATTTCTCCCAGAACTCCTCGAAATTCCGAAGCCCCGTTTTTTCACAGAGCTTCGCATAAAAGCGGCTTTTCACAAGGTAGGAATCATCCGCATAGCTGTGTTTTTCCTGCTCCGTGCGAAGTCCCCTGTCACCTTTGGTGTGAATCAGGATCTCACTGTATGGGAGGTCAATGAATTTTGTCGGAATGCCAAGCTTTTTCGCTTCTGCCATTGCATTGTACTCGGGTGATGCATACAGAAACGGATAGTAGCAATGGTAATCCTCGCCCTCCTCGCTGACGAGCTTTTTCGTATCCTTGTAGAAATAATAGATCGCCGCCGGCAGTACCGTTTCTTCACTTGTGAGAATGGGGATCAGCTCATTGGCATTCTCCGGACCCTCAATGAGGATGGTGTCCGGCTGGTAGGCAGCGATCGTCCGCATGAGCTGATAGCTGCACACGGGGCTGTGGTGCCGGACGGGAAACAGCAGAACGGGCTGCTGCATGTCACAGGGGATCATTTCAGAAATTTCCCTGTTTCGTAATACGCTTTCCATAATCCGCCCTCTTTCGCACTTTTTTCCTTGACCGCTGTGTGGAAATAGCCCTTGAGCTTTTCCAGATCGTCACGGTTTTCCTTGCAGACCGCACCCAGCAGGTTTTCCGTCAGGAGCCGCAGGTCGATCCTGCCGTCATCGTAGTACCATGCATGGCTGAGTGTCTGGAAATAGACGGAAACCGCCTCCGCTGTGCTCATGACTGCCGCCGGACGATCCACCAGCGTTCCCTCCGCCGTCACGCCCTCACGCAGCTCGTGATAAGTGACCGCCAGAAGCTCGGCAACATCCGTATCCACCGGACAGTCAATATGTCCAGCCCTTGCCAGATCCTGAGCTTCCTTGACAATGATCTCCTTTTCCAGCCGCACATCACGGATGGGAGCGACCGTTTCAAAATTGAAACGGCGTTTGAGAGCACCGGACATTTCATTGACACCCTTGTCACGGGTATTTGCTGTGCCGATGATGTTGAAGCCCGGCTTTGCAAAGACAAAGCCGTCATCACCCAGCTCCGGAATATTGAGGATCTTGTCACTCATGACGGAGATCAGGCTGTCCTGAATTTCCGCCGGTGTTCTGGTGATCTCCTCAAATCTTGCAAAGATGCCCTTTTCCATGCCGACCAGCAGCGGAGCCGGAACGAGTGCCTCACGGCTCGGACCCTTGGAGAGCAGGAGAGCGTAGTTCCAGCTGTATTTGATCATGTCCTCCGTTGTGCCGGCGGTGCCCTGTACGGTGTTGGTGCTCACGCCGCAGATGGCAGCGGAGAGCAGTTCCGAGAGCATCGTTTTTGCCGTGCCGGGTTCGCCCACGAGCATCAGACCACGGCTGCCGGCAAGCGTGATGATGCAGCGTTCCACAAGGGCATCATTGCCGTAGAATTTGCGTGAGATGGTTGTTTTGCTGCCGTCCGGATGCACCGCCTCACCGCCGAGGATGAATGTCCGCACAGCTTTCGGGGAGAGCTTCCAGTTTTCAGGTTTTTTGCCGGTATCCGTTTGAGCCAGCACCGCCAGCTCTTCTGCACAGCGTACCTCCACCGGCGGTTTGATGAAATTCTGTTCCATATGTAGTTCCTCCTGTGATCGTACAAGATGATCAAAAAATTCTGTTTGTTTTGGGGGATTCGTCCGCTTTTATGTATTATCTCTTTATTATACCACATTCTCCGCCCAAATTCAACCATAATCATAATAACATTCCAGTTGTTCAGAAGTAGACAAACTGGAAATTTTTTGGTCTGTATGCAGATTTTTGCAGATGCTCTGTCCGCCGAATGTGACATTGCCTCCCTCCGTATTCAAACTTCCGAAACAAATGCTTCAAATTTATTTCATTCTTTCAAGAAATTTTCAAGGGTTTTGTGCTATAATGACATCAGAACGAAGGGGAAACCCGACAATGTGTACGAAAAAATCGCTGCTGCGGCAGCAAAACAGAAAGGTGGAGGTATTATGAAAATGCAAAAAAGCAGGAGCAGATTTCTGAGTGCTTTCCTGTCCGTGGTTATGACGGCAATGATGCTGCCGGTGCAGGAGCTTTCTGCGGCAACCGTCATCACCGAGAACAAGACCGGCAGTGAGGACGGCTATGACTACGAGCTGTGGAAGGATACCGGAACCACGAGCATGACGCTCACGGGCGGCGGCACATTCAGCTGCGAGTGGAGCAACATCAACAATGCACTCTTCCGCAAGGGTCAGAAATTTGACTGCACACAGACCTACAAGGAGCTGGGCAATATTGAGGTGCAGTATGATGTGGACTACAATCCGAACGGCAACTCCTACCTCTGTGTATATGGCTGGACCAAGGAACCGCTGGTGGAGTACTATATTGTAGAAAGCTGGGGCACCTGGAGACCGCCGGGAGCAACTGCGATCGACACGATCACCGTGGACGGCGGCACCTATGATGTGTATCACACCATCCGTGAGAACCAGCCCTCCATCATCGGCGAGACCACATTCGACCAGTACTGGAGCGTCCGCACGGATAAGAAAACCTCCGGCACGATCTCCGTGGATGACCATTTTGCAGCATGGGAAGCACTCGGTCTGCCGATGGGCAAAATGTACGAAGTAGCACTCTGCGTGGAGGGCTACCAGAGCCAGGGTTCTGCAACAGTCAAGCAGTTCGACATTCTTGTCGGCGGCGAGCAGACCACCCAGCCCACAACGGAAGCTCCGGCACAGCCCGATCCCGATGCAAGCGGTTATTATTTCTACTGCCCCTTTGAATCCGGCATGGACAGCTGGACCGTCAGAGGTGAGGACAGCGTAGAACGCACACAGAATGCTGCATATGCCGGCAGAAGCTCCCTGTATGTCAGCGGCAGAACGGATGCATGGAACGGTGCAGGCTATACCCTGAGCACCTCCACATTCCAGCCGGGCAATGCCTACAGCTTCAGCGTCATGGTAATGCAGAATGAAGCATCCTCCGAGGATTTCAAGCTCTCCCTTCAGTACGATCTGAACGGTGAGGCAAATTATGCAACAGTTGCAGAGGGTTCAGGAGCAAAGGGCGAATGGATCCAGCTGGAAAATACAGCATTCACCATTCCTTCCGGTGCCTCCAATCTCCTGCTGTACGTAGAAACCAACGAGGGTCTGACAAGTTTCTACATGGATGAAGCAATGGCTGCACCCAAGGGTACCGCTTACGAAGGCGGAGGAACAGTTTCCGGAAACGGTGATATCAACAAGGACAGCACCACAAATGTCACCGACATCATTGCTCTGCAAAAGTGGCTGCTCGGTCAGAATGTGACCATCAGCAATGCAGAGGCAGATCTTGACAATGACGGCAGCGTCACCGCATTTGATCTTGCCATCCTCAAGAAGGGCATTCTCACCGGCTTCTGGGACAGACCGGCAGAGCCTGAAACGGAACCCACAACAGAACCCACAACGGACGCTCCGGAATATGTGGAGGGTCAGTGGTACAATACTGCGGATATTTCGTGGATCGACACCTCCAAGCCCATGGTGGCACTCTCCTTTGATGACGGTCCCGTAGGTACAGCAAGCAGTGACACCTCCATCCGCATTCAGGATGCCATCAGCAAAAACGGCTTCCATGCGACATTCTTCTACTGGGGCAATTTCATCAACGGCTCCAATGAAGCAGAGATCACCCGTGCCCATGAGCTGGGCTTTGAAGTAGCAAACCACACAATGAGCCACCCCTATCTGACCAATCTTTCCGCCGCCGAAGTACAGAACGAGATCAACAGCTGCAAGAGCATCCTGACAAGACTGACAGGCAGGGACAATTTCCTGATCCGTCCTCCCTATCTTTCTGTTAATTCCACCGTACAGGCGAATGCCGGAGCACCGCTGATCACATGCTCCGTGGATTCCGCTGACTGGAGCGGTGCAACCGCACAGGATATGATCAACAAGATCGTTGCCGGCATGAATGACGGCAGTCTGGACAATTCCATCGTGCTGATGCACGAAACCTATACCTCCACCGCTGAAGCGGTCGAGTACCTTGCTCCTTACATGAAGCAGCAGGGCTGGCAGATCGTGACTGTTTCCGAGCTGTTCAAGGCGAACGGCAAAGTGATGTATGACGGTCAGATCTACGGAAACGCCAGATAATTCTCCGCCCCCCTGATACTGATTCTCACATGATTCCGATGGGCTTTGCCCATTGGAATTGTGAGGGACAGTATTTCAATTTCTTCCTTTTCAAAGCCGCTGACATACCCAGCGGCTTCTTTTTTATATACAAAGGCTCTTGTTTTTTTCTGTGAAATGTGCTACAATAGTAAAAACAACATAAACGGAGGAATTCAAATGGATCAGTTCGCTGAACAGCTTGTCAAAAAAAACAACACCTCGCAGGATGACCTGAAAAAGGGGCTTCTCATTGCCGGAGCCGTCCTGCTCACGCTCTTCTCCCTCTATCTGACCTTTTTCGTAGCCCCCATTGCGGTGGTGCTGCCGGTCGGCATCGTCTATCTTGCCATTTATCTGCTGAAGATCCAGAATGTGGAATATGAATATTCCTGCACTAACGGCACCTTTGATATTGACAAGATCCTCGGGCAGACTAAGCGTGTGAACATGCTGAGTATTGACGTTTCCGCATTCACCATGTACGGCAAAGCGGATGCATGCACGGCATCACAGGATGACATGACCACATTTTCCGCAGTCGGCGTGTCCATGATGGGCGATGAAGAGGATGCGGAGGAGTACTATGCAGAATTCGACCACCCCGAGCATGGCAAATGCTGCCTGTATTTCACACCGGATGGACGGATGAGAGGGGCAATAGAGCCGTTTCTGCCGAGAACACTGAGAAAGAAGATTTCGTAAACCCACCCCCGCCCACCGGCGGGGATTTTTGGAACAGGAGGAAAACTGATGCTACTTGTCACACCCAAACAGATGCAGCAGCTCGAACAGCTCACGGATGCCGCCGGTATTTCCTATGCACGGATGATGGAACGGGCAGGCTACAGCCTTGCCGCATGCATCCGGCAGCTCGTGCCGGAGGGCAGAAGAGCCGAATTCCTTGCAGGAACCGGAAACAACGGCGGTGACTGCTATGTTGCCGCCTACCACCTCGCCCTTGCCGGATGGGAGGTGCAGGTGACTGCTCCCTTCGGTGCCCCGAAAACAGAAATTTCACGCAATGCCGCTGAACGAGCCGTGCAGCTGGCAGGCGTTCCGGTCGTGCCTGCATCGGGCAGCTTCCGTCAGCATGCGGATGTCATTGTGGATGGTCTGTTCGGCACGGGTTTTCGTGGGGAACTGCCGGAGGGAACGGATGAGCTGCTCCGCATCCCCGAGGGGGCAAAGCTCATTGCCTGTGATATTCCCAGCGGCGGCAATGCCTCCACCGGAAGTGTCAGCCGTTTCACTGCCCATGCGGATGCATCCGTGACCTTTGGTGCAGTCAAGCTCGGCATGACCCAGTACCCCCTGCGTGCCCACTGCGGTGAGATCCTCTGCATGGACATCGGCATTCCGGCGGATGCCCCTGCAAAGCTGGATCCCCCTGCCGCCCTTCTGCTGGAGGGGGATCGTGTTCATTTGCCGGAGCTTGCCCCCGATACCCATAAAAACAGGCGTGGGCATCTGCTCATTGCAGCCGGCAGTGTCCGGATGCGTGGGGCGTGCGTGCTTGCTTCACAAGCCGCCATGCGAAGCGGTGCAGGACTTGCAACTGTTGCCTCCGCAGAAGCCGCATTGCAGACCATTGCAGTCCGTGTGCCGGAATGCATGTGCCTGCCGCTGCAAACGGATGAGGAGGGTTTCTTCCGGAATGCGGAAAACCACGCTCTCCTGCGTCACGCCCTCACGGATAAGACCGCCCTCCTGATCGGCTGCGGTATGGGCATGACCGAAAACACCGCCGATCTGACAAAATTCCTCCTTTCCGAAAGCCGCTGTCCCGTCATTCTCGATGGGGATGGTCTGAATGCGGTGTGCAGCTGCATAGAATGCATACCAAGGGGACGAACCATTCTCACACCCCATCCTGCGGAAGCAGCAAGGCTGCTCGGCATGACTGCAGCAGAGGTGCAGTCGGACAGACCGGCAGCCGCAAAGCTCCTTGCCGAAAAAACGGGAGCCGTTGTCGCCCTCAAGGGAGCCGGCACGATCATCACGGACGGCATCCGCACAGCGGTGTGCACCAAGGGAAACGCAGGCATGGCGAGAGCCGGAAGCGGCGATGTGCTCGCCGGCATGACCGCCTCCCTTGCAGCACAGGGAATGGAGCTGTTTGAGTCCGCCTGTGCAGCGGTGTACCTCCATGCAAGTGCCGGAGATGCCGCCGCAGAGCATCTGCCGGAGCACTATATGCTGCCGCAGGATCTGATCTGCAATTTACAGGACGTGATGTGATAGAATACTATGGAATGCGTAAGAAACCGGATGTATAACCCAATCATACATTTGAGGTGATACCATGAAACGTATTCTGACAATTCTCTGTCTTTGCGGAGTGATGCTCTCCGCTGCCGGATGTGCAGGAACACAGACCGCCAGCAACGTCAGCAACCGCATGAACGGAGCCTTTACCGCTGAAGTGACCATGTCTATGGAGGACAGCGAAACCAAGGCAGTGCTCACACGCTGCGGCACGGACGCATGGAGTGTGAGCTTTACCGAACCGCCGGCTCTCTCCGGTGTGCAGCTTGATTTTCTCGACAATGATGTGACCGCATCCTACAAGGGTCTGGAATTCTCCGTGCCGCAGTCCGCACAGGCTGTGAAAACAGTGCTTGCCGAGCTGATGGAGATCGTGGACGAAATGGCAGCCGAAACGGAGCTGAACGGCACACAGGAGGAAAACAGCATCATCTGTGAGGGTGAGATCGACGAGGGCAGCTATTCCCTGACTTTCAACAAGGAGGGAATCCCTGTGGAATTCTCCCTGCCGTGCTACGGTCTGACGATCACATTTGACAGCTTCATCGAGAACGGCAGTGCGGAAAACAGCGGAACATCCGCAGATACAGCGGAAACTGTGCAGACGGAAACGACAGCAGAAACGACGGACACAACGGCCTCGGAATAATACGGCAATGCGGCATGTTTTCCCCATGCCGCAATTTTTTTGAAAAAATTTTCCGGAACATGATAGATTTGCATGTTCCGGCGTGTAGTAGTAAGTGTAGGGACAATACAACACAGCATCAGGAGGAAAAACATTGAATATCACAGAACAGAATTTTGTCGGGCTGCTCCGGCAAAGAAACGAAGACGCACTGGAATTTATGGTGCGTACCTACGGCGGCATGATGAAAGCCGTCATCCGGCGCATCCTCTATGCCCATCCGGAGGATGCGGAGGAATGTCTGTATGACAGCATCATGAAGATCTGGGAGCATATCGGCAGCTATGACGAAGCACATCCCTTTGAGGCATGGGCTGCGACGATCGCAAAATACACGGCACTCAACCGCCTGCGGCAGCTCGAACGGATCGAACCGACCGTGGACATCACGGAAATGCAGATCGAGGACACCGCACAGCTCACAGCGGACAGCAATTTCAACAGCTTCTTTGCAGAGCTGACCGCCTGTCTGAGTGACGAGGACAAGCTCTTGTTCACCAGAATTTTCTGGCTGGGGCAGTCGCCTGAAGAAGCGGCGAGGTCAATGGGAAAAGACCGGTCGGTCGTGTACAACCGCATTTCCAGAGGAAAAAAGAAAATCATGCACAATAATCCCGGCTATTTCCGGAAGGAGGAATCATGATGGAACAGAAATTTGCAGAGCTGATGAATCAGATCGCAGAACATACCGAATGCCCGAACGCAGAACCGCTGAACAATGAGGAGGTCAGCAATATTATGGAACGATTCAGAAACGAGAACAAGAAGATCACAATGAAGAAGCACAGAACCAAGATCACCGTCACCCTTGCTGCCGCTGTGTGTGCCGCTGCCTGCTGCGGAACTGCCGCTGCCGCTTTCCTCCAGCGTCCGCTGGATAAGCAGGCTGTGCAGTATGATTATGAAGCCATCGGCACACACGCACAGAATGCGGACGGCTCGGCATCGGCACAGGGCATGGAGCTTTCGGTCGGGAGCGTGTACTGTGACGGCATCACGACCATGATCGGCATCAGCGGCAGCCTGAAGGACGGCAACCCCGAGGGCAAGCGGCTCATTTCCCTTGAAGATCTGACGATCACGCTCGGTGATACGGTTTACAGCTACAATGCCGGAACGGAGGGACTTGCACTTCTGCGCGGCAGTCTGACGCTGGACGAACAGACCGAAAATGATTTTTCCGGCACGATCGAACTGGTCGCATTCGAGGAGATCACCGTGGGCGGCACTGCATCCGTGACCTTTGCGGACAGTGCGGCAAAGACGGATTACATGGACAAGAAGCCCGTACCGCTCGGCAGCGGCAGTCTTTCCGCTGACATCACCCCCGACCTTTCCCTTCGCAGCAAGCAGACCTATACGATCACGGAGGACGGCTATTCCGTGCGGTTCTATGAGATCTCGCCTGCCATGATGATCGTTGGCTTTGACGATCCCAACGGAAGCGGTGCATGGCTCATTGATGAAAACCGCACAGAGCTTGCACCTGTCAAGGTGCGTGCGTATCCCGATTATGCCGACGGCTTTGAAATTGGCTGCATCGTTCCTATCATGGGCGACACGGTGACAGCGGTATTCTTTGACAAGAATGTGCAGGATGCACAGGGCAATATCGTGTATGCCAAGGAGATCCGGATCGATATGAATGCGGTTCGGGAGGAACTGGCGAAGTAATTGGATCAGAAAAGCGTCCGCAGTCAGCGGACGCTTCTTAGCTCTGTTCAGTTTTACGCAATCCCTCCGGAAAGCTCCTCTTCCGTGGTAATCCCCTGTGCAATTGCCTTTGCTCTCATGCAGGCATAGAATTCTGCCATTGCTGCCTCATAGTACGGCATTACAAAAAACACACCCACACCGCAGGCAAGCGTACCGAGCAGGAACCAGCCGATGAAAGAAAGCTGGAACAGGAAGCATTTGCCCTTCTCGCCGTTCATGGTGCGGCGTGAGATCTCAAATGCACGATCTGCGGAAAGATTCGGATTCTCCGTCATCAGATAGGGGATGATCGTGTATTCCAGCCCCTTGATGATGCCAGGAATGAGGAACAGCAGCGACCAAAGGAACGTGTAGAGCATCCGCAGGAACATCACCTTCACGGTGTTCATGTAGTTGCCGCCGAAGCCCTCGAACATGTGTACAAAGTCCACGTCGCCCTGTCTTGCCTTACGGAAGAAGGAACACTGTCCCACAAAGATCGGATTGCCCAGAAATGCAGAAGTTGCAAAGCCCAACGCAAGAGCCGCAGCAAAGATCAGCAGATAGACAACGATGAGTGCACCGATCGCCAGTGCTGCACCTGCATCACCAGAAGTGCCGCCATCCATGAACATACCGATCGTCGGCGTATGGAGCATGCCCGTTCCGCCGCCCACCATGCTCATGATCAGACTGCTCAGCAGACATACCAGAAATGCTGTCCAGTAGTAGCCTTTCAGAGAATTCCATGCATTTTGCTTCAATAAACCAATTGTCCACATAAATTGATTTCCTCCTGTTACATATCATACGGATTCTGTGCTGCGGAGATCACGCCGCCCGTCAGCTCTTCCTCAGCGGCAATGCCCTGTGCAACGATCTTCGCTCTCATGCATGCATAGAATTCCGTATAGGTTGCCTTCTCATAAGGTACAACGGCAAACATGCCGACACAGCAAGCCAGCAGACCCAGCAGATACCAGCCGATGAACGAAAGCTCCAGCACAAAAACATTCCACTTCTCGCCGTTCATCGCCTGTTTGGAAATCGCAAATGCACGATCCTTCGGGAGATTCGGATTCTCCGCCAGCAGGTAGGGGATGAGGTAGTACTCATAGCCCTTGACGATGCCCGGAATCACAAACAGCAAAGACCAGAGCGAGGTGTAGAGGCAGCGAAGGAACATGACCTTGACGATATTCATGTACCTGCCGCCGGTAAATGCAGAGAAGAGATGGGAAATCTGCACATCGTTCTCCCTTGCCTGCATGAAGAATTTGCAGTAGCCCACATTGACAGGGCCGCTTAAAAATGCATAGAGCACAAGCCCGATCGGGACAGCGATCAGCAGGATGATGCCAAGCGTCACCAGAGCTGCTGCATAGGCTTCGGACTCCACGCCGCCCTCCTGCATGTACATCGTCACAAGATTCTCATATGCACTCGGAATTTCCGAAAAATCCAGCTTACCGCTTGCTTGGGTGCCGCCCAGCAGACCGGCGAGCAAGGACACGCCCAAAGCCGCCCAGTAATGCGGCTTCAGGGAATTCCATGCGTTCTGCTTCAGTTCTTTTCTCGTCCACATAGCTTCGTCAGTCCCCCGATCACATATCATAGGGATTCTGTGCGGATGTGATCTGACCGGAGATCATGCCGCCGCCGAAACCGTTCATACCGCCCGTCAGCTCTTCCTCTGTGGAGATGCCCTGAGCGATGATCTTTGCTCTCATGCATGCATAGAATTCTGCCATCGTTGCCTGCTCATAGGGTGAAACAAAGACGCTGCCGCAGCAGACCAGTGCACCCAGCAGGTACCAGCCGATGAAAGAAAGCTGCAATACGAACAGTTTCCACTTCTCACCGTCCATTGCACGTCTGGAGATCTCAAACGCACGCTCCTTCGGGAGATTCGGGTTCTCTGCCATCAGGTAGGGAATGAGGTGGTATTCATAAGTTTTGATGATGCCCGGAATCACAAAGAGCAGTGACCACAGGAATGTATAAAGAAAACGTGCAAACATGGTCTTGACAGTGGGCATGTACTTGCCGCTGCCGAAATTGTCAAACATATGCATCAGAGAAGTGTCGCCCTCTCTTGCCTTAATGAAGAAGTTTGCTCTGCCTGCCTCCATCGGACCGCCGACGAATGCTGAAATGACAAAGGCGATTGCCAGTGCGATCACAAAGACCACAATAAATGTGATGATCGCACCAATAATGATTGCATGTTCCTCTTCCGTCATCTCTCCGGTGGGAAACTCGTTCTGGAAATTCACTGAGGATGAAGAGGAAACGCCGCCTCCGCTTCCGTCAACAAATAATCCCGTCAGCAGGCAAACCAGAAACGCATTCCAGTAATATCCCTTTTCTTTCAGCGAATTCCACGCATTCTGTTTCAATAAGCTTCGTGTCCACATGATCTGTGTCCCCCTATGGTTGATTTTTTTGCAGTGTCCTGCACTGCTGATATTACTATTGTAAATCAGATTTACTAAAAAGTCAATGGTTTCCAACGAGATTCCACATCATGCACGAAACGGGAAATAAAACTGACTCTTTTTTTGTATATTTTTGTGCGAAAAAGAAAAAAACGAAGAACTGAGAGAAAATTTTTGGAAATGCTTGCTTTTTTTTTGCAGATTTGTTATAATAATAACGATGGGGCAGCAATGCTCCCGCAGTAAAATTTAGGAGGACGAATATATGTTAGTTTCCGCTAAGGACATGCTGAACAAGGCTCGTGACGGCAAGTATGCAGTAGGCCAGTTCAACATTAACAATCTCGAATGGACAAAGGCAATCCTGCTGACAGCACAGGAGCTGAACTCCCCCGTAATTCTCGGTGTATCCGAGGGTGCCGGCAAGTACATGTGCGGCTACAAGACCGTAGTGGGCATGGTAGAGGGCATGATCGAAGAGCTGGGTATCACAGTTCCGGTTGCTCTGCATCTTGACCACGGCTCTTTCGAGGGTGCAAAGGCTTGCATCAACGCAGGTTTCTCTTCCGTAATGTTTGACGGTTCCCACTATCCGATCGAGGAGAACATCGCAAAGACCACAGCTCTGGTGAATGCATGTGAGGTTCTGGGTCTTTCTCTGGAAGCAGAGGTTGGCTCCATCGGCGGTGAAGAGGATGGCGTAATCGGTAAGGGCGAGTGTGCAGATCCCGACGAGTGCAAGGCTGTTGCAGATCTGGGCGTAACCATGCTGGCTGCTGGTATCGGCAACATCCACGGCAAGTATCCGGAGAACTGGGAAGGTCTGTCCTTCGAAACTCTGGCTGCCATCAAGGAGAAGGTAGGAGACATGCCTCTGGTACTGCACGGCGGTACAGGCATTCCTGCTGACATGATCAAGAAGGCAATCTCTCTGGGCGTTGCAAAGATCAACGTAAACACAGAGTGCCAGCTGGCATTCCAGGAAGCTACAAGAGCATACATCGAGGCTGGCAAGGATCAGCAGGGCAAGGGCTTCGACCCCAGAAAGCTTCTGGCTCCCGGCTTCGAGGCAATCAAGGCTACTGTTAAGGAAAAGATGGAGCTGTTCGGCTCTGTTGGCAAGGCTTGATTTTAGCTTGAATCAGCAAAGACCGCTGTACTTCGGTACGGCGGTCTCAGTCTGTCGAAAAACCACTCTTTTGAAGCCGAAGGCAGGGACAAAAGTTTTTGATCGACCTTTTTTCAAAAAGGTCGTGGGGTCAAGGGGCGAAGCCCCTTGTCGCTCACCGCAGT